>JANPCZ010000020.1:0-107537 GCA_031431215.1 Myxococcales bacterium
TCGACCGCGTGCCAGAGCTACGGTGCCATAACCCGCGAATCGGTCGAAGAAGCCAGCTCCCAGATGCGCAGCGATCTGCGCGCGCAATGCGTGCGCAAGATCGAACGGCTCAAGGCGGAAGATGGCGTCGTGGTGCCGTGACCCGCGCCGTCTCGGTCAATAGCCCGACGCCTTGCCGTTGATGCGCGCATCGGCCACGCCCACGTAGCGCCCCGGCCCGGCGACCCAGATCGTGTGGGCGTCGCCTTGCGGAACCGGCCCGTGACGGACCACCACGTGGCCGAGAGCCCGCAGTCCCTCGACCAGGTTGGGGTAGCGCTCGGGCGTTTCGAAAGTGACTTCGTCGGGAAGCCACTGATGCGAGAAGCGTGGCGCGGCCACGGCGGATTCGGGCGGCAGGCCGAAGTCGAGCACGCTGACCAGGATCTCGAGAATGGTGTGGGGAATGGCCCGGCTGCCGGGGCTGCCGGTGATCAAGGTGACGTGACCGTCTCGCGCCACGATGGTCGGCGTCTGCGAGCTCAGCGGGCGTTTGCCGGGCGCGATGGTGTTGGGCGCGGTGCCGATGCCGCCCTTGGTGTCGGTGACGCCGGGGACGGTGTTGAACGCGAACATGTCGTTGTTGAGCAGGAAGCCCATGTCCTTCACCACGATGCGCGAGCCCCAGCGACGCTCGAGCGTGTACGTGTTGGCGACCGCCATGCCCCTGGCGTCGATGATCGAGAAATGGGTGGTGCTCTCACCTTCCTGGGCGAGGGGAATGTCGGCCGCCAGATCGCGGCTGCGAGTCGCCTTGTGCAGATCGATGGTGGTCCCGAGCTGGCGGCCGTACGCACGCGTGGTCAGCTCGGCCGGGATGGCCACGTGCGCCGGATCGCCCAGGTAGCGCGCGCGATCGTAGTTGGCTCGGCGCATGGCCTCGACCATCGCGTGCAACGTCGTCGGTGCCCAGCGGCCCCAGGCCTTCAGGTCGAACGCCTCCAGCATGTGCAGTTCTTCCAGCAGGCATGTGCCGCCCGAGCTTGGCGGTGGCGGCACATAGACGTCGTAGACGCCGCGGTAACGTGTGGTCAGCGGCTTGCGCTCGATGGCCCGGTAGCCGGCCAGATCCGCAGCGGTCATGATGCCGTTGCCTCTCGTCATTTCGGCGACGATGGCCGCGGCGATAGGTCCCGTGTAGAACGCGTCTGGACCCAGGTCGGCCAGCAGTTGCAGCGTGCGCGCCAGGTCGGGTTGCACCATGCGGTCGCCGGTCTTCCAGAAGCCCTCGCCGGGTTTGGCGAACACGCGCTGGAACTCGGCGAAGTCGTTGGCTGCGGCCAGCGTGATGTTGACCGAGCCCACGAGCCTGCGGTCGAGGACGAAACCATCGCGAGCCAGTTGCACGGCGGGTCGCAACAGCTCGGCCCAGGGCAAGCTGCCGAAGCGCCGATGGGCGAGCGCGAGACCGCGGACGGTGCCCGGGGTGGCCGAGGCCTTCTGGGTGTACTGGGTATCGTCGGGAGCAAACATCGTCGGCTGTGCTGCGGCCGGAGCGACTTCGCGGTAGTCGAACACCACCGGCGCGCCGTCACCCGCCGCGGGATGAACCAGCATGAAGCCACCCCCGCCCAGGTTCCCGGCGGGCGGGTAGGCGACGGCGAGCGCGAAGGCGGTCGCGATGGCGGCGTCGACCGCGTTGCCTCCGCGCTGCAGGATGGCTCGACCGACATCCGCGGCCGGCCCCGAGACTGATACGACCATGCCCTTGCTCGCGTGTACGAGATGGTTCGCGTCCCTGTGCGCGAGCGAGTCTGGCCGAGTGGCCGTGGTGGGGCGGCCGGCGCAACCAGCGGCGGCGAGTCCGAGCAGGCCGAGCGTGGGCAGAACCAGGGCGACCAGACGTCGTCCCACCGAGCCCAAGCCGGCCGCGTCGCCGCCACGCTCCAGTGCGTGCGCGACCACGTGCAGAGCCAACGAGACGCCCAGGAACACGGCCACCACCATCGGCCAGTACCAGTCCCGGAAGGCCGATGCTCGCATCGAGCCGTAGATCGCCAGCGCGAAGGCCGCGCCCAGCATGCGGCCTGCGCCGTCGACGAGATGGAGCAGACCCAGGCAGGTCGCCAGGCCGGCGTCGCCGCTGTGCCGCTTCGCGGTCTCGTCGAAGCAGGGGGTCATCAGCACCTCACCACAGATGAACACCGCGACCGCCAGCACGAGCAGCCCGGGCTTTTGCGCGAACACCAGCAGCAACAGGCCGACGCAATAGAGCGCCAGGGAACACAGCGACCACCACTGCCACTTGAACCCCAGGCGGTACAACCGGGCCGACAGGTAGACCGCTAGAAAATGCGCGCCCACCAGCGTCGTGCACAGGCTGGTCAAGTAGATGAGCCAGACCTGCTCGTTTGAGTGGTACTGGTCGATGACGTACTTGGGGATGATGGTGCCCCAGCAGCCGTAGGGCAGCACGATGGCGAAGCGCCGCAAGCCATCGGCGAGAAAGCTCCGGTTGCGCAGCAGCGCCTTCAGGCCAGCGCCGCCCCAGACCGAGTGCGTAACGGTCGGGGTCGGCGCCGACGGCGCGAAGAGCCCAAGCGCCAGCGGCAGCTGCAACAGACCAAGCAGCACCGCATGCGCGCCGTAGCCCACACGGGTGGTCATCTGGTAGGCGACGCTGTTGCCAAAGAACGAGCCCAGGTTGAGCAAGGTGGCGCGCTTCGCGACCGAGCGGCGCAAGTTGTCGGCGGACGAGTGGCTCACCAGCAGCGTGTTGAGCGCGATCTTGCCCAGAACGAATCCCAGCCCGGCTGCGAGCACGGCCACCAGGGATAGTGCGAATCCGGGGCTGGCGGCGATCAGGAAAAAACCGCTCAGCCCGAACACGATGCTGGTGGTAAGCGCGATGCGCACGGAGGTCCGGTCGGTGTACCAGCCCGCAATCGGGGCACCCAGCGACTGCGCCATCACGTAGCCATTCAGGAGCAGCGCAATCCGCGCGTACGACAGGCCGGCCAGGTTCTCGAACAACGGAAAGGCGTAGGGTTGGAACGCGCCGCGGGCCAGGAACAACAGGCCAATCGCGATGCTGCAAAGCCAGATCGCCAGGGTCGAGCGCGAGCCCGGCGCCATGTCACTCGACCAGGAACAGGTCTGACCAGGACGCGATCTGATCGACGCCGCGGCGAACCTCGTCGGCGTCGGCCGACATGAGCTCGATGTACAGGGGAGCGCGGTAGCCGCTCTTGGCCAGACCGACGGGTGCTCCGGGTTGTGTGCGCACTTCGTGATAAAGATAGCCCGGCAGCCGGCTGATTTGATCCAGGTGCCGGATCTCGCGCAGGGTTCCGCTGCGAGACGGGAACGGGGTCACCACGGCGGCACCGCAGGTACGGTTGCCACGCAGGTCGGGCCGCTGTCCGCGCAACACCTGGTGGTAGGCGAACAGCTCATCGATGCCGTACCCAAGTTGCAGCAGGCGAGGGCGGTTGCCACCCGGTCGCGCCGCGATCTCACCCAGGCGCGTGCCGATGAACTCGACGTGGGCAGCGCAGGTGGTCATGTCGAGTGCCTGCACGCCGGCGACCGCCAGCCTGTCGAGTTCCTGCTGATCGCGCGCCGGCAGGCGCGACGGCACCACGCGTGCGAAATGGTGGAAGTCATCGATGCCGATGTCCCGGCCGGTCAGCACGTCGACCACCGGTGTGGTGTACGCCTGCCCGGCACCGTCGATCAGGCAGTCGATCGACGTGTTGCTGCCTTGCAGATACTCAGCCAGCACGACGGTCAGAACCTTGTCTTTCTGGCCGAGCCGCTGGTAGTACGGCGGCACCTCGGCGCAGATCGCGCGGTAGTTGTCGAGTAGGACCTCGAGCGTGTCGTTGCGCGTGGACCACATGCTGGCTGACACATTGGCGGGCTGAAGAAAAACCGGGTAGCCCATTCGGCTCGCACGTTCGGTCAGGTCCGCTTCGGACGTCACGATCTCGAAGCGGGCGACGGCGCCAGGGCCGATGCGATCGTGGAAGCGCTGGCGCATGATGACCTTGTCCGACGACAGCCGGGCCGAGGCCGGCGACATGCACGGAACACCGAGGGCGGCGGCCACGTCGGCGGTCTGAGCGACGTAGAACTCGATCACGTTGAACAGGCACGCGAGCCCCACCCGCCGCTGGATGCCGCGCACCGCTTCGACCAGTTCGGGCAGCGGCCGCGAGAAATCGAAACGTTCGACCACCGCGAACCGTGACACGTCGGCGAGCCGGTGCTTGCTGTTGGTGTCGACCAGCACCCCGAGCGGCAAACCGCGCTCCTGCAGGGTCTCGAATTCGCCCCGCCGCACCATACCCAGGAACAGAACGACGCCGGTGTCCACGTTCACGTCAGCGACTGCACGAAGCGTTCGATGCGGGCGAAGCCCGCGGCGATGTCCTCGGCCGGTATCGAATAGGACAGCCGCACGTGCCGGTCGGACCCGAAGGCGGAACCCGCCACCACCGCGACGTGAGCGTGTTCGAGCAGCATCTCGGCCAAGACATCGACGTTGGCCACCGCGACACCCTTGAAAGACATCTTCAATAGCGCGCTGACGTCGGGGAACACGTAAAAGGCACCCTCGGGGACGACGCAGGTTAGTTGCGGAATCCTGGCCAGCAGGTCCAGCGCCAGCTGCCGCTGGGTGCCAAGCTGCGCGCGAATCTTCGCGACGAATTCGTCATTTTCGGGGTCGAGGGCCGCCAGCGCCGCGTACTGAACGATGCTGCAAGGATTCGAGGCGGTGTGGCTCTGTAAGTTTGCGATGGCTTTCAGCGTCGGCCGCGGCGCCGCGATGAGCCCGGCCCGCCAGCCGGCGATGCAGTAGGTCTTGGAAAACGAGCCGACCAGAATCGCGTACGGCTTCATGTCGGGGACAAGCCGCACGATGTTGTGGTGAGCGGCGGGCTCGTACACGAGCTCGTCGTAGCATTCGTCGAAGATGCAGGTCAGCCCGTGGCGAAGCACCAGCGCGGCAATCTCGGTAAGGACCTTTGCGCCATAGACCGCCCCGGTCGGGTTGTGGGGGGTGTTGAGGATGAGGCCACGGGTTTTTGGGGTTATCAGGCGCTCAAGCTTGCCGACGTCGATCTGGAAGTCGTGGGCCGCCGTCGGTAGGAAGACGGGCGTCGCGCCGGCCAGCCGCACTTGCTCCGGGAAAGTCACCCAGTAGGGCGCCGGGATGATGACCTCGTCGTCGCGCTGGAACGACACCAGCACGGCGTTGAACAGCGCCTGCTTGGCTCCGGCCGTGAAGCCGACTTCCTCGGCTGTGTACGGCGTGCCGGTCCGGCGCGTGATCTTCTCCGCCAGACGCGTACGCAGCTCGCTGATACCCAACGTGTCGGTGTACTGCGTGCGCGCGCTGTCGATGGCCTGGCGAGCGGCCCGCTTGATGCTGGGGCTGGTGTCCTGGTCGAGCTCGCCAGCGGCGAAGTTGATGACATGGACGCCCTCGGCCCGCAGCTTGCGAGCGCGGTTGCGCATGCCGGAGGTCTGGGAGCCCGCGAGCGCCTGGGCACGTTCAGAAAGCATGCTTGGTTTCCATGAGGCTCCTCGTTTCAAGAAAACAACCTTGAACGAGGCGGTCCTCGTCGTCCCCGGATGGCCGAAGACGCAAGCTACCCGTCGAACATGACAGCTACATGATGGCTGGTGGCCGAAATCGAGCACACCGCCACCACAGCGGCCCACAAGAGAGCGTCCATCGCGAAATGGACTGGCCGCGATCACACGGGACGAGCGCCGTCGTCAGACGGCGTCGCCGCGGGCGCTACCCACAATCAATCAGACGCTGAACGACGAGCCGCAGCCGCAGGTCGACTTCACGTTCGGGTTGTTGAACTTGAAGCCGGCGCCGTGCATGCCCTCGACGTAGTCGATCTCGGTACCCATCAGGTACATCAGGCTCATCTGATCGCAGATCACTTTGACGCCGTGGACGTCGAACGACTGATCGATTTCCTGAACCTGGTCGAAGTACAGATCGTACGAGAACCCGGAACAGCCGCCGCCCTGGACCTTCACGCGCAGGGCGTAGTCGGCCTCGATGTTCTCCTCGGTGCGAATCTCCCTGACCTTCTCCGCGGCCTTCGCGGTCAGGTTGACCGGTCCGGCTGGCTCGTCGGTGGCGGCAGGCGCCGGCGCGTGGGAGTGGCTGTGGTCATGCCCATGCGCGTGGTCGTGGCCATGCGCGTGGTCGTGGTCGTGGGAGTGGGACTCGGTGGTCGCGGTTCCAGTTGACATCGTCGTGTCTCCTCTTCGGCGTGCAGTCTAATCGCAGCCAAGGGGTGTTGCCACCCTGGCGCGACGAAAATGTAGAAGAATATCGAGGCAGGGGGCCTCAGGTGGGCTCGTCCTCAGTGGTCTCCTGGTGGCTGTAGCGTTCCTCCAGCCAGGGATCGGCGCGGTTGTGGTAGCCGCGTTCTTCCCAATAGCCGCGGCGGTTGCGCGGCATGAATTCGAAGCCGGCCAGCCACTTGGCGCTCTTCCACGCGTACAGCTTGGGCACCACCAGGCGCAGGGGCCCACCGTGCTCGGGCGTGAGCGGCTCGCCGTTCCAGCCCCACACCAGTACCACGTCGTCGTCCATCAGATCGGCCAGCGGCACATTGGTCGAGTAACCGTCGGAGGAATGCATCATCACGGCGCGCGCGGTGGGCGAGGGCGACACGCGCGCGGCGATGTCCTTGAAGAGCACGCCCTCCCAGTCGTTGTCGTAGGTCGACCAGGTGGTCACGCAGTGAAAGTCGGTGCGCAGCTTCGCGTGCGGCAGGGCGCGCAGCTCGTCCCAGGTCCATTCAACCGGGTTGTCCACGGCGCCCCACACCCGCAAACGGAAGCGATCGAGCGGCACGCTGGGCACGTCCGCGTAGTGCAGGACCGGCCATTTCTTGGTCAGGGTCTGCCCCGCCGGCAGACGCGGCTTGTCACTGGATTTGCGGTCCATAAGTGAGGTTGATTAGCCCGGATCTTCGCGCTAGAGACAACGCCCAAATGTCGAACTTCGCCG
Organism: Myxococcales bacterium; assembly: GCA_031431215.1. GTDB lineage: Bacteria > Myxococcota_A > Polyangia > Fen-1088 > Fen-1088 > JANPCZ01. Next base: position 7,028 of record JANPCZ010000020.1, read on the forward strand.
GTTATCTCAAGGACGTGAAGACGAAGATTCGCGAGACCGACGTGGAAGCTGTCAAACAGGTGGTGTCGTCGGCCAAGGGCAAGGCCGGGGACGGCAACGGTGCCGGGCCGGTGCTCATCGACGTACGCGAGAAGGACGAGTGGCTGGAAGGCTTCATCCCGGGCGCCCGCTCCATCCCGCGCGGCTTCCTTGAGCTGCGCATCGAGGATCAGGTGCCCGAGAAGACCTCGGACGTGATCCTGTACTGCGCGGGCGGCACGCGCTCGGCGCTGGCGGCGCGCTCGCTGGCTGACCTCGGCTACTCGAACGTAAAGTCGATGGCGGGTGGCTTCTCGGCGTGGAAGCGCGCCGGTCTGGATTTCGATCGGCCATTCGTGATGAGCCAGGAGCAGTCCATCCGTTACGCGCGCCACACGATGTTGCCCGAAGTCGGCGAGGCCGGTCAGGTCAAGCTGCTCAAGTCGCGCATGCTGTGCCTGGGCGCCGGCGGCCTGGGCTCGCCGGTGGCGTTGTATCTGGCGGCGGCGGGCGTGGGCACCATGGGCATCATCGACGACGACACCGTCGACGCGTCCAACCTGCAGCGCCAGATCCTGCACGCCACCGATCGCATCGGCACGCCCAAGGTCGAGTCGGCGGCCAAGACCATCGCCGGCTTGAACCCCGACGTGAAGGTGATTCCGTACAAGGCGCGCCTGTCGTCCGACAACGTGATGGACATCCTCAAGGACTACGACGTCATCATCGACGGCGTCGACAATTTCCCGACGCGCTACCTGCTCAACGATGCCTCGCTGAAGCTGGGCAAGCCGGTCGTGCACGCCAGCATCTACCGTTTCGAGGGCCAGGTGACCGCGTTCATTCCGGGCGTCGGCCCGTGCTACCGCTGCCTGTATCCGCAGCCGCCGCCACCCGACATGGCGCCATCGTGCCAGGAGGCCGGCGTGCTGGGTGTGCTGCCCGGCGTGGTCGGCGTGCTGCAGGCGACCGAGGCCATCAAGATCGTGCTGGGCATCGGCCGCACGCTGGCTGGGCGCCTGCTGATGTACGACGCGCTCGGGACCAAGTTCCGCGAGATGAAGGTGCGCCGCGATCCGACCTGCCCGACCTGCGGCGACGGCGTCGACCCGAGCAAGATCGAACTCATCGACTACGACCAGTTCTGCAGCGTCGGGTGATACGGGGCGAGCGTGCTATCTTTTTAGGCGTGGAAGCGACCGGCCTGGATGCGGGGACGCTGCGCCTTTTTCGGCGGGTCGAGTATGACCGGATGGTCGAGCTTGGCTTCTTCGCCAACGAGCGAATCGAACTGCTCGATGGATTCCTCGTCCCCATGAGTCCGCAGAACGCCCCCCACTCGGCGGCCATCCAGCGGCTCACCCGTCTGTTGCAGCCGGCACTTGTGGGTCGAGCCGACGTGCGCGTGCAGCTTCCTCTTGCGGTATCCGAGCTCTCGGAGCCCGAGCCCGACTTGGCCGTCGTGCCAGCCGGCGACTACGACCGCGCGCACCCCCACACCGGCCTGCTCGTGGTCGAGGTCGCGGATTCCTCGCTCGCAACGGACCGGCGCAAGGCACGCGCGTACGCGATGGCGGGTGTCCCCGAGTACTGGATCGTCAACCTCGTCGAAGCCGTCATTGAGGTTCACACCGGCTTTGGCGCGGACTCGTACGCAAAGATCGAGCGCGTAGCAAAGCAAGCGAGCCGTCGCCTGACCGCCTTTCCCGACGTCGAGATTCACGTCGCGGATGTCCTGCGCTGAACTGTGCAGCCTCGTTCACGCCCTGCCGTTCCAGCGCCGGTGGTGTTCTCATCGCCGACGCTTTCTGGCTGCAAGCGAGGCAGGCGCGCAGCTTTCGACAACCTTTGGGTTCGTGGTAGTTAGCGCCAATGCTGAAGCTCCTGGTTCCGAGGGAGGTTGCACCCGGCGAGACGCGGGTGGCTGCGACGCCGGAGTCGGTCAAGCGCTACGTGAAGGAAGGCTTCGACGTGGCGGTCGAGGCAGGAGCGGGCGCGCAAGCGTCGTTGCTCGATGACCGCTACAAGGACGCCGGCGCCCGCATCGTGACCGACCTTGCCAGCGAGTGGGCGCAGGCGGATCTGATCTTGAAGGTGGCGCCGTTTGGCGCGAACTCCCGCCTTGGCCGCGACGAGGCCGCCGCCGTGAAGACTGGCGCGGCGGTGATCGCGTTCCTGGCTCCGTACAAGAACTTGCCGATGGTGAAGACCTTCGTCGCCGGCAAGGTGGCGTCGCTGGCGGTCGAGCTGGTCCCGCGCATCACGCGGGCTCAGAAGATGGATGCGCTGTCGTCGCAGGCCAGCATCGCCGGCTACAAAGCGGTGCTTCTGGGGGCGACGCGGCTGCCGCGCTACTTCCCGCTCTTGATGACGGCGGCAGGCACCATCCCGGCGGCCAAGATCGTGATCATGGGCGCCGGCGTGGCGGGACTGCAGGCCATCGCGACCGCGAAGCGGCTGGGCGCCGTGGTCTGGGTATCGGACGTGCGCGCGGCGGTCAAGGAGCAGGTCGAATCGCTGGGTGGCAAGTTCATCGACCTGGGCGTCAGCGCCGAGGGCCAGGGTGGCTACGCCAAGGAGCTGAGTCCCGAGGATCTGGCCAAGCAGCAGGCCATCATCACCGAGCACATCGCCTCGGCCGACGTCGTGATCACGACCGCGCAGATCCCGGGCAAGCCGGCGCCGCGCCTGGTGACCGCCGCGATGGTGCAGCGGATGAAGCCGGGATCGGTGATCGTGGATCTGGCGGCTGAACAGGGTGGCAACTGCGAGCTGACTGTCGCCGGCCAGGATGTCGTCAAACACGACGTGCTCATCCTGGGCATCGTGAACCTGCCGGCCACGTTGCCGCAGGACGCGAGCGTGCTGTACGCGCGCAACGTGCAAGAGCTGGTGCTGCACATCAGCAAGGACTCCGCCAAGACCGGCAAGCTGAACTTCGACCTCGAAGAGGAAGTCACCAAGGGCACGCTCTTGACCTACGACGGCCGCGTGATTCACGGGCCGACGGCCGAGGCCCTGGCGAAGGCGGGCGCATGACCGGCGTCCTGCTGGTCGCGATCTACGTCCTCGCGCTGGGCTGGTTCCTGGGCCTCGATATTCTCGGCAAGATCCCGCCGACGTTGTACGCGATGATCCTGGCGGGGCTGGGCGTGCTGGCGGCGGTGGGCATGGTGGGTGCGCTGTACTTGCTGGGCGACGAGATACCGTCGCGCACCGAGGGCGGGTTGCCGGGTGTCGCGCTGGTTCTGGCCGGGGCGGCCGCGGGCGGTGGCCTGGTGGCGCTGGGTCGGCTCCTGGGCGCGTTCAGGCGTGGCCGGGGCAAGGCGTAACCGATGGCCCAAGTCCTGCGCTCCACGGTCGCGCCGTTGCTGTACCTGGTGTCGGCGGTGGTGTTCTTCCTGGGACTCAAGGCGCTCACGCGGGTGCGATCGGCGCGGCGGGGGCGGCCATTGATCGCGATAGGGCTGCTCTTCGCGGCGGCTGGTGCGATTCTCGAACTCGGGACCGGGCGCCTGGCGGTGTTCGGTGCGTGTGCGGGGCTGGGCGGTGTGGTCGGGGCCATCTTCGCCAGCCGGTTGCCCGCAGCGCCGTCGGTCGGGCGGGTGGCGTGGCTGCCGGGCCTGGCCGGCATGGGCTCGGGGCTGGTGGCGATCGAGCTGGCGTTCGCATACGACCTGTGGTCATTGCAGGGGGCGGTCGCCGCGGCGGCTGCGTTCTTGGGCGTGACCAGTGGTTACGTTGCGCTCGGGCTTCTGCGCAAGCCCAAGGACACGCCTAGCAACGCCGTCGAGGCCGCGCTGGTGGCGGCGTGCGCGGGCTGGTCGGTGGCGCTGGTGGGGCTCCTGGTGTCGAACGCAATCCTGCTTATTGTGGGCGGCGTGGCTGGCACTGCGGGGCTGGCGCTTGGCCGCACGGTCGCGGCGGCGGCGGGTCGGTCGCTGTTCGGATTGTTGTTCGGCGCCGTCAAGACCGGCGACAGCGGCGGGTACGACAACATCCGTTCGTGCGGCACCGAAGAAGCCGCCATGGTGATGGAGTCCGCGCACAACGTCCTCATCGTGCCCGGCCTGGGCATGGCAATCGCGCAGGCGCAGCACGCGGTCAAGGAAGTGGGCGAGCAGCTCGAGAAGCGCGGCGCCAAGGTCAGGTACGTGGTCGCGCCGTCGGCTGGTTGCATCCCCGGCCACATGAACATCTTGCTGGACGAGGCCGGCGTTCCCCATGACCGGCTGGTGTTCGTCGAGGACGCGGGGCCATTCGCGAAGGAAGCCGACGCGGTGCTGGTCATCGGTGCCGACGACATCGTCAATGTCGCCGCGGCGGCCGATCCGAAGAACCCGCTTTTTGGCATGCCGGCGCTCGATCTGTCGGGTGCCGGATCGGTGTTCGTGGTCAAGCGCTCGCTGCGGCCGGGCCTGGCCGGGGTCAAGAACCCGCTGTTCGAGCAGTCGCACACCACGATGATCTTTGGCGATGCGAAGAAGGTGATGCAGGCGCTGATAGCCGAGCTCAAGAGCAGTAGACACTGACGGGACCGGGAGGCTCGAATGGAATCACAGCTACACATCATCGGAGTCCTGGTGTTCGTCATCGCGGCGTTCGTCGGCCACCACGTCGTGCACGGTGTACCGCCGCTTTTGCACACGCCGCTCATGTCCGCGACCAACGCCATCTCTGCAATCTCCGTGGTCGCGGCGCTGGCGGTCGCTGGATCCGAGGTCGAGACCGTCAAGACCACGCTGGGAGTCATCGCGGTGGCGGCGGCTACCACCAACGTGGTCGGCGGATTCCTGATCACCGATCGCATGCTGAGGATGTTCAAGGGTGGCAAATCGGGCGCTGCCAGCAAATCCAGCGCCGCTAGCAAGCCGGGCGCGGGCAAGGGGGCGGGGCGATGAACGCGGGAGCCGCGCTGCTCGACCCCAACACCGCGTTGGTCGAGGGGGCCTATCTCGGGGCGGCCGTGCTCTTCATATTGGGGCTCAAACTATTGTCGTCGCCGCGCACTGCGCGCAAGGGCATGTTCCTGGCCGAGCTCGGCATGCTGGTCGCCATCGTTGGCACCCTGATGCACAACGAGATCGTCACCTACCAGTGGATCCTGATCGGCCTGTTCATCGGCATGGTCGCGGGCGGCATCATCGCGATCTGGACGCCGATGACGGCGATGCCGCAGCGGACCGCACTGTCGCACGCGTTTGGCGCCCTGGCGGTTTCCTTGGTGGGCGTGGCCGAGTACTACAGCCACGGCGGCCACCTGGACGCGGTCAAGATGACCGCCATCGGCTTCGAGGTCATGCTGGGCTCGCTGACCTTCACCGGCAGCATGATGGCGTTCGGCAAATTGCAGGGCTTGCTGCCCAGCGCGCCGACCACGTATCCGGGTCAGAACTTCGCCAACATGACCATCCTGGCCGGGCTCATCGGTGGCGTGCTGTACCTCATCGTGGCGCCCACGGCGCCGTTCTGGCTGTTCTACGCGGTGGTCGGCTTCGCTCTGATCTTCGGGGTGCTGCTGGTATTGCCCATCGGCGCGGCCGACATGCCCGTGGTCATCGCCCTGCTGAATTCGTACGCCGGGCTGGCCGGCTCGGCGACCGGGTTCGCGTTGAACAACAAGATCCTGATCATCGCCGGCGCACTCGATGGCGCGTCGGGCTTCATCCTGTCGATCCTGATGTGCAAGGCGATGAACCGGTCGATCACCAATGTGTTGTTCGGTGCGTTCGGCAAGGCGCCCGAAACCGCCGCCGACACCACCACGCTGTCGGGCAGCATCCGCAGCCTGCCGGCGGACGAGGCCGGCGTGATGATAAGCGGCGCCGAACGCGTTGTGGTGGTACCTGGCTACGGCATGGCGGTGTCGCAGGCGCAGCACGTGGTCAAGGAGCTGTCGGATCTGCTGGCCGAGAAGGGCATCGACGTGAAATTCGCCATTCACCCGGTTGCGGGCCGTATGCCGGGACACATGAACGTGCTGCTGGCCGAGGCCGGCGTGCCTTACGAGAACCTGTGCGACATGGACCAGATCAACGACGAGTTCAAATTCGTCGACGTGGCCATCGTCATCGGCGCCAACGACGTGGTGAACCCCGCGGCTCGCAACAACAAGGCGAGTCCCATCTACGGCATGCCGATCTTGAACGTCGATCAGGCCAAGTCGGTGCTGGTGCTCAAGCGGTCCATGGCACCGGGCTTCGCCGGCATCGAGAACGAGCTGTTCTACCGTGACAACTGCATGATGGTGTTCGGCGACGCCCGCAAGACGGTGCAAGAGTTCGTCAACGCCGCCAAGCAAGCCGCCGCCGCCACCGCGGCGTGAGCGACTACGTCGAGCGCGTCGTCTCTTGCTTCCAGTCGCCGCTGTCCGCGCGCATGCCGACAGCGTTGTAGATGCGGATGGGATCGACCTTGTTCTTGACCAGGACCGGGGGCAAGGTGATGGCGTTGACGCGATCCTGGACCTTCACGTAGGTCGCGTGCGACAGGATCACCTGCTCGGACTTGGCGATGCTGCACAGCCGGGACGCGGTGTTTACCGGATCGCCGATGGCGGTGTACTGCAGCGCGCGCGAGCTGCCCACCGCGCCGGTGACCACGTGACCGGTGTTGATGCCGATGCCGATCTTGATCTCTTCCTGACCCTCGGCCATGCGGGTGCGGTTGAAATCCTTGAGCACCCGCATCATGTCGAGCCCGCACTCGACCGCCTTCAGCTCGGCGTCGGCCAGCGGCACCGGCGCGCCGAACAGCGCGATGATCTCGTCGCCGACGAACTTGTCCAGCGTGCCCTCGTACTTGAACACCACGTCGACCATCAGCTCGAAGTACTCGTTCAGCATGCGCACGATCTCTTGTGGCTCGCTGCGCTCGCTCATGGCGGTGAAGCCGCGGATGTCCGAGAACAGCAGGGTCACTTCCGACAGTGCGCCGCCCTTCTCGAGCTGAAGCTTGCCGGCGACGATCTGCTCGACCAGGTTGGGCGACAGCAGGCGCTGGAACTGCGCGCGGGTCTTGGCCTCGTGCTCGATTTTGCGCGCCAGCATCGAGTTGTGAATCGCCACCGCGGCCTGCCCAGCGATGCCGGTGAAGATCTGCAGATCCTTCTCGACGAAGGCGTTGGTCGCCAGCATCGAGTCAAGGTGCATGATTGCGAGTAGCTCGTTCTGATGCAGCAGGGGCACCGTCATTGTCGACCGGATGCCCTGCATGATGATCGAGTGCGCGCCCGAGAAGCGGCTGTCCATGGTTGCGTCCGACGACAGCACGGCGGTCTTGTGCTGCACCACTTCATTCAGGATCGAGCGTGACAGCACGATCTGCTCGTTGCGCCCGTCGCGGGTCTTGGCGACGCGCGGCTTGGGCACGCCGTCCTCCATGAGCAGGATCACCCCGCGGTCGCACGGGATGAGCTCGAACGCCTTCATGATGATCTTCTCGAGCAGCAGATCCAGGTTGACCTCGAGGCCGATGGAACGGCCGAGCTCGTTGGCGAGGCGCAGCTTCTCGTAGTCGCGCCGCAGCTGTTCGATGTCCGAGATCTCCTTCTCGGGCAGGAACTCGCGCGAGCGCGCCTGCAGCTTCTGGCGGATCAGGGTCTCGTTGACGGCCGGCTCGATGGTGACCCGCTGGAGCACCGCCTCCGAGGCGCTCTGCTCCTGGAATGTCATGCGGCTCTGCCCCAGCGTGATCTCGTCGCCCTCGACGAATAGCCGCTCCGAGATGCGCTCGCCGCTCAGGAATGAGCCGTTCAGGCTGCCGAGATCCTTGTACAGGAAGCGCCCGTTGGGCTGCTGGATGATCTGCGCGTGTTCCTTGGAGACGATGCGGTCCAGGATCTGGACCATGTTGTCGGGGTGGCGGCCCAATGTGGTGACGGAGCCGAGTTCGAACTCGCGGCGTCCGTCGTTACCGACAACGATAATCTTGGCCATGGAATGCCCTCAGGGGCGGCGGCGAGTGTATCACGAACGCAGCGCGCAGCGGCCCGCGCGTCGGGTCCGGGCGCGCCACTGGCGGTGCCTACCATTCCACTCGGGCGGCGTCGGTCTCGACCCTCGGGGCGCAGTAAATCGCGCGGGTCTTCTTCATCCAAGGGAAGACGGCGGTCAGGGTGAAGTGCGCCTCGATCGCGACCACTTTCTTGTCGCGAAAGAAGGTGATCTCGAGCTTCGGGTCCCGCACGCCCAGCTTTTGGATTTTGGCGGTGGCGTTGGTCTTGAGCTTCCTCAACTCGGGTAGCGCGATCGCGGGCGGTCGCAGGTTCATGAGCCACAGGGTCGGCAAGGCGTCCGACAGCTCGCTCTTGACGGCGGCACGCAGCTTGAACACGGGGTACAGGCCCCACAGCACGTAAACCACGCCGGCGAGAAAGATCACGAGGCTCACCGAAACCGCGTTGATGCGTCTCGGCCTCTTGTAGTCGCTCTTGGGGATGGATTTCGGTAGCAGGGCCAAGGCAGCGCCTTTCGATCTCAGGCCGCAGGTGGGGCCGACGTCTGGGCTCTAGGTCGCTGCAAGTCTCTGGCGATCTGGGTGCGGAGGCAAATCAGGCCGATGACGGCCTGGGCGGCTAGCGACACCGCCTGGCTGCCCAGGCTGGCCGCCAGCACCACGTTCGGCGCGTCCCCGGGAGCGTAGCGGGCGAAGAAGTAGATCATGGCAGCCTGAGTGGTGCCGAACCCCCCTACCGAGATGGGCAACACGGCAATGAGGAAGACCACTGGCAAGCACAGCACCGCCTGCACCGGCGGCACTCGCACGTCGAAGGCGCGCAACGACACGTAGCTGAACGCCAGCAGGCAGCAGATGTGGGGCGCGCGCACCAGCAGCGCCTTGAGGTGGCCCGAGAGGCCGGCGGATAGCAGCACGTCGAAGATCGGCCGCGCGGTCAGGAAACGCGGGCGTAGCGCCACCGCGGTCAGGTACACCGCGAGACCGGCGTAGGCGACGTAGATCAGCGTCCGCAATGCCGGCACCGTGTCCGCACCCAGCGCCATACCCGCGGTCGCCAGCAGGAGCAGCATCAGCAGGTTGATCCCCATGATCAGCAGCACCGCAGCCGCACCCCGCAGCACCGGCACGCCGCGCGAGCGGTGCACGAAGTAGACGATCGCCCCCTGGCCGATGGTGTAGTTCACGAGCGCCAGCAGATACGTGGCGCCGCGGATCGCCAGAACCTCCCGGTAGCGCAGCGGCGCTACGAACCAGGTGAAGGTGCGCGCGATGGCGAAAGAATCGGCGAGGTAGATCGGCACCACCAGCAGCGCGAGGGCCGGCACGGTCCAGGGTGCGGCGCGACCGAGTGCACGTAGCACGTCGGCAATTGGGTACCTCCAGAACAGGTAGCCGAGGATTGCGAGGGTAACCAGCCAGGCGGCGATTCTCGTGAGTCGCTGTTTCATCGGGGCCCCGGGGGTGGGGCGCGGCGAATATCGCATACGCCCCTTCCCATTGGCGGGTTTTGCGGCAAACTCGCCGACGGTATCTGCCGATCATGAGCGCCTCCGAACGTCAGGCAGCGCCGGAGTCCTCGTCGCCCGAGCTGGCGGTGTGTCTGCTGTGCGAGCCGCTGCTGGTAGGCAAGCAGGTCCTGGTGGTGGGGCCGCTCGCGGCGTCCGCTGGCGCGCACCTGGGCCGAGCGCTGGCTGAAAATGTGACGATGATCGACGGGGTGGATCGCCGCCTGGATCGTCCGGATGGTTCGGTCGACGTGGCGCTGTGCCTGGCCGGGCTTGGCTCGCTAGCGAGCGACGTCGAGCGGCACCGCTGGCTGGGCGAGATTCACCGGGTATTGAAGCCGCGCGGGTTCGCGGTGCTGCGGGTGCCGGGCGGCGTGCGGGTGGCGCCGGTGCCGGGCCGGCGGGTGGTGGGCAAGCGGGCGGCGGGAATGTCCCAGGCGGCGCTGGAGGATCTCGTGCGCCATCATTTCACGACGATAGAGGTGGTGAGCGAGCGGCAGTTTCGTGGGGTCGCTTTCACCGTACCCGGGGTCGAGGACGTCGCGGTCAACGAGCAGCTGACGTCGCTGGCGGCGCTTGGGGGCCACGGTGCTTTTCACGTCGCCTTTGCGACCGCGGCGCGCGAACGCGTGTGGTCACTCGGCGAATCCCTGCTGGTACCGATGGCCGACGCTGTGACCGAGCTGGACGACGATCGTCAGGGCGGCGGCCACAACGCTGGCGCCGATCGGGCCGAGGTTGCCGAGCAGCTCGCGCGCCTGGAAACGCAGGTGCGCGAACTGTCGGGCGAGCGGGACGAACTACGCGAGACCTTGATGCAGACCCAGGATCAAAACGACACCCGCGACGCGGCGCTGGCGGCCCTGCGCAAGGAAACCGCCCGCCATCTGGAGCAGATTGCGGGCGATGCCGGGGCACTGGAACTGGCCGGGATTGCGCGCGACGCCGCGGATCGTCGCGCGATGGAGGCCGAGCAACGTCTGGCCAGCGTCACGAGTGAGCTCAAACAGCGCGAGGCGGCGTGCAAGGGCCTCGAGCGCGAGCTGGCGAAGCTGCGCAAGAAAGCTTGATCACGGCGCCGAAAAGACCACGCCGACGGTGATGCCGTAGTACGTCTCGCTGGCGGACGAGTACCCCAGATCCTGGCCGCCGTGGAACGAGTGCTGGAAGGTGGTGACGCCGACCGCGGTGGTGATGGCCAGGGCGCGCACGAAGGTAAATGCCAGGCCAAGATCAGCGCTGACGCCGAAGCTGCGTGCGCGGCTTTCGGCCGCGAGTTCACCGGGGGCGGCGCCCAGCGACAGGCTGGCGAGCACGGTGGCGTTTGCCGTAAGGGCGAGGTTGGGCGACAGGCCCAGGCGCAGGGCCGAGCCGGCGGTGACGGCGAGCAGGCGCACGGCTGCAAGACAGATGTCTGTGCTGGTGCTGGTGCACAGCGACGGCAAGGTTTCGGTCGCGTCGCGGACGGCGAAGCGCGATCCGGCCAGGCCAAGCGACGGCACGACCACCACGCGCGGCGAGGGCACGAAGGCGTAACGCAGCGCCGCCGTCCAGCGATCCTGATTCACCGGTAAGGACAGGGTCGCATTGGCGGCCTGTTGCAGGTTGGCCTTGCCCAGCTCTTTCGCATAGGACGCGGCCAGGCCCAGGCCGCGAGCAAGCCCACCCAGCGCCAGCAGCGGGAACGCCTCGACTTGCACGACCACGCCGGGACGGGCCAGGGTCGACTCGCGCTGTAGATGGGCGTCGTATTTGAAGCTGCGTCCGACGCTGGTCGCGCCCAGCGCCAGCGACGCCAGGCGTGGAGCAACGCAGGTCCATGGCAGCTCGGGCGCAGGAGCGGCAGGCGTCGGGTCGGGGCTGGGCTCGGTCGCCACGGCGCTGCCCGCGCTGCCTGTGCTGCCTGTGCTGCCTGCGGTCGCGGGCAGGTGGCCGCGCGTGATTGGCCTGGGCGCGATTTGGGCCAGGGCGGCCGAACCCGGTAGGGCGATGGCGATGGCGACGGCGGCACCGATGTACCGCGTGGCCGTCACAGGGAGCCTCGATGTCGGCGGCGCAGTCGGCGCGATGCCAAGCCGATCAGCAGCACCGCCGCCAGCGCCGACACGCCGCCGTCAGGGTCGTCGGGCACAAGCCCGCAGCCGCCGTGTACCACGCGCTCCTCGTTGTCGAAGGGATCGTTGTTACCGCCGCCGCCGCCCGACCCGCCGCCACCGAAATCGGGCCGTGTGATGGCGCCGCCGATGCCGCCGCCGCCGGGCTGGACGGTCGCGGCGCCACCCGTACCCGGCAGCGGACGAGGCTCGATCACCGCGCCGCCGCCGTCGCGCGCAGGTCCCGCGCCCAGGTCGAGCGCGGCGCCGTCTCGCGGTGCTGCGGGCGCGCCTCCGTCCCGCCCGGCACCATCGAAGGCGTTGGGCTTGGGCCCACCGGGCCACGGGCCAAGGCTAGCGAGCATCATCTGATACGAGTTCTGCGTCTTGCGGCACAGACCGCCCGACACGGGGTTTTCCCGGTTCTCGAAACCGGCGACCTCGGCTTGCACCGAGGGGTACATGACGTCGAGGCGGCTGGTCGAGTGGGTCAGCCCGACCGTGTGCGCTTGCTCCTGCGCGACGATCGCCGCGCACGTTTTGGCGTTGATGCCGCACAGAAAGGCGAAGCTGGTGAAGCCTTCGAGGTTCGTGCAATTGATGGGCGCGACCCCGCCGACGGTCGGTCCCTGGTTGCACCACGCACCTGACGACGTGACGATCGACGTGTAGTAGACGCCGGTGGTGGGTCGCTTGAGTGTGAAGACGACGTTGAAGTCGCTGTACCACTCGTCAAGCCAGCGCTGCACCTGTCGCTTGCAGTCGTCGAGGTTGACCCCGAACCGGCACTGGTACGCGGGCGGCATCTGGCCCATGCACGGCCGGCTGTCAGTGGGCGGCGGACCGCCGTCGGCGTACCACAGGTAGACGACCGCGGGGGCGGGGCCGGCGCCGTGGATGCGCGGGGCGGGCGCACGCTCGAGGGCGGGTGGCTCGGGCTGCCAGAGCTGGAGGTTGCGGATCTCGCCGATGTCGTCGAGTTGGGCGGGGCGGTCGGGCTCCTGCCCGCAGCCCGCGAGCGAACCCGCGGCGGCGAAAGCCGCGCACGCGGCACGCACGGCCGGTCGCGGGCGGGGGCGTGGGATGTCTCGCGCGGTGCTCATGTCGTGACGCCTTCGCGTGACCTGCGACGACTTTCGAGCGTACACCTCGCTTCGGCAGCAGAACAACCTTGACGTACCGCCCCCCGTTCTCTAGATTTTCGCGTCCCGCGCGGTCGTGGCGGAACTGGTAGACGCGCCAGATTCAGGTTCTGGTGATAGCAATATTGTGGGAGTTCGACTCTCCCCGACCGCACAAAGAAGGACGCGAGGTTAGCCGCCGCTTGGAAAGAGCGGCTGACCTCGCTTCAGTTGAGTCCCCCACCCTCTGCCCCACCTGCGGGTGGGTGAGGAGAGGCCCCAGGAGCCCCCAGATGAATCATCGTGTCTCAAGCGCACTGCTCGCCGTCTTCTTGACTGCGTGTCTGCAGCCCAACCGATACGTCCCCATGCCCGACGGTGCACCGAGACGCTGAAGGCGGATCCCAGCGTCTTGACGGCCCTCCGATGGACGCACGCGAGGACACCGTCTCAGGATCACAGGCCGATGTTCATGGCGACGTGGCGACATCGACTGACTCTGGGGGGGGGATCACAAATCGATGTGGGGACATCAACAGATTCCAGCCTGGGCTCAAGAGCCGACGCGCCGGCGATGGATTCCGGCAGCGGTGGTGCTGTGGACCGCATCGTGCCAGAAGCGGTCTCGCGCGCCGGTGGGCAACCTTGCGCAGCTTGCGGAGGAATGCGCGACCGGGTTCTGTGTCGATGGCGTTTGTTGCGCTACCGACTGTCCCGGGTCGTGTGTCACATGCGGCGCGCCAGGCAAGCTGGGTATGTGCACGCCGATTCCAGCCGGGACCGGGTCAGCCCCTGGGCATCCTGTGTGCCGGAAGGACGACCCGTCCGCCTGCACGCAGAACGGGTCGTGCGATGGAGTTGGCAAATGTCAGCTCTATCTGGCTGGAACACCTTGCAGGCCGGAGAGCTGTACCGGCGGGCTCTACATCGGGCCGGGGACTTGTAGCGGCCAGGGCATCTGCACCGTCGACGCAGTCACCAGTTGCCTGGTGAATGTGTGCGAAGGCTCCCGCTGCAAGGCTAGCTGCACAGCACATTCGGAATGTGGGGGCGGGTACTGCCTGGCTGGGAAGTGTGTCGCGAAGAGGGCGAATGGAATGACATGCGGCGATCCGGCCGAGTGCACTTCGGGAAACTGCAGCGACGGGGTCTGCTGCGACGGCCCATGCAACGGCAAGTGCGTCGCGTGCCTGATGGCGACCACTGGCTTCCCAAGCGGCCAATGCAAGCCCGTGCAGGCAGACCTTGACCCACGCGACGACTGCACGGTGTCCGATCCAAGAACGTGCGGGACGGATGGCAAGTGCGACGGCAGTGGAGCTTGTAGGAAGTACCAAACGGCCACCACCTGCCAGGCGGGGACGTGCGCAAATAGCGGACCTGCGAGCGCGACCGCCAATGGCCCGGGCTTTTGCGATGGCATGGGGGCCTGCGCGCCTGGCGTCACATCACCCTGCGGGCCGTACCTTTGCACCGGAATCAAGTGCGCGAATTCTTGCCAGGCCAGCAGCGACTGCGCGAGTTCGGCCTACTGCACCGGCAGCCGCTGTGTTCCACGAAAGGCACTTGGGGCTGTCTGCGCGAACGTCGATGAGTGTGCAGGTGTTTCCGTGTGCGGTGGTCGGTGTTGCGCAACGGCATGCTCCTGTCCCCAGCAGAGTCAGCAGAACCTCTTCAAAAATGCAGGCTTCGACACCTTGGATGTTTCAGCATGGGGCAGCGGTGGAATTCAATGGAATCAAGACGACGCTGACGGCTGTCCGTACTCCGGATCGGTTCGATCGTTCGCGGCCAACGGTTCGCCGACTCAGTGCGCTGCCGTGGTTGGCGGCACTACTACACGTTCGGTTTCTGGATCAAGACCAACAACTCCAACTTCGACTGCGAAACGAGCTTCTTCACCGGGCCCGGTTGCACCGGCACAGCCACGTTTGCGGCGAATATCGACGGCGGACCGATCATTCCAAACTGGGTCTATCAATCGGTTTCGATCCAGGCTCCGGCAAACGCCGTCAGCTTTCAGGTGTATTGCGATACGAACGACGCTCTTTTCGACAAGTTCATTCTTTCGCCGGTGTCCAAATTCTAGAGGTCGGGGCCGTCAGTCGAGCCAGACGGCGTCGGGCAGCATGTCGCGCACGGACCGGAAGTGGTCCTCGGCGATGGGCAACTGGAGCCGCGCGAGTGGGTTCTTCTCATCTGTGATGACGGGCCCGGGCCGAACGGCGAGCGAGACCTCCCACGCGACGAACGATCGGCCGAGCCCTTCGCAATCTGCATTCTCGAAGGTCGACCCGAGGGGAGCTCCGAAAAGCATGGGCCCGTCGGAGGCAAAGAAGATGTGGTTGGTGGCCCCCCCGGGAGGTTCGTCCGGCGCGCTATCACGGAATACGTGGACATTCGAGAACACCGCACGGATCGTGCGAGCGACGGCCCATGTGCCCTCAGCTGCGGCTCCGCGGTCGTAGCCGGGGAAATTGAGGGCGAGCACGCCCCCGGGAACCAGCACCGCGCGAATGCGCCGCAAGACCTCCACGGAGAGCAGGTGTTCCGGCGTGACCCCACCAGTGAAGGTGTCGTGAATGATGATGTCGTAGCGGCGGTTAGTACGACGAAGGAAGGTGCGTGCGTCCTCGATGACGACTTCACCTGAGGCCGAGAAGCCAAAATGCTTGGCGGCAATGCGAACAACCTCCGGATCGATCTCGACCACATCGACTCTAATGCCACTCGACCGCAACGCGACCGGCGTGGAGCCGACTCCGAGACCGATTTGCAGGAGGCTTTCGGCTCCGGGTCGAACATACCGAACCGTCTCCAGGATGTGCTGGAAGGCGAAGCATGCAGACTTGTCGCGCATGAATTGCCCTCCGATGATTGAGTGGTCGGCTCGCAGTAACCTGACACCGCGGGCGCTGTCGTCGATCACCTCTAGCCGGCCGTAGGGACTCTGTGTCCGTTCCAGGATGGTGATACCGGGCGGTAAACGCAGGGTCGGAGTGGCCATCAAGCCAAGGACGGGCAACAGGACTGCTGCACCGGCCACCACCCGCTTGCGGAGCATGAGAGGAATCGCGCCAACCACGATGAGTAGCAGGCCGCATCCCAGCGCGATCCGAGTCGTCTCGAACGTGGGTGCGAGTGCGAATCCTGTCAGGATTGTGCCGAGCAGGCTGCCAACGGTCGAGATGGCGTAGACACCTCCGACCCGATGGCCCGTTGCCCGCATGTCGGTGGTGGCAAGGCGAACCGCTACAGGGCCCACGCCCCCCAGCGCGACGAGGCTCGGCCCGAACAGGATCCCGGAGGCGAGCAAAGGTCCGAGCCGCTGGCCCAGATCCTGTGTGGCGAAAAGAACCGGGTGTCGCAAAGCGGGTGCCAGCGAAAGGAAGATGCCACCAGCCAGCACCAGCACTCCGAGTAGCCGAACATCCGGCCAGCGGTCGACGATGACGCCGCCCAGGTAGTAGCCCGCGGCGAGCGACGCAAGTGTGATCGTGAGGAGCGCCGACCAGACGAACAGGCTGACGCCGAAGACCGGGCTGATGATTCGCGTGCCGACAATTTCGATCACCATCACAGCGCCACCGCTCACGAATACTGTTCCAAGAAGTTCCGCGCTGGTCGGGCGAGGCTTGGAGACGGCGTTGCCGTCGCCGGACGGGATGGGTGCGCCCATGACCGGGACGTTATGCCAGGCCGGCGCCAGCCGAAAGGTCGCCGTTCACGATCACAACGCTAGACCTTGAGTCCGTTAAATGCCGCCTGTCCGGATGCGTGGAGGGGTTATGGGTGACCATCATCTCTACTCCGACTCCCTTGGACTTCGAGTCCGTGAACAGCCCGCAGATTATCTGCGAGCGGGGGAAGGCGGCCTCCTCATCCCATCTACACTCGGAGAAACGATTGTTGTGGCTCTGCCACCCCCTCGCGTGCCCTCTGCACCTGTCGTCCCCCCCATCGTTTCACTTACGGGCTGCGGGGTGAAGGCAGGGCTGGCCGGAGGCTAACCGCGCCGGCGATGTCACGAGGCCTTGAAGGGATCCACCGTCGCGACGCCGAGCGCCCGGAAATCCTTGACGTTACGGGTGGCCACCGTGAACCGATGCACGATCGCGGTGGCCGCTATCAAGGCGTCTTCGAGCAACGTGTCGGATCGCTGGTGCATGAGCCGCGCCCAGGTTCTGGCGACACGACCGTCGATCGGCAACACGTTCTGGTTCTGCTCCAGGGTATCGATCCATGCCTCGATCTCGGTCGCCTTTTCCGGGTTCTGGTCCCGCGTGAGTTCGACACCGCGTTGAAGCTCGCCCAATGTGGCCGCCGACATGTACAGCCCCCTGGCAGGAATACCCGCGAGCCACGCCAGAACGCCGCCGTGTGGACGGGCTCTCCTCAACTCGGAGACGACGTTGGTGTCGAGCAAATACATGGTCGCGCTGGCTAGCCTCGGCCCTACGTCAGGCGTACGGCGCGCCGTCTGCGCAGGCGCCGTCGGGGCGGGACCAAACCCTCGAATCGCGGGCCGTCGCCCGTCAACAACGCCTTGAGGCTAGGAGGCGCTTCATCACGTCGTCGCCAGTCGTCGATGGGAACCAGGACCGCCATCTCGACACCCCGACGAGTTACGACCTGAGCACCGTCGCGCAGGGAGGCCTCCAGAAACTCGCTGAATCGAGCCTTAGCCTCCTGCAGCTGCCACGTGCGCGGGTTGGGCCTCATGCTGACTAGTTATATGACCAGTTCGTCCTTGTGGCCACCGCGATTTTCCCCTGGGGGGTGGGGCCGCCGCCATGCCGCCACGGCAAGCGGTGATCCGCGCCGTGGTTGGGGGGGCGGCATGGCGGCCAGTGCCGAATGGACCAGGAGGTGGGCAAGCGCGTGGAGCAGGATGAACGCCGACGACACGCTCGGAGCGGGCCGGGCTGGCGCCGAACCGGATGACTTTCACCCGGCTCACCGCATCTTGGTCGAGACAATCGGATCTTGCGCACCGGTGTTCCAGGACAGCGCGGGCCACCAACGTTCGACCGCGGGTGGCGCATCGGGTTCGAAGCTCTGACCGGGTCGCGGCACCACGATGGTGACGCCGGCTTGCTGTGCCGCCGCCAGCGCGCGCTCGCAGGGCTCGGTCCAGCCGTGGAACGCGAGGGTGAACAGGCCCCAGTGGATGGGCAACAGCACGCGGCCGCGGACCATCTGGTGCGCGGCCACCGCCTGCTCGGGGCCCATGTGCCAGTCGGGCCACGCCTGGTTGTACTGGCCGGCCTCGATCATGGTCAGGTCGAACGGGCCGAGGCGTTCGCCCACGTCCTTCAGCGCGGGGAACAAGCCCGAATCGCCCGAGAAGAACACCCGGTGCTTGTCGCCGACCAGCGCGTAACCGGCCCACAGCTTCGCGTCGTTGTCGATCAGCATGCGTCCGGACGCGTGGCGGGCCGGGGTGCTCACGATGGTCAGCCCGTTCACCTTCGCCGTTTGCCACCAGTCCAGCTCGACAATGCGGGCCTCGGGCACGCCCCAGCGGGCCAGATGCGCGCCGAGACCCAGCGGCACCACGAACCGCACGTTCCAGTCCTTCATCGCGTGGATGGTCGCCTGGTCGAGGTGATCGTAGTGGTCGTGCGAGATCACGACTGCGTCCAGCGTCGGCAGCCGGGACAGCGGCACGAGCGGTGCGAAGTAGCGCTGCGGTCCCAGCCACGACACCGGCGACGCGCGCTCGCTCCACATGGGATCGGTCAGAACGCGGTGACCGTCGATTTCAACCAACAAGCTGGAGTGGCCGAACCAGGTCATGCGCAAGCCGGTCGGCGGTGACACCGCGAAGCTTTCGGTATCGGGAATCACGGTTGCCACCGGATCGACGGGGCGGCGGTGGCGGCTCGCCGCCATCCAGCCGGTCAGCGCGCCCCACATGTTGTTGTCGAGCGGCTGCGGGTTGACGAAGCGTCCGTCGCGCCATTGCGGTGAGGCCTGCATGCGCTGGCTTCGGGGGCCGTCCGAGCGCGCTCCGAAGCCGGTCCAGCCGGCGGTCACGCCGACACCCACCAGCAGAAGCAACGCCACGCCTAGCACCTGGCAAGCCCGCCACAGCAAGCGCCGCACGCTGGTCTTCACGCGCGTTCCACCAGGCGGGTCGGGACGGGACGTTGCACGCGGGCCGGTTCTGGCAGGGGCCCTGGGTACACGCCAGGGCTTTCGACGCTGGCGCTACTGGCCGCTACCCCAGTTGCAAGCCGCACTCGCCGCAGGGGCCGTCGACCAGAGGCGCGGCGGTGCCGCAGGCGGGGCAGGGCGGCTCGTCACGATCGAGCAGCGCCGGAATGCTGGCGTCGAGGCACGCCGACAGCAACTCCTTGGCCTCGACGAGGGTGGCTTCCATGCATGGCACCACCTCGGCGTCGGACGGGGCAAGCAACGCTTCGTCCTGGGTCATGGCCATGGCCTCATCTGGCCGCGGGCGGGGCGTTCCTGAAAAGTAGGGTTTACAAATCCTGTTTTTCAGGAATACTAGCACCATGATTTCCAGGCGGCTCCAGCCCGTCGCCCTCGAGGTCGCGCGCGGGTATCCCGTCCTCGCGGTCACGGGCCCGAGGCAGGCCGGCAAGACGACGCTGGCCCGCGCGGCGTTCGCCCATCTGCCCTACGTGAGCCTCGAGGACCCGTTGGAGCAGGGGGCCTTCCAGGCAGATCCGCGCGCCTGGCTCGATCGGTACCCCGACGGCGCCGTCGTCGACGAGATCCAGCGTTGCCCGGACCTGCCGCGATGGCTGCAGGGGATCGTCGACGAGGACCGCCGGATGGGCCGCTGGATCCTGACGGGCTCGCAGCAGCTCGAGGTCATGGACAAGGTCTCCCAGAGCCTCGCGGGGCGCGTCGCGCGGCTCGAGCTCATGCCGTTTTCCTACGGCGAGCTCTCCGCCGCGAGGCGCGCTCCGAAGTCCGCGGCCGAGGCGATTTGGAAGGGAGGGTATCCACCGCTCTACGACCGCGCCGTCGAGCCGGGCCGCTGGCTCTCCGACTACGTCGCGACTTACGTCGAGCGCGACGTGCGCACGCTCGCGGCGGTTCGTGACCTGACCCGCTTCGCGGCGTTCCTGCGTCTGTGCGCCGCGCGCACCGGCCAGATTCTCAACCTCGCGAGCATGGGCGCGGAGCTCGGGCTCGACGCCAAGACGGTGCGAGGTTGGCTGTCGGTCCTCGTCGCCGGGTACGTCGCTCACCTCCTGCCGCCCCACCACGCCAACCTGGGCAAGCGGATCACGAAGCACCCCAAGCTCTACCTCCTCGACACGGGCCTGGCGTGCCGCCTGCTCGCGATCGGTGGCCCCAACGATCTCCGCACTCACCCTGCCTGGGGCGCGCTCGTCGAGACGTGGGTCGTCGGCGAGGCCATCAAGGCCGTGCGTGGCCGCGGGCAGGCCGCCGACAACTTGTTCTACTGGCGGAGCCACGATGGCCTCGAGATCGATCTCGTCGTCGAACGCGGCACCAAGCTGTTCCCGATCGAGGTCAAGGCCACGACCAGCCCGCAGGCGAGCCACCTCGAAGGGATCGAGACGTTCGCCTCGCTTGCGCCCCGCCGCGCCCAGCCGGGGGCGCTCGTCCACTTCGGGCGCGAGCGGGCCAAGCTGCGCGGGCACGACCTCGTTCCGTGGACAAAGGTCGAGGAGCTCGCGGCGCTGCGGGCGGGCTGAATCATGGCCGGTGACCGAATTCGAATCGGTACTCGTGTAGTCGAGTCTCCGGACAACCCGGGGCGGTTCACCCACAAGCAGAAGCAACGCCACGCCTACCACCTGGCAAGCCCTCCACAGCAAGCGCCGCACGCTGGTCCTCACGCGCGTTCCACCAGGCCGGTCGGGACGGGACGTTGCACGCGGGCCGGTTCTGGCAGGGGACCTGGGCACACGCCAGGGCTTTCGCCCGGCCGCTACCCCAGTTGCAAGCCGCACTCGCCGCAAGCGCCGTCGACAAGCGGCGCGGCGGTGCCGCACGCGGGGCAGGGCGGCTCGTCAGTTTCGGCGGTGGCGGTGCCATCGGCTTCGAGCGTGCCTTCGCGTTCGAGCATGCCGCTCCAGCGCTGGCGGAACACGGCGGCGACCTGCGGAACGTCGTCGGGTTTGACCAGCAAGGCCAGCTTGGGCGCGCAGCCGCAGCCGCCCTTGCCGCAGCAGTCGGCGCGATCGAGCAGCGCCGGAATGCCGGCGTCGAGGCACGCCGACAGCAGCTCCTTGGCTTCGACGAGGCCGGCCTCCATGCACGGCACCACGTCGGCGTCGGCCAGGGCATGCAGTGCTTCGTCCTGGGTCATGGCCATGGCCTCATCTTGCCGCGACGGCGCCCGTCACTTCAACCACGCTGCCCAGATCTCGGACACGAACCCAACCGTGGCCCCGGCGGCACAGCGGACCACGGGCGTCCTTATCAACAGAGGATCGTCGACCAGCGCCTGCTCGATGCGCGGTCCGGTGGGGGCTGCGTATTTCAAACCGCGGTCGAGGTAGCGTTTGCCCTGGCGATCAATCAACGCCTCCATGCCGGCAGCGCCCAGGCGCGCGGCCACGCTGCGCAACTCGCCCGGTGACATGGGCTTCTGCCCGAGGTCGACGAAGTGGACCGGCACGCGGCGCTCGGCGAAGAAACGCTGCGCCTTCTGCGTGTCCTTGCACTTGCGGGTGCCGAAGATCTGCACGTTCGCGAGGGTCACGCCGCCTGGCTCACGGGTGAGGGCCGTCGAACAGCTCGCCAGCCTCGACGGCGATGGGCAGCCGGTTCTGTTTCGGTGGCAGCGGGCAGGTGGCGAATGCGGTGAACGCGCACGGCGGGCTGTATGCCTTGTTGAAGTCGAGCACGACTTGCCCGTCGCGCGGCATGTCGGAATAGAAGAAGCGCCCGGCGCCGTAGGTGCTCTTGCCACTGGTGGCATCCCTGAAGATGTAGAAAAGCTGGGTGTCGCCGGGAACCTCGATCACCGGATCGAGCTGCAGCTCGCGCCCCGCCAGGGTGAACAGCACGCGCCCGGGACTGGGCAAAGGTTCGGTATTCCCAAGGACGTTGGGTATCGGCAGCACCACCGGCTTCGGATGAGGCACGAAGCGCGCGATCACGCGGTAATCTGGTTTCACCGGGAAGAAGCGCAGGCCCTTGAAGTTCGCGCGTGCCGGGCTCTTGCTGTCCTTGAGCCGAACGCCCAGCCGCCCGCCGCGGTCGATGATCTGCATGGTCAGCGCGCCCAGCGCAAGCACGTCGGGGGTGGCGTTGTGGGCGTCGGTGCGAAGTGCGGTACGGGTCACCGGCTTGCCCGCCAGGGTCGCGGCGACGCCGGGCGCGCATTCGGCCGTCACCTGGCCGCGCACCAGCGTGAACGTGCCCGCCCGCGCTGGCGCGGAGTGAGCGGGCAGCACGATGTCGTTCTTGCCGTCACTGCCAAAGGTGGTTGCGCCGTCCTTGAGCCAGTGCAGGCCCGTCACCGTAAGCCAGCCGCCGTCGGCCCGTAGCCGCGCCTCGCGCTGCTGCTGCCAAAGCTCGACCTCGCGTCGGTGGGTAGCGGCGCTGATGCCGAGGGCGGGTTCCAGCATCAGGGCTGTGAACGCCAGGGTGACGACCGCGCCGCTCACAGATGCGGCGCGGTCGGTTTGAAGGGCGCCTGGAACGACAGCGCACCTTTGGCCTTGGTCTTGCGCTTGAACACCTTGTCGGCGCTGGTCACGTAGAGCTCGTCCAGGTTCGCACCGCCGAACACGATGTTCGCCAGCCACTTGCCGTGCGGCTTGGAGATGATGGCGTTCACGCGGCCGGCCTGGTCGCAAACCTGAATGCCCAGGTGCGTGGTGACGTACAAGCGCCCGAGGATGTCGACCGTCATGCCGTCGGCGCCGCTGTCGGTCTTGCCGTCGGGGATGTGCATATGAAAGTAGGGCTGCTTGTGTGCCAACGACCCGTCCGGCTGGATCTGGAACGAGTACACGAATTGCCCGCGCATGTCGGCGACGTACAGCAGGCTCTGATCGGGCGACAGCACGACGCCATTTGGAAAGCTGATGCCGGTGTCGACCACTCGCTTGTCGCGCTTGCTGGTGACCAACCAGACCTTCTTGTTGTTGGGATCGGTGGCGTAGACGTTGCCGTTGCTGGCCACCGCGAGATCGTTCGACTCGATGTCGTCAGCGAGCACGGTCTCTCTTCCCTGCCCATCGTAGGCGACGATGCGTTTGCGTCCGTTCTGTGCCGCGTACAGCTTGCCGTCGGCGCCGAACATGAGGCCGTTGGCGCCACCGGAGTCCGCGACGAAGGTACCGACCTTGCCGTCATTGCCTACCTTGTGGATGCGGTTCGATGGGATGTCGCTGAAGAACACCTCGCCCTTGCCGTTGACCGCCGGCCCCTCGGTGAACTTGTAGCCTTCGCCGACCAGCTTCCAGTCTTCGTTGGGGACAAGAATGTCCATCACCGGCGCGTGCGAGCCGACGCCGACCTTGATCGGTTGCGGGTAGTCCTTCCACAGCCAGCGCAGGGCGTCCGGCAGCAGGCTGCCGCCGTGTTTGGGGTTGTGGCCACCGTCGCCCCACTCGTGCCTGACTTCGTAGCCCGCGAACTGCAGCGCCGACAGCATGTCCTGGTTCGCGATCCACCAGTTGCCGCCGTAGATGTTCTGATCACCGCTGCCGTCCTGCAGGAAGATGCGCAGGGGCCTGGGTTCTCTCTGGCGTATCAGGACCGGGTAAAGGTTGCCGCCCTGCAGGCCCACGTAGCTGCCGACGGAGGAGAACACGCGCGAGAACTCGCGCGGCCGCTCCCACGCCGCGGTGAACGCTGCGATGCCGCCCGAGCTCCCCCCGGCGATGGCGCGGCCTGCGCCATCCTTGGTCAGGTTCCACTTCTTGCCCACTTCGGGCAGGATCTCGTCCAGCAGGAAGCGCGCGTAGTCGTTGCCGAGTCCGTCGTATTCACGGCTGCGGTTGAAACGCGGAAGCGCCTTGTCCGACAAAGACGGCACCACGCCCGGGTCGATGAACACGCCGATGGTCACCGGCATCTCGCGGCGGTGGATCAGGTTGTCGAACACGATCGGCACGCGCCACACGCCGTCTTCCTTGACGTAGCGGCCGCCATCCTGGAACACCATCACGCATGCCGGTTTGCTGGCGTCGTACTGCGCCGGCACGTACACCCAGTAGTCGCGCACAGTGCCGGGGAAGATC
This sequence comes from Myxococcales bacterium, assembly GCA_031431215.1. Classification (GTDB taxonomy): domain Bacteria; phylum Myxococcota_A; class Polyangia; order Fen-1088; family Fen-1088; genus JANPCZ01. The sequence continues at coordinate 30,931 of JANPCZ010000020.1, forward strand.
TTGCTGGTCCAGGAGAACTTGGTCACCGCTCCCTTTGGCACACCGTCCTTCGGGAACGAGTCGGGGCCCAGCTTGTAGTCGTCCACCGCGCTCGCCCGCCGCGTGAGCACTGGGCTCGTGAGCGCAAGAACCAAAGCCGCGATCGGCATCACACGGCCGCGAACCCTTGAAACCAGCATGGCGGCATCTGACCGCAATCGCCCACGAGCCGTCAACAGGTTCTCAGTCCCACCGGGCGCACTGCGAGCCGGTCCCGTTGACCATGCAGCTTCCGGTCGGACCGCAGTCGATGGCGGTGGCGCAGCGGCGCGGAGCGCAGTAGTTCTGGCCGTCGACCGGGCCTTCGGGGACGCGGAAGCCGAGCGGGCCACTGGGGTCGGGTGCGGCGCAGGCCAGCAGCGGATCGGCGGCGCAGGTGAACGCCGCGTTGCACGCACGCAGGCACAGCGAGCGCCCGTCGCCGAGCTCGGCGCACGCGGTGCCGGGCGGGCAAGTCGTTGACTTGCACTCAAGCGAGCACAGGCCCAGTGCACCCAGATCGGCGCACTTGCCCGACAGGCACAGATCGTCGCGGAGCTGGCCGTTTGAGCTGCGGCAGGATGTGCCGGGATCGCCCGGCACATCGGGGAAACATGCCTTGATCCAGCTGCCGGCGGGAAATCTTCCTGGCAGGTCGCGGCAGCGCATTCCAGTGGCGCAGTCTTTGTCCGCGGTACATGGCCGCACGCACAGTGGGCTTCGCCAAGCTTCCGGCATGGTACCGGCGCCCAGGGTCAAGTCAGCACACAGCGCCGGCTCGCGGCAGATGGTGTCGCGGCACGGCGAGGTGCAGATGCCACGCACGAACGCCGGTGCCAATGGGCAGCGCATGGCCGAGCCGCACAGGCACGAGAGTCCCGACTCGCACTGCCCGTCCACGTCGCAAGCAGAGCCGAGATCGTTGGCAAGAATCACCACGAAACCGGGGCGGGACTTGGTCACGCTGCCGCCACTGCTCGCGGCGCCGACCAGGGTCACGTCGTAGCTGCCAGGTCGCGTGAATGTGTGGCTGGTGGTGCGCTCAGACGATTTGGCGGTGCCGTCGCCGAAGTCCCACAGGAAACGCACCACAGGGCTCGTGCTCACGGGCACGAACGACAGCGTCAACGGCGCGCGGCCCGTGCAGGTCGGCCCCGCGGGATCGAGCGAGAAACATCCGCCAGCGGTGAAATCCACCGACAGCACCGATTGGGTGGCGTCCGGGCGACCGGTGTCAATGCGCGGCTGCGCGTCGATGGCGGCGTCCGGATTCGGAGCGTTGTCCTGGGGACAGGCGGCCGTCGCCAGTAGCAGGAACGCTGAAGTCCATCCGCGCCTCGGCATCGTCGCGGCGATCCTGCTCGCACCGTCGATCGCCCGTCAAGAGCGCATCTGTGTCTGACACACGGCCGGTGCTGGCAGGGCGCGCGGGACGCTGATACATTCCCTCGACAAGTTCGCTTGAAGGTCAGGGCAGAGGGAGGTCCGACCCGGATGCAGGATGAGGCGGCGCTCTGGTTGCTGCTCGAACAGATGCCGGCGGTGTGGTCCACCGACCGCGACCTGCGCTTCACCTCGTCGGGGCGAGCCTGACGCGTGGCCAAGCAGAGCGGCGGCCACGTGTTTGTCGACAGCAGTCCTGGTGGTGGCGCTCGTTTCCGCGTGCTGTTGCCGTGGGCCGGGCGGCGTGCGGCCGAGGTGATGGTGGGCCCGTCGATCCAGGCGAACGTCACGCCCGACGCTGGCACCATCTTGCTGGTCGAGGACGAGCCTCAGGTGCGGGCGATCGCTCGCCAGATGCTGGAGGACTCGGGCTACCACGTGCTTGAGGCGGGTGATGTCGAAGAGGCGCTGCGCATCGGGGCGTCCCATCCCGGGCGTCTGGATCTGCTGCTCGCGGACGTCGTGATGCCGGGCATGAGCGGACCGCAGATCGCGGCGCGCCTGGCACCGGTGCGCCCCGAGATGCGCATCCTCTACATGTCTGGCTACATGAATGACACCAGTGTTCATCGCAGCGTCGTCTCGGCCGGCCAGGCCTTGCTGGCCAAGCCGTTCACCGCATTCGGCCTGGCCCACGAAGTCCGCAAAGCGCTCAGATAAGGCTTGGGCCAGTTCACCGGGCCGCTGGTCTGACCTGAACAGGCCGGATTCTGACTCACCGGTTTCTGACGCCAGCGACGGGCCCGCCACGAAACTGTCTCAAGTCCGAGTTGGCGGCACCGATGGGTATTTCTGCACCCACACCCCGACCCCACCGAGGAGCAGAAACACAACATGGGCGTCCCCGCAGTTCAGATGGCCACATCCCCTGCCCTGGCAAGCGGACTGGTCTTCAACCAGCTCTCGCCGCTTGCCGAGACGCGGCGGACCGCGGGTCGAATTGCCGCCAGCGACGCGACGGTGCTTCTGACCGGCGAGACCGGCACTGGCAAGGAAGTCTTCGCGCGCTTCATTCACAATGCCAGCCCCCGCGCCGCCCGGCCGTTCGTGCCCGTCAACTGCGGCGCGATACCGGATACCCTGCTCGAAAGCGAGCTATTCGGCTACGTCAAGGGTGCGTTCACGGGCGCGGTGGCGCAGCGTCGGGGCCGGGTCGCGATGGCCGAAGGCGGGACGCTGTTTCTTGATGAAATCGGCGAGCTGCCGCTGGGGTTGCAAGTCAAGATCCTGCGCCTCCTTCAGGAGCGCACCTACGAGCCGGTCGGCAGCTCCGAATCGGTGAGCGCGACCTTCCGGCTGGTGGCCGCCACCAACCGCGATCTGGCGGTCGAGGTGCGCGCCGGGCGCTTCCGCAGCGATCTGTACTACCGCCTGCACGTGTGCCCGATGCACCTGCCGGCTTTGCGCGAGCGCCCCGAGGACGTCCAGCCGCTGCTGGCGCATTTCTGGGCGCGCCGAGGCGAGACCCGCCCGGTCGAGCCAGCGCTCGTCAGGTGCCTGGAAGCTTACGCGTGGCCGGGCAACGTACGCGAGCTTGAGAACTTGGTCGAGCGCCTGTCGGTGTGCGTCGAGGGACCGGTGATTCGCGCGGCCGACCTGCCGCCGGGGATGTTGCCCGGTGCGGTTCCCGAGGAGATCGTCCTGGGCCTTGGCACTGAAAGCGGCGACATGTTCATGCCAGACATCACGCCGCCACCTTTGCCCATGACGGACGCCTGGACCGCGCCTCGGGCGCTCTCGGCGCCTGCTGCCTTCGCGCCAGGGCCGCTTCGTTTCGATGCACCGCCGGTCGCGACTGCGGCCCCGCTGTTCGAGGCCGCGCCGGTCGCGATGCCGGCCGAGCGAACCCCGATTCCTGTGATGCTGCCGGTGGATCTGCCCACCATGTTGCGGGAGCTGGAGAACTCGTACATCGACGCGGCGTTGGTTCGCACCGGTAGCAACAAGAAGGAAGCCGCAAAGCTACTGGGCATGGGGCGCACGACCCTGGTCGAGAAGCTGCGTCGACGCAGCGCCGATACCGCCGACACGCCTGCGCCTGAAGTTGACCCACGGCAGGGGTGAGCGCCGGTTCGGCACGGCGGCTGCAATAGCCACCATCGTGAACCTGCTCGCCACGTTTCTGACTCAGCTGTCCGTCGCGGCCCTGGCGAGCCCAGGGCTTGAAACGGGTGACGCCAGGATTCTGGCGACTGCCGAGGTCGTCGAGCGAATTCCGCTGCCTCGCACCAAGGTTCCGGTGACGCTGGTGGTGGCGCCTCTCGACGCCACTGTCACGTTGGTGGCCGGCAAGGACGCTCCAGCGCTTGCCGGACGCATCGCCGCCCACGCCGGAGAGCTGTGCCCCAAGCTCGTGGTCCAGGTGGATCGGATCGAGCTGTCCTGTCGCAGCCGCCGCATCGACGCGGTGCTGACCACTGATAACGGGACGGTCTATCTGGATCTGTTTCAGCTGCGTGGCCTGCCCTGGCGCCCCGGACCCGACGGTCCTCCCCTGGTTCACTACGAACCCGTGGCGGCCAGGATCGGGGTCGCATGTCCAGGGTCAAGTCCAGGCGAGAGGGGCGAGTGTGCCTTCAAGGACGGCCGATGGATCGACGCTGCGCGTGCGTTTCGCGACGCGCTCGACGGGCGCGATAAGATCCTGGCGTGCGTGCGGCTGGGCGATCTGGCGCTGATCGCCGGGGATCCCGCGTCCGCCCTGGGGTGGTACCAACGTGCCGGCAGCGTCGGGCCGTTCGCGCGTATCGCCATTGCACGGCTGTGCGAGATGGACTTTGCGTGCCTCACCGCGCGGCCGTTGCTGGATCGGGATCCGAGCGATCTGCCGGCGCCGTTGCGCGACGACATTCTTCTGCGCCGGGCGCGGCTGCAGGCTTTCCGCGGTGAATTTGCCAAAACGGTGGCGACCCTGGCGAGCAGCTTCGCTCAGAGCGCCGACCGCTCGCTGTGCAGAGGAGCTGGCGAGTTGCCCTGCCGCCGTCTGTTGCTCGCGGGGTTGCATCACACGCAGGGTGGCGACAGTCAGATCGCCCTTGAGGTGTACCTGGAGCTTCCGCGACGCGACGCTGGGCCGCTGCTGGTCGAGCTGGTGCAAGCCGCGGCCGAGGCGTCGGCCCGCCTCGGCGCTCCGGTGTTTGGCGCGAGTCTTCTGGCCTCGACGGCGACCCTGGTCAGCCCGGGCGCGCTGACGGATCACCTGCTGCGCGCCGCGGAGCTGTATCTGGTGGGGCGCGATCCGGCCCGGGCGCGCGTCATCGTCGACTTCGTCGATTCGCGGACGCCGAAGATCTTGTCGGCGCCACGTTGGACGTCTGTGCGGCAAGGGGTGCTGATCGAGGAAATCGAAGCGCAGCGAGCCGAGGAGCGGGCTCAGGTCCAGGATCCGCTGCTGTTGAACCCATCGGCCGAGTTGGCGGCTGCACGGACGATGACAGCGCGGGCTGACCAGGTGCTGGCGGGGTTGGGCGCGGCAGCCGACGCAGCACAAGGCCCTGGCGCGGACGGGCAGGCGCGGCCATGAGGACGACAGTCGAGCCTGCGGCTCCCGGCACCCAGGCGTCACGCGCGCGGCTGGCGCCTCCGGTGTTCGCGAGCGCGGCGATGCGCGAGGTGCTGGACAGTGCCGAGGACGTCGCCCAGGCCAGCACGACGGTGCTGCTATTGGGCGAGAGCGGGACCGGCAAGGAGGTGCTGGCGCGGCTCATTCATCGGCGATCAGGCCGCGCAGCGGGGCCGTGGGTGGCGGTCAATTGTGCCGCGCTGCCGGCCGATCTGCTGGAGAGCGAGCTCTTTGGCCACGAGCGCGGCGCCTTCACGGGTGCTTCCGAGCGCCACATCGGTCGCATCGAGCAGGCCCACGGTGGCACCCTGCTGCTGGACGAGATCTCCGAGATGCCCCTGCCGCTGCAGGCGAAGCTCCTGCGTGTGTTGCAGGAGCGCGAGGTGGATCGCGTGGGCGGCGGCCGCCCGCACGCGGTCGACGTGCGCATCATCGCCACGTCAAATCGCGATCTGGCCGAGATGGTCGAGCGCAAGCAGTTCCGCGCCGATCTGTACTACCGCCTGTGCGTGTTCCCCATCGTGTTGCCCCCGCTGCGCGATCGGGTCGAGGACATCGCACCCCTGGCCGATCACTTCATCGGTCTATTTGCCGAATCGCTCGGCCGGCCGGCGCCGCTGCTGTCAAACGCGGCGCGCGCGGCGCTGAGCGCCTACGGCTTTCCCGGTAACGTGCGTGAGCTCGGCAATCTGATCGAGCGCCTGATGGTCCGTTGCCGCGAGGCCGTGGTCGATGTGCGGCACCTGGCGCAACTGGGCCTCGCGCCCGGACAGACGCTGGCGCGCGGCGTTTCCGCTCCGGGGCTTTCGTCCGCGCCCGTCCTTCAAGGCGCGGTGGCCGCAACACCGGCGGTGCGTGCCGACGGCGGCGGCAGCGTCAGGTTCCTGCCCGAGGGGTTGCCGGTCGCGATCGCAGCGCTCGAGCGGCTAGCCATCCTCGAAGCCCTGCGCCAGGTAGGTGACAACCGAACTCACGCTGCGCGCCTACTGGGTATCAGCCTGCGGACACTACGCAACAAGCTGCGCGAGATGCGGGCCGAGGCCGGTGCCGTGGAACCCGACGCCGACGCCGACACCGGCGCGGAAGCTGCATGAGGAGTACGCCATGAAGCTGTTCGACGGAACTCTGACACGGGTGGAGCGGTCACTTGACGTGCGGCTGCTACGGCACACGGTGCTGGCCGGCAACGTCGCCAACCTGGATACGCCCGGCTACAAGCCCAAGGACATCGACTTCGCGAGCGCCATGAGCGCCGTCATGAACGGTGGCGAGATGGCGCGCTCGGACGGTGGCCACCTGGACGCCGAGGGCAACGCCGCCGGTGGCGCGGCCGGGCAATCCAATCTGCCCGGCCTGCGCGTGATCGAGAGCGGCGGTGCCTCGCCCAGCATCGACGGCAACGCAGTCGATCTGGATCGCACCATGGCGTCGCTGGCGGAGAACGCCATCCAGTACGGCGCCAGCGCCAAGGCCGCGACCAAGAAGCTGGGCATCCTGCGCTACGCGATTTCTGAAGGCAACGGCTGATCGAGAGGACATCGACCATGGATTTTTTCTCGGCACTTCGAATCAGTGGCGGCGGACTCTCGGTCGAGCGCACGCGGGTCAACCTTGCGACCTCGAACCTGGCCAACGCGGAGACCACCCGAACCGCGGCGGGCGGCCCATACAAGCGACTCGATCCAATCATCGAGGCGGTGCCGTTCAACGATCTCCTGCCCGGCTCGCCCAACGCGCCCAGCGCGGCGGTGGTATCGAGCATCGCCGCGGACAACACGCCCGGCCGCCGGGTCTACAGCCCCGGCCATCCCGACGCGGATCCCGAGGGTTTCGTCACGTTCCCGAACGTGAATCCGATTCACGAGGTGGTCAACCTGATGTCCGCCTCACGGGCCTACGAGGCCAACTCGACCGCGGTCGAGACGCTCAAGAGTATGGCTTTGCGCGGGCTCGACATCAGTCGCTGAGGAGGATGAACCACATGCGCATCGACGGCGGTTCCATCGATCTTCACATCAAAGACACTGGGATCCGCGACATCGCGCCGCCCGCCGACAAGCCTGCGGCGGGCGCGTCGTTTGCGGCCACGCTGGGCGATGCGGTGGGCTCGCTCGAAAAGATGCAGACCGCCGCAGATAAGGAAGTCGACGCGGTGGCGATGGGCGGCGGCAACCTGCACGAGATGGCGCTGGCGCTGGAGAAAGCCGACATCGGCATGCGGCTGGCGATGAAGGTGCGTAACAAACTGGTCGAGGCGTACCAGGAAATCATGCGGATGGGGGTCTGATAGATGGACCCGCTCAAGAATCTGGTCGGGGACCTGTCGCAAAAGGTGGCTGGACTGTCGGGCGCGATGCGGTTTCTGGTGTTGGGCGGCGCCGCGGCGGTGGTGGCGGCCGCGGTGTTCCTCGGTATCAACGGCGCCCCGGGCACCTATCAGTACGCGTTCACCAACCTGACCGCCGAAGACTCGGGCGAGGCGGTCGCGCAACTCAAGGCGGCTGGCATTCCGTCGCGGGTCGAGGCTGGTGGATCGGCGCTGGCGGTGCCTGCGTCGCAGGTGTACGACGCGCGCCTGTTGCTGGCGGCGTCCGGGCTGCCGCGCGGCGGTGGCGTCGGCTTCGAGATCTTCGATCGCGGTGATCTGGGCGTCAGTGAGTTCACCCAGCGGGTCAACCTGCGCCGCGCGCTCGAGGGCGAGCTTTCGCGCACGGTGGGACGGCTGTCGGCGATTCGCTCGGCCCGGGTTCACATCACGTTGCCCGAGAAGGGCCTGTACCGCGACGAGGATCGCAAGGCGGCGGCGGCGGTGGTGGTGAACCTGCAGCCGGGCCGCGCGCTCGCCGACAAGGAGGTGATGGGGGTGCGCCACCTGGTGGCATCTGCGGTCGCGGGCCTGGACGCGCAAGCGGTCACCATCGTCGACGGGCACGGCGCGGTGCTGGCGGGCAGCGATTCAGCCGGGGCGCGCGCCGCGACCGAGCAACAGGACATCGAGCGGGCGCTGGAGGGGCGGGTGTCAGACCTGCTGGGGGCCGCCGTGGGGCAGGGCGCGGTGGTGGCGCGAGTGACCGCGGCGCTCGACGCCTCGGAAATCGAGACCACTTCCGACGTCTATGATCCCGAGACCACGGCGGTGCGCAGCGAGCGGCGCACCAACGAGGCGACCAGCCAGGACTCGAACGGCCCGGCGGGGCTGGCCGGCGCGGCCGCCAACCAGCCACTGGCGCCGGCAGCAGGCGGCGGGGCCGGCGCGGGCAAGGGCTCGACCACGCGCGAGGATGAGGTCAAGAACTACGAGGTCTCGAAGACCGTCACGCGTTCGGTGACACGCGGGCCGCGCATCAAGCGTCTGAGCGTGGCGGTCCTGGTTGACGGCATCGATGGCAAGCCGCGGTTGGCCGCCGAATTGGTCAAGCTGGGCGATCTGGCCAAGAGCGCGGTCGGCTTCGATGCGGCTCGTGGCGACAAACTCGAAATATCGAGTGCGCCGTTCTCGCGGCGCGCTGACACGGGTGACGCCGGCGCAGGGGCTGCGCTCGCCGATCCCCGGATCAAGTACGGCGCGATCGGAGCTGGGGTCCTGGTCGCGCTGGTGCTGCTGGCGCTGGTACTCAAGCGTGGCAAGAGGTCGGCTACCTCTCAGGCGGTGGCGCTGCTTACGCCGGGCTCGCGCGTGTCCGATCTCGAGGCGGTCATGGCTCGCCCGATGGCGGCCCTACCACCCGGCTCGTCGGCGGCCGCGGCGCAGCTTGCCGACCCCAACATGGCAATGCGCGAGCGCGCTCGTGAAATCGCCACGGCGGATCCGGCGCGCGCGGCGCACATCCTGAAGGCCTGGATCCAGACCGACGGCGACAAGGTGGGGGCGTCGTAACATGGCCGAATCGAACAAGGACGGCGTGCCGGTCGAAAAGGCTGGGCCCGGCGCGCGTCGCGCAGCCGCGGTGCTGGTTGGACTGGGTCCGGAACACGCGGCCATCGTCTTCAAGCACCTCGACGAGGCCACAGTTCGCCGCGTCGCTGTGGGCGCCAAGGATCTGAAGAAGGGGCCGGCCTCGATCCCGGGCGCGCTCACCGACTTCGTTCAGGCGCTGGACGCGGTCGGTGGCGATGCGGCCGCGGGCGACAGCCTGCTGCGTGAAGTGGCGACCCTGGTGCTGGGCGCCGACAAGGCACGAAGGGCATTCGACGGCGTGGTGCCGCCACCTGAAGTCGACGAGATGCTGGGGCCGATAGCCCAGGCCGATCCCGAGGCACTTGCGATGGTGTTGGCGCGCGAGCAGGCGCAGACCGTCGCGCTGGTGCTGGGCGCCATGGAGCGCGGCCGCGCCGCCGAGGTCATGAAGCGCCTGCCCGAGGCCAACCGTGGGCCCATCCTGTCGCGGCTGGCGACGCTCGAATCGGTGTCGCCGGATGTGTTGCGCGAGGTCGGACAAGCCCTGGCGATGGAGCTGCGCGCATCGGCGTCGGGTGGCATGCGCCAGTTCGACGGCAAGGGCGCGGCGGTGGATCTGCTGCGGCGTGCTCCGGTGGCGCAGCAGACCGAGGCGGTGCAGTCGATCGAGAAGGATGATCCCGATCTGGCGGCCGAGCTGCGCTCGCGGCTGTTCACCTTCGACGACCTCAACAACCTGTCCGACCGCGATGTGCAGACGTTCCTGCGCGAGGTCGATACCGGACGGCTGGCCATCGCTCTCAAGGGCGCACCGACCGGCGTGCGCGACAAGATCCTGCGCAACATGTCTTCGCGCGGCTCCCAGATGCTTCAGGACGATGTCGCCGCCATGGGACCGACCAAGATCGCGGCGGTCGAGGAAGCGCAAGCCGAGCTGGTCAAGATCGCGTTCACCCTGGCCGAACAGGGCCGCATCACGTTGGTCGGACCGGCCGACAAGATGGTCTAGCGGACAGAGGAGGAAGCACACCCCATGGTCAGCGGAACTTCAGCGAAGGACATGGCGACGCGGCGGGTGGCCCGCGAGCCGGCGTTCCTGCTGGCCAGCGGCCCGCACCGCGAGCCCACGCTGGCAGCGTTTGGTGGCGTGGCGGCGCGTTTCACGGTGCCCGAGCCGCGCGGTGCACGCCCGATGCCCGTCGGTCGTACGGACGTCGCACCCCAAGATGGATCCGCATCGCTGGATTCTCTGGTGCCGGAATCCGAGGCCGCAGCGTCGGCACGCGAGCAAGCGCTGGCAGCCGAGTTCGCCGAGCGGATCGCAGCCGCGGTGGGCGCGCTGCGCCTGACTGCCGAGCGGCTGGCCGAGCAGGCGCGCTCCGACGCTCTCGAGGTCGCGCTGCTGGTCGCGCGCCGGATCGTCGAGGCCGAGCTGGCGGCGGGCATCGAACCGCTGTTCGGCATCATCCGATCGGTGGTGCGGCGGGCAGGCGATAGCCGCCGCATCGTGGTGCGTCTGTGCCCCGACGACGCCGCCCGGGTCGAGGCCGCGGGGGGCAGCAAGTCGCTGTCGGGGATGGCGGCGGCTCAGATCGAGGTGCTGGCCGATCCGGCGCTGGTGGCGGGTGATTGCGTGGTCGACGCCGACTTCGGCATGGTCGACGGCAAGCTCGACACGCGCTTCGAAGAACTGCGTCGGATTCTCAGGGACGCGGTCGCGGAGGGGCAGCGGTGAGCCGCTTCCTCGATCTCACGCGCATCCGCAAGGTGCTGGCCGAGGCCGACACGGTGGTGTTGGCGGGGCGGGTCACGCGTGCCTCGGGCATCATGATCGAAGCGACGTTGCCGCAGGTGGCGGTGGGCACTGCTTGCGAGATCCGCGCGGCCGGTGGCCGACTGGTGCCGGCAGAGGTGGTCGGTTTCTCGGGCGCGCGGGCGCTCTTGATGCCGTTCGGCGAGATCAGTGGCATCGGCGAAGGCTGTCCAGTGGTGCCCAAGAGCACCGCCGCCGAGATCTCGGTTGGCGAGGCGCTGCTGGGGCGCGTGTGCGACGCGGGTCTGCGCCCGCTCGACGGTGGCCCGACACCGGTTCTGCCGGAGCGGGTGCCGCTCAATGCCCCGCCACCGCCGGCCATGGCGCGCAAGCGCATCAAGGATCCCCTGGTGCTGGGCATTCGCGCACTCGATGCCTGCCTGACTTGCGGTGAAGGACAGCGACTCGGCATCATGGCCGGCCCCGGCGTTGGCAAGAGCATGCTGCTTGGCATGCTCGCCCGTAGCGCGAGCGCGGACGTGATCGTGGTTGGCCTGGTGGGCGAGCGCGGCCGCGAGGTGCGTGAATTCGTCGAACGCGATCTGGGCCCGGGCCTGGCGCGCTCGGTGGTCGTGGTGGCCACCGCCGATGAGCCGCCGCTGGTGCGGGTGCGTGCGGTGATGGCGGCGACCGCGGTGGCGGAATATTTTCGCGCGCGCGGCAAGAAGGTTCTGCTGCTGGTCGACTCGCTCACCCGCGTTGCGATGGCCCAGCGTGAGATCGGTCTTGCCGCCGGCGAGCCACCGACTTCGCGCGGCTACCCACCGTCGGTGTTCGCGCTGTTGCCCCGCCTGGTCGAGCGCGCCGGCAACGGCACCGAACTGCAGGGCAGCATCACCGCCATGTACACCATCCTGGTCGAGGGCGACGATCTGGCGGAGCCGGTGGCGGACGCGGCCCGCGCGGCGCTTGACGGCCACGTCGTTCTGTCACGCAAGTTGGCCAACGGCGGACATTTTCCCGCCATCGACATCCTGGGCAGCATCAGCCGTGTGATGAACGACGTGGTCGGGCGCGAGCACAAGTTGCTCGCGGCGGAGGCGCGCGAGGTGCTGTCGGTGTACCGCGAGTCAGCTGACCTGGTCGAGGTCGGCGCCTACGTTGCGGGCACCAATCCTCGCCTCGACCGCGCGCTCGGCAGCGTGCATCGACTGAACGCGTTCTTTCGTCAGGAATTGCACCAGCGCTACACCCTGGCCGATACGCTGGCCGGCCTGGGCGGGATCCTGACGCCGCCGCCGGCTCAGGGAGGAGCGGACGATCATGCGTGACGCCGACAAGTCTTCTTCGCGCCGTCGGGCCGGGCTGCTCGGCGGCAGTGGTCTTGTGGTTCTGGGCTGGTCGGTGCTGTCGAGCGCAGCCGACAAACCCGCCGACAAGCCTGCGGCCAAGGTGGAGGTCACGGCCCCGACGCCGCCACGTGCGCCGGTAGCTCCCCTGGCCATTGAACCGCCGCCGATCGAGGGCCCCGCACCGAAACCACCGGAGCCGCCCAAGCTGCCGGTCGCGCCAGCAGCGCCGGTCGCGTCACCGACCGGTAAGGCTACCGGTAGCCAGGCTCCCGCGGGGCATAGCCCGGGTGAGGCCAAGCCGGATGCCAAAGTCGCTACGCCGGAGAATCCAAGCGGTGGCAAGGCACCTGCGGCGCACGTTGGCGCGGCACCTGGGATGACCGGAACACCTGCGGCAACTGCAGCACCAGCAGCGCATGGCGGCGGGCACCACGTTGCCGCCGTGGCGCCTGGCAAGAAGATCGATGATCGTTTGGTGCCGCGCTCGCTGACCATAGCGGCCCTGCGCGAGGAGTTGCGGCATCCACCGTCCGAGCAGGAGCGCGCGGCACTGCGCCAGGAACGCGAACGGTTGGAGAAGATTGCCGGCGACGTTGCGTCCGCGCGCGGCGATCTGAAGAAGGACACCGCTCGCCTGGAGGCGGTGTTGCAGAGGGTGGGCGACGGCGCGGGTCTCGACGGTGCGGGCCAGACAGCAGGTGCGCCAGCTGCGTCGGCCACCAAGTTGCCGCTCGATCAGCTCGCGAAGGCCATGAAAGGCATGAAAGCGATCGAGGCCGCCAACATTGCGTCGCGCCTGCCGCGATCGCTTGCCGCCGACATCCTCCAGCGCATGAGCCCGGCGGACGCCGGCAAGGTGATGGGTCAGATGAAGCCGGCCGATGCGGCCGAAGTCACGGCCGAGATTGCATCGCGCCAGCCGAAAGGGATCAAACGATGAAAAGCGCTCGTTCAGGCGGCCTCAGCCGCATCGCGGCTGAAGGCTCGGCAGGAGAGCGTCGCGCGCAGCGTTCGACGGCGCTGGGGAGTTTTGGCGATTTCATGGGAGCACTCGGCCGTGCATTGGGGATCGCCGGCGATCGCACGGGACCCGCGACGACGTCTCGCGCCGACAAGGCCGGCGCGAGGGCGGCCCCGGGCGAAGCTCCGAGCGCTGCGGCCTCGCTCGACGCGCAGCCGATGTCGCGCGGGCGTGCGCGAGGCGAACGGTCTCTGTCACTCGATGGTCGCCAAGAGGATCCGCAGCGCAAGCCCGACGCCGGTGTGACCGACGCCGTGGTTTCTGCGCTCGTTGGTGCTCTTGTCTTGCCGCCGCCGCAGCCCTCCGCGCCCGTCGAGGGTAGCAATGTCGAGGCGCGCCCCACGCTTCCGGTCGACGCCGCGCCGTCGTCCTTCGCGGCCGCAAGAGGGCAAGGTGATGGGGCTCGCTTGCCATCGGTCGTCCGCGACAGGCCCGATGCTCCCGCCAAGGCGCCCATAGCCGTACGCGAGCATTACCGCGCGGCTTCCGGCGCGAGCGCTGGCTCTGCGATCGCGGCGCCCGCCGCCCTCCTTTTCAAGCCCACTGTCTCGGCAGAGTCGGCGCCACCGCCCTCCTTCAAGTCGGCAGAGGGATCGGTTGCGCCAACGATTCGGCAGGGCGAGCAGCAGGTTCCGATCGAGCCTGGCGCCGGTGCCACGCTCGAGAGCGCCGGCAAGCGCCCCCTGGCCCACGCATCGTATCGGGTCGGCGGCCGTGCGTCCGATGCTGGGGGACAGGCCTTGCTGGGGCCAAAGTGGGTGATGGCAGAGCAGCATGACGGGCCCGGGTTGGCATCGGCTGTCCGCGGACGATCGGATACGCTGGCACCCTCGCTTGCGGCGCCCAGCGCCCATCCGCCCACCGTCCCAGGTTCGAGCAGCGTCGTCGCGATCGGCCCCGCCGCCACCGTTGACCTCACGAGCGCGATCGCAGTGGACGCGGTGTCTGTGGCCCTCACAGAAGCAGGCACATCCGTTCCGTCGTCTCTGTCCTCGCCACCGACAGTGGCAGCGTTGCGGTCGAGTGTGGCGCCAGCAGGAGGCTCGGTCCCGCTCTTGCCTAGCGAGGGTGACGGGCCGGCACACGGGGCTCTCCCCGCGCCGCACGGGCAAAGGCTCGCCGCGCTTGCGCTCGATGCTCCACGCTCGGAAGCCGCTTCCGACGGCCAGAGCGAGAAGTTCCAGTGGCGCGCGCCGTTGAGAACCCCGATCGCGTCGGCTTTTCACGACGCCGTGCCGCCGCCTGCCCAGTCCGGCGATCGCGCCGCGCCGACGCCCGTGCCTTTCGCTACCGCATCCCATGCCTCAGCCGTGTCTCGGCGTGCGACCGACGTGGACCAGCCGCCATCGGCGCGCTGGACCGCGTCCGCGGTCAAACCAGTATCCCAGGCCAGCCTGCACGCTCCCGCCGCCGACGTCCGTGCACCGCGTGCGGACGCACCGTTCGCGGTCCCGGCGCTGTCGGCGACCGCTCCCGATCCCTTGAGCGACGCCGCGCCGTCGTCCGTCGTTCTCGCAAGCGGGCAAGGTGAAGCGCCTACCCTGCTATCGGTCGTGCGCGACAGACCGGATGCGTTCGCGATGGCGCCGGCACCGGCACCCATAGGCGAGCATCGCCGCGGAATCTTCAGTCTCAGCACCGCAACTGTGATCGGACTCGCTTTACCCGCGGACTCGACGACGACGCCGTCTCCTGCCCCGGCCGAGGAATCGCTTGCGCCAACCGTCTGGTCCAGCGAGGAACAAATTCCGGACGAGCCCGGCACCGCACCCAGTTCGAACGGCGTCGTCGACGCAATCGGCGGCGCGGTCAAGGTGAAGGACGGGGAGGTTGGGTCGCGAGGCGTCCACGCAAGGCCGAATGCGCCCGCGCAGGCGCCCGTGGCCGCAAGCGAGAACCACCGTGCAGTTTCCAACCTGAGCGACACCGGAGTGATCAGGCCCGCCGTGTCCGCGGATTCGCCGGCGCCGCCGTCCTTCACGGCTTCGCCGGGGGCGCGGGTGGTGATGAAAGGGCAGGACGAGGGGTTAAGGTTGGCATCGGCTGCCCGCGGACGCCCAGATGCGCCGGCACCCTTGGTCCCGGCGCCGAACGCGCATCCACCCACGGTCCCCAGTTCGAGCAGCGTCGCCGCTGCCGCTGCTGCTGCGGTTGCCTTCACGCGCGCGCCCCTTGCGGACCCGGCGCCTGCGTCCCCCACAAGGGTAGGCAGACACAGTCCGTCTTCTCTGTCCGCGCCACCGACCGTGTCCGCGTTGCGATCGACTGCCGCGCCGGCAGCTGGCTCCGCCCCGCACTCGCCCGCCGAGGGTAGGGGCCAGGGTGAGGGGCCTGTCCCAAAGGGAAAGGGGCGAAGCTTCGCCGCGCCCGCGCTCGATGATCCACGCTCAGAAGCCGCCTCCGACGGTCGGAGCGAGAAGGTCCAACGGCCCGTGGCGCCGCGAAATTCGCTGACGCCGGCGCTTCACGGCGCCCCGCCCCCGCCCGCCGCGCCCGCGCCGGCCGCGCCCGTATCCCTTGCTTTTGCCCTGTCTCGGCGCTCGATCGACGTGGACGAACCGCAATCTGCGCGAAGCTCCCCGCCCGCCGTGAAACGCGTATCCGATTCCAGCTTGGACACGCCCACTGTTGGCGCCCGTGCCCCGGTCACCGCCGCGCCGTTCGCGCCACCAGCACTGCTGGATCTGGCGTCGCAGGTCAACGTAGCTGTGCCGGTCCCCCTGCAGGCTGCCCCAGAATCTGACCTCGATCCGCTGATCGATGCACTAGGCGCGGACGTGGCGTTCGCACCCGACGGGCAGGCCCAGATATCGCTGTCGGCGGGGATCGCGGGGAATCTGTCACTGTACCTGCGCGTTCGCGAAGGAGCCGCCGAGGTCCGCGTCGACGGCAACGCAGCCGCCTTGCTCGACGGGCGCATTCCCGAGCTACGCGCCGCCCTCGAACACGAAGGCCTCGCTCTCGGCAGCTACGGTAGCCACGGTAGCTACGGTAGCCACGATAGCCAACCTAGCCACGGCGGCCATGGTGGCCACGGCAACGGCTTCGCCGGCGACGCCACACAAGAGCGCCACCGCGAGCGGCCCGAGGCTCAATCCGACAATGGCAGTGGCACGCCCCGTGCAATTCCCCGCGCCGAGCCCACGATGAAAACCCCGCCCGATCAGACGCAGTCGCCTCGCCAGAAGCGCCGGATTCACGTGACCGCCTGAAGGATGCCGCCATGAACGCCACCTCCCTCATCAATCAGACCGCCCAGAAGGAACCGCCCTCGACGATGGATCGCGTCGGGTCGACCGCCCTCGGCAAGGACGAGTTCGTCAAGCTGCTGCTCGCCCAGCTGGGCAATCAAGACCCCACGCAGCCGGTCGACAGCCAGGCATTCGTTGCCCAGCTGGCGCAATTTGCCTCCCTTGAGCAGTTGAACAGCGTCAACGAGCGCCTCGACTCGCTCCTCCTGGCCGCAACCTCCAGCAGTCAGACAGCGGCCGCGTCCTTTGTCGGTCGCGACGTGCAATTCCGAACTGACAAGTTGCAGCTCGGCGCTGCGGGCGGCCCGGTCAGCTCATCCGGCAAGCTGACGGCCGACGCCACCGAGGTGTCGGTGTCGGTTGTCGACTCGACTGGCAAGCCGGTGCGGACGCTGCAACTGGGCGCGCGCGCCAAGGGCGACTTCGCCTTCGTGTGGGACGGCAACCTCGACAGCGGCGCCACCGCGCCCGCGGGCGAGTACAAGCTCAAGGTCAGCGCCGTCGACAAGGACAAGAAGCCGGTCACCGCTGACATGTACGGCCTCGGGCTGTGCACCGGCGTGGCCTTCGACAGTGGTTACCCCGAGCTCCTGGTCAACGGGAGTCGCATCAAGATGTCCGAGATCGTGGAGATTCAACAAAGGAGCGGAACATGAGTTTGCTGTCATCACTGAATACCGGCGCCGCAGGACTTGAAACCAACAGCATCGAGCTGGAAATAATTGGCGACAACATCGCCAACGCCAACACCGTTGGCTTCAAGGCCAGCCGTGCGGCCTTCCAAGAGCAGCTCGCGCGCACTGTGATCGGGCAAGGCCCGTCGCAGGTCGGTCTCGGCGCGCGTTTGCAGACCGTGCAAAGGATCATCACCCAGGGCGCTCTCACCACCACCAGCCGCGCCACGGACGTAGCGATCGATGGCGGCGGCCTGTTCATAGTCAAGGGTGCCGGCACGCAATCCACCTACTACACGCGCGCCGGCCAGTTCACCTTCGACAAGGACGGTTACCTGGTCAACCTCCAGGGCCTCAGGGTGCAGGGCTTCAGCTCCAACGCCCAGGGCGTCATCCAGCCTGCGATCGGCGATCTGCAGGTCGGCACCGCCACCAGCCCGCCGCTCGCCACCACCACAGCGGTCATCAAGGCCAACCTGTCCTCCACCGCACTCCCGCCTGCTGTGTCGCCGTTCGCGCCCGGGAACGCAGTCGCCACCAGCAACTACGTGAGCAGCATCTCGGTGTACGACTCGCTGGGCGCGGCCCACCAGGTCGATACCTACTTCGTGCGCACGGTAGCGGGCTGGGACTATCACGCACTGACCGACGGTGGCGGCCTGACCGGTGGCACCGCCGGCACCGCCACCGAGATCGCCAACGGCACGCTCACGTTCGGCGCCAGTGGGCAGCTGACCGCGAAGACCACCGCGGGCGGCCCGTTCAACCCGAAGGGCGCGGTCAATCCGCAGGCTATCAATTGGAACTTCGGCACCTCGACCGGCGCCGGCGGCACCGGTCTTGACGGCATCACGCAGTTCGCGTCACCGAGCTCCACCAGCTTCCTCAGCCAGGACGGCTACCCTGCCGGCGATCTCGCCAGCTTGAACATCGACAAAGATGGCCAACTGGTCGGCGCCTTCACCAACGGTCGTGATCGCGTGATTGGCCAGCTCGCCGTCGCGAATTTCCAGGCCGAGGACACGATGGAACGCGTCGGCGGCAACCTGTATCGCTCCAACCTCGACTCGGGCCCGCCCAACATCGGCGCGCCCGGCACCGGCCCGCACGGCGCGGTGGTCGCCGGCACGCTCGAGCAGTCCAACGTCGATATGGCCGGCGAATTCGTCCGCATGATCGCCGCCCAGCGCGGCTTCCAGGCCAACTCGAAGACCCTGACCACCGCCGACCAGCTACTCGCCGAGTTGATGACGCTCAAGCGGTAAGGATCCGTCCTGGGTTCTGACAACGGATGTCCTTGCGCATGATATTGCTCACCCGACTCGACGGCCGCGAGGTCGTCATAAACACCGACCTCGTGGTCACCGTCGAGAAGATCCCCGACACCGTGGTGACCCTGACCACCGGCGACAGGATCATGGTGCGCGAATCCGTCGAGCTGGTAATCGAGCGCGCGGTGGCCTTCCGCCACCGCGCGCTGAATGGCCCTGGAATGCGGCCCGATGTACTCCAGAACGAGCACCAAACTGTCGAGAAGCCTGCAAAGGACGGGTAGACGACGATGGACATCACAACAATCGGCGGCATCCTGTTGGCCGTCGGCGCCATATTAGGCGGGCAGGCGATCGAAGGCGGCCATGCCTCATCGCTGATGCAGGGCGCCGCCGCCGTGATCGTTTTCGGTGGCACCATCGGCGCGTGCGCCGTGGCTTTCCCGCTGCCCGACTTCCTGCGCGGCCTCAAGATGGCGAAGCTCGCCTTCACGTCGAAGAAGGTCGATATCGCAGGCCTGATCAAAGAGATCGTCGAGCTGGCGGGCATCGCCCGCCGCGACGGCGTGCTGGCGCTCGAGCAGCAGGTCGAGAAGATCACGGACCCGTTCTTGAAGCGCGCCATCAGCTTCCTGGTCGACGGCGTCGACGCCGCCATCGCGCGCGATTCGCTCGAGACGCAGATCTTCCAGGAGTTCGAGGAAGGCACCGTGGCCGCCAAGGTGTTCGAGTCCGCCGGCGGTTTCGCCCCGACGGTCGGCATTCTGGGCGCCGTGATGGGCCTCATCCACGTCATGGAGAACCTGTCGGATCCGTCGAAGCTGGGCGGTGGTATCGCCACCGCGTTCGTCGCCACCGTGTACGGCGTTGGTATCTCGAACCTGGTGTTCCTGCCCATGGCCACCAAGCTCAAGCGCAAGCTGGGCATCGAGAAAGAGCGCAAGACACTCATCGCCGAGGGCGTGCTGTCCATTCAGGCTGGGCTCAACCCGCGCGTTCTCGAGGGCAAGCTGCAGGCTTACGCCGGCGAGCACGGCGGCGCGAAGGAGGGCGGCGAGGGCAAGTAGCCCCGCGGCCCGGTCATCACCTTGGCGAAGCGGCAGGTCCACGAGGAGCACGAGAACCACGAGCGGTGGCTGGTCTCGTACGCCGACTTCATCACGCTGCTGTTCGCGTTCTTCGTGGTCCTGTACGCCACCAGCCGCGTCGACACCAAGAAGACGGTCCAGGTTGAGAAGGCCATCAAGTTCGCCATGAACTTCAAGGGCACCGGCGGTATCAAGGACATAACGGTGTTTCCCGGCCCACCCACCGACAGCGGCTATCCGCGCATGCTTCTGCGCAGCGACAGGCCGCCGCGCACCATCGAGGAGAACAAGAAGGTGGTCGAGGCGCTGCGCAAGAAGATCCAGCAGAAGCTGCAACGCTTCCTGCAGGAACGCCCCGAGGTCAGCAAGCTGGTCCAGATCGAAAGCGAGGGACGCAAGCTGACGGTGCGGCTGTCGGCGGCGCACTTCTTTGACCCGCAGGCCGCCGCGATCCGGCCCGAGATGATTCCCATCCTCGACGCCATTGCGTCCGAGCTGGTCTGGTTCAATCGCCCGCTGCGCATAGACGGGCACACCGACGATGCTCGCCTCACCGCGACGCGTTTTAGAGACAATTGGGACCTGAGTTCATCGCGCGCCGCGGCCGTCGCCAGTTACGTGCAGCGGGCGCACCATTTCGACGGCAAGCTGCTGGCCGCATCGGGGTTCGCTGCCACGCGGCCGCTCGGCGACAACAAGACTGCCGCCGGCCGTGAGGCCAACCGCCGGATCGAGATGGTGGTCGAAATCAGCCCCGACGATCCGCTCGACGGGTTGGCGAAGTAGTCGCGACGCAACGTCGACGTGTGTGCGCGCGTGATGGCAGTCGTGGTCGCGCTCTGGCTCGCAGCGGTCGAGGCTGGCTACTTCAGCCACACCTGGCACACCTCCAGGTAGCGCGACTCGTCCCACGCCGGGGGCGTCGGGTAGTCGGGCGGCAGTCCGCCAGTTTCCAGCACCGCGCCCGACTTTCCAGCCCGCTGCAGGCCGTCCGCCACCTGCGCCAGCACGCTCGGCCCCTTGCGGGTGTTGGCCGACGCCCACAAGATGCCGCCATCCGGGGGCAACAGCTTGGCCGCCAGCGCGATGAGATCGGGGTAGTCCTTCTTCATCGACCACTGCGAAGCGCGCGCCGCCGATACCGTCGGCGGATCCATGATGATGGTGTCCCAGGTCGCGCCGCGCTCGCGCTCTTTTTCCATGAAGCGCCGCACGTCCGACACCTCGAAGCGGTAGCGTCCGTCGTCGTCGGGCAGGCCGTTGAGATGGAAGTTCGCCCGGGCCCACGCCAGCACCCCGGACGACAGATCGACACTGGTCACGTGGGTGGCACCGGCCCGGGCCGCTGCCACGCTCAGGGCGCCGGTGTACGCGAACGTGTTCAGCACCCGTCGGCCCGCGACGAAGCGGGCAAGGCCGCGGCGCTGCTCGCGCATGTCAGTGAACAGCCCGACGTTGAGCGCCCCCACCAGGTGCACCTCGAACGCGAGACCAAGCTCATGCACCACCAGCTTGTCGGGCGGGCATTCGCCGTGGATCTCCTCCTTGGCCGACCGGTCTTGCGGATCCTTGCCCCTCACCTTGATCACCGCCCCGCGTAGCCCGAGCGTATCGCTGCCAAGCGCGGCCTCTGCCAGCAGCCGGCCCCACGGCAAGAGACCTCGGCCTGGCACGCTGCACACCACGAAGGCGCCATAGACATCGACCGTGAAGCCGGGCAGGCCGTCACCTTCGCCGTTGACCAGACGCCAGGCCTCGGTGTCGTCCGCGACCCGGGTCGCCCGCCGCAGTGCAAGGGCCCCCTCCACCCGCCGACGGAAAAACGCGCCGTCGAGCGCACGCAACTCGCTCCGTGCGAGGATCCGCACCACGCCGTTCTCGGGATCCGCGATGCCGGTAGCGAGAGTCTCGGCATGTCGGTCAATGAGCCGCACCGGCCGGCCAGGCTCGAGGCCGGCCGGCTCGCCAAGTTCCGCCAGCGAGACTGTGGGCGCCCCGTCGGACAGCCGGGTCGCTGCGATGTCGGTCAGGGCCACCCCGTGGAAGGACATGGGCCGCGCATCTTATACGGGGCGCAGGCGCGCCGCGCCGACGGACCACGTGGCGACCCTGCTGGGACGTGTTAGCAACCTGTTGCTGGCAGGATTGCCCGTGCGGTAGACCGTTGGCCGGTGTCCAAAGGCCAACCCTGCAGTTCAGTGAGGTCCCCGATGTCGCATGCGTTCGGTCGACTTGTTTTAGTGGCAGCGATTTGCGCGCTGCCGAAGCTGGCGCTGGCGCAGGGCGGGGTCACCGGCAGTGTCGTGGGTTACGTGTTCGATCAGGGCGGCCAGCCCCTGAAAGGCATCAAGATTGTCACCACGTCTGCCACCCAGATCGGCGGTGGCAAGACCACCTACACCAACGACGAGGGTTTCTTCCGTTTCGTCGGCCTCCTGCCTGGCACGTTCGAGGTCAGCGCGAGCGCCAAGGGCTTGCGGACGGTGCTTCAGAAGGACATCGCGGTGGGCGTGAGTTCATCGGCCGAGATCAACCTGGTGATGGAAGTCGAGTCGCAGCAACTCGAAGAGGTCAAGGTCATCGAGAAGGCGCCCATCGTCAGCACCACAAGCTCCGTCATCAAGGAGGTTTACGACGAGGAGTTCGTTGACAACCTGCCGGTCGACACGAAGACGGCGATCGAGGACTTCGTCGGCACAAGCGTGGCGGGCGCGGTCGACGGTGGCACCCGGTCCACACGCATCCGCGGTGGCGCCAGCAACCAGAACGCGTTCCTGGTCGATGGCTTCTACATGAATGGCCAGAAAGTCACCCACAAGGCCCTGGCGGCCTTCGAGGTGCAGACCGCCGGCTACGGCGCCGAGGGCGCGGCGTATTCGGGCGGCGTGGTCAACATGGTCACCAAGTCAGGGTCCAACAAGTTCGAGTTCGACGTGAACTCGTTCGCCGAGGACACCTACTTGCGCTTCTTCAAGGTCAATGCGATCGACAACGTCGAGCACGGCTGGGTCTATTACATCAACCCCAACTTTTCGGGTCCAATCATCAAGGATCGGCTGTGGTACTTCGCCAACATCGAGACCCGCAGCCAGGTGACGACACGCGAGAAAGATCCGAGTGGCATCGCGCCCGTCCCGCGCAAAAATTCCTATGGCAACGTGCGCGGGTCGGTGAAATTGACCTGGCAGGTCAGCCCGCGTAACAAGATCCAGAGCATCACCCAGATCAACCGCGACTTCTACAAGAACACCGTCTCCGGCTTCGGCGTCGAGCAAGACGCGCAGGCCAAGCGCGACCACCTCGACGGCATGATAGGCGTCATCTGGGAGTCGATGTTGACCGACACCCTGCTGTTTCGCAGCCAGGTCGGCGTGCAGCGGTTCTGGGAGGAAACCGCGCCCGAACGGTGCCGCACGTCGCCCGAGGATTGTGACCACATCAATCCAGTCACACAGTCGTTCCCGCGCGCTCAAACCCTGCAGAATTTCGGCTCCCACGAGCAGCGCATCCGACAGACCATCGAGTTCATCAACAAGTTCGAGTGGTTCGGCAGCTCGAAGGTTCTCGGCGACCACAACGTCAAGCTCCAGAACACCTACTTCGTCGAGCATGCCGAGATCGCGTCTGCCACGCCGGGCGACCAGAGCATCTCTCTCAACGGCGCCCTGAACAGCAGCAAGACCGAATACTTCTCCAACGATCCGCGGCTCGACAGCGCCCGCTACGGCTGGTTCATCCGAGCCAGTGACAGCGTCAAGAACGTGGCCGTCCTGACCGACAGCATGCGGCTCACGCGGCACTTCACGCTTTCGCCTGGCTTGAGCTGGATCTACGGCCGCGGTTCCAACAGCATCGGCGACGTCTCGATAGACGCGCAGGCCCTGGCGCCCAGCATGTCGGCGGTATGGGACGCAACTCATGACGGTCGCACCGCTGTGCGCGGCAGCTTCAGCAGCATGGTCGACGTCGATGTGGGGGCGCTGTCGCGCCACACGCTGGGCAGTCAGGTGACAAGGAAGTGCAACTGGGACGCCAATGCGGAGAAGTTCTCCTCCGGATGCGTCTATTCAGGTGGTGCCTCCGGGCGCACCATCGGGTTACCCTGCGGCCGCTCGGAGGTGGACCAGTTCGGGCTACCCTGCAAGGAGAAGCTGCGGATCCCAAGGACCTGGGAGTACACCGCAGGCCTCGAGCGCGAGATCGTCCAGGGCGTCGGGATCGGAACCGACTTCGTCTACCGCCAGTTCACCCGGCAGTACGAACAGATCGAGACCAACAAGATCTGGAACAACTCGGGCACCGAACTCGATCCCGACGGTGGCTACAAGAACGGCCGCGCCCAGAGCATCGCCGACCTCGAGACGCCCGCGGAGGCGCGCCGGCGCTACATCGGGGTGACCACGACGGTGCACAAGCGCGAAGGCGCCCTCAAGATCACGGCCGCCTACACCTGGTCCCAGCTCACCGGCACGGTGCAGGACGGGAATGCCAACGAGTACGGCGACATCCCGGGCCGCGACATCTACCTGCTCGACTCCTACCTGGGTGACGATGCACGCCACGCCATTCGCACGCAGGCCGTGTACCAGATCACCAAGTGGCTGACGACCGGTATCCAGTGGCGCTACACCTCCGGGCGGCCCTACTCGCGCCGATTCTGGAACACCCAGACCGATAGTTTCGCCGACTACCGTGCGCGGCCGGGCGTCAATCCGGGTAGCAACATCAACGATCCCAACGACGACCGACCGATTCGTTTGCCCGACCAGCAGATCCTGAACGTCCAGCTGCGAGCGAATCTCAAACCGATCACGGGAACCAACCTCGAGGCCTACGTCGACGTGTTGAACGTGCTGGCGCTGCGCACCGTCACCGGCGTCGAGACCCAGGACACCCCGCTATTCCAGCAGGCCACCGGCTATCTGCCGGCCATGAACCTGCGCATCGGCGCCCGTTACAAGTTCTGAGCGGACCAGATGCGCGGGCGCGGCGCCGAGTAGCGGGTGCGCCGTCGCAGCGCCCGGCAGACCCGGACCGCCGGCAAGCGCGGCCTTCATCGCCCCGACGAGTACGGGGTCTCTCCCGCCATGAACACGCGGCTCACCGAGACCGACAGAATGACCGGCGACGAGTACGCCAGCGCCTCGTCCGTGGCGCTGAGGATCTTGCGGAATACCGGCACGCGGATGGACCAGGCAAGCATGGTGCCGCCAAGCTGGTGTACCAAAGTGGCTCCCAGCAGAAGCTCGGTGCGGCCGAGGTTGCCGTCTTCCTGCAGCTTGCCGCTCCACCGTTCCGGCCGCTCGTGAAGTGCGTCGATCCCGACCGCGCTGCGCAGGCGCGGCCACAACTGCGCTGCTACCTGCGCGCCCACCAGGTAGCGGTTCCCGGCGCGAAAGCCGCGGTCACTCGCGTAGGTGGTGATCTGCGCCTCGACGTAGCTCTCGACGCGCGCCCGACCGGCCGGCACTGACACCGACGCGCCGGCCACCGGATCGACCGTACCGTTGCCCATCTGGATGTGCTGGTGCTGCATACCCGCTCTACCCAGCGCGAACGGATCTTCCTGCGTGCGTCCGAACGGCAGCGTGACGCCCACGTGCCCGGCCAAGCGCAGCCTGCCCGCGGGCGCCGCCTGGCCGCGCTAGCAGCCACGGATCGCCGAAGCCCGTGATGGTCTCGTTGCGGTGGTGGAGGGCGGGCGCCTTCGGGACAAACGGCCCGCCGTCGGGGCTGGTGTACCGGATCCGACTGCGCACGATCCGGAACGGGACCTGCAGCTCGACGGTCAGCCATTGCAGAAGGCCCCACTCACCCGAAAGGCGCAGCTCGCCGGGTAGCAGGGTCTGGTCGTGGCGGTGCGGCGCCTCGATCGGTGTCTCGATGCAGGTCGCGGGATCCTCGCAGCCAACTTCGCATGACTCTCTTGTGTCCAGCGCCCGCAGCGGCGGCGTTTTCGGGCATGATTCTGACGCCGATGACCGCCAAGGTTACAGAGAAGTTATCGGACAAACCCGGAGCGACAGGCGCTGGGCCGAAAAGTGGCCTTGAACCCCGAGCCGTGCGACGGAGATGCACGCCCGCTCGGACGTAGACCCTGTCGATGTGGCGACGGAGGTCACTGCGGCCGTCCAGGCGCGAGGACGGGGTGACGAGAACGCTCCACACACTACGCGCACGCCCCGCGCACGCCGATTCGTGCAGCGGTGCCGTGCCCTCAGCGCGGTTTCGCGTCGAGGATCGGGGTCTTCGCCACGTCGGTGGCGATCCAGATCCAGCCCGCGCCGGACGCCGTGTTCTTTCCGGTCGTGTACGTGTTCGTGATCGTCAGGCGCCCGTTCTTGCCCGCCAGGTCCAGGTTCGCGCCGGAGTTCATGAAGTTGGAATTGCTGATGGTGTGCGGGCCGGCGCCCGAGCCGTACAGCATCGCGCCCCACGAATTGAGATTGACCTTGCCCGTGGGCGCGTCTGCGCCGTCGGTGACGTGATCGATCTCGAACTTGGCGACGGCGTTGAAGTGGAAGCCGCAGTGCGAGCCGGTGATGGTCGAGTACTCGACGTGGATCAGTTTCGCGGCGTTCGACACGATGTAATCGCCGCCGCCACTCGCGGTCGCGCGAAAGATCGAGTCGGCCAAAAACATGGTCGCCCCCGGATCGCCCGCGATGAGCCCTTCCGCCGATGCGACCTTCTGGTAGTCGAGGTACGAGGTCGTGAAGTCACCGTTGATGCTGCTGGCGCCCTTGGCCCCCAGCACCGCCGCCCGCGTCGTCGCGAGCTTTCCGCCGGCGTCAATCTCGAACGGCGTTTGTGCGGCCGTGATCGTCCCGCGATCGTACTTGGCGTCGGCGTTGCCGGCCTGGACGTGGATGGCGCTGGCGGCGTTGTCCAGATCGACCCCATCCAGCGCCAGTGTCCCACTGCTGGCCACGACGAGGCCGCCCCAGGTGCCGGTGGCGGTGGCAGCGGCGATCTTGGCGTGCGCGCCGGCCGCGCTGGCTGCCTGCAGCGTCCCCTTGATGGTGATCGTCGCACTGGTGGCCGCCGTGATCTTGGCCCCGGGCGCAATCGTGACCGTGACTCCGGACGCGATCTCGACCGGGCCTGAGAGCTGCTTGCCGTCGGCCCAGGTTTCATTCTGGGACATGATGGTCGGCGGTTGCACCACGGGCGGCGGTGTGGGGCCAGGGGGCGGGATTGTCACCGGCGGTGACGTGGTGCTCGGCGGCGGCGTGCCCATTCCGGGCGGCGGCGATCCAGTCGGCAGCGGTGACGTCGAGCCCGGCGGCGATGTCGTTCCCCCGCCGCCGCCCGGTGTGGGGTTGTCGCCGGAGCACGCTGCCGAAACGACGAGCGCAAGCAGCAACGTCGTTGCCGCGCGCGCGACCCTCTTGTCGACCGTTGCGCTAACCCGATCCATGGGCACCTCCACTACTAAGAAACAGCCGACCCCGAGCCTAGCACCCGGCGAACGTAACCGGCTCTCTCGACAGGGATATGCCCCTGAGCGGGGTGCCCGGCGTGCCCTGTCCGGGTGAGACACAGGCGAAGCCAGTGCCACAGTTGCCGCCGCCGAACGGGCCGCCACCACCGCAGCAAGCCTGACCCGCACCGCCGTAAGTCTGGCACATGCCCAGGCTGCCGTTCTGGCCGCGGCCGACGCAACCGAGGCCCACGAGGCAAGTGTTTTGCCCGCCGCCGCCTCCACAGCAAGTCTGTCCCGTGGCTCCACAGGGCTGGCACATGTTCATCGGACTCTCGCCTGTCCGACTCTCCCCCGGCTGGGGGAGAGTCTCAGGCGAAAACGATCGTCGTCCCGTCGTTACATGCAGCGCGGGTTCTGTAGACCTTGGCAGGTGCCCGCGGTGCACATGCGCATGAGCCCGCTGCCGCAGCAGGCCTGTCCGATGGCACCGCAGGTCTGGCAAGTTCCGGCAATCAAGCCGCTGCAGCCAGATCCCGCATTGCAAGCTGCGCCCGCGCAGCAGGCCTGGCCCACAGCACCGCAAGGTCCGCAGGTGCCACCGCCCCCCGAGCAGGCGAGCCCTGCCGTACAAGGGGTGGCGGTCAGGCAGCAGGGCTGGCCTGCGGCTCCGCACACCTGGCAGGTGCCCGGCGTGCCCTGGCCGGCGCCCGCGCAGCGCAGCCCAGTCGTGCAGGCGTCGGTGCCACCAGCGCAGCAGGGTTGGCCGGCGGCGCCGCAGGTCTGGCAGGTTCCCCCGATACCCTGCACCGCCCCGACGCAACTGGAGCCAGGCTGGCAATTCGAGCCTGGGCAGCACGCAGCGCCTGACGCTCCGCAGGTGTTGACACAGGTGCCGGGACCGGCGCCGGGATCGCTGCAGGCGAGGCCCGCCGAGCACGTGCTGCCGCCGCAGCAGGCTTGCGCCATGCCTCCGCAGACCTGGCACACGCCCGGAATGCCCTGTCCGGGTGAGACACAGGCGAAGCCCGTACCACAGCCGCCGCCGCCGAAGAAGCCACCACCGCAGCAGGCCTGACCCGCACCGCCGCAAGGCTGGCACAAGCCCAGGTTGCCCTGGCCGCCGCCGACGCAACCGAGGCCCATGGCGCAAGCGTTCTGCCCACCGCCGCCCGCGCAGCAAACCTGTCCCATGGCTCCACAGGGCTGGCACATGGTTATCACGCAGCGAGCGCCCGAGGCCGTGCAGGTGGCACCGCCGCCGTTACCGCAGCAAATCTGATTGAGGGCACCGCACGCCATCGCTCCGGCGTTCTGACAAGAGCCATTGGTGCACGTCCCGGTGACCTGACCGCCACCACCCATACAGGCCGTGCCGTTGGCGTGGCACGTCCCGTTGACGCAGCAGCCGCCGCCGTTGCAGGCGTTGGCTGCGCAGCAGTTCTGGCCCGCGCCTCCGCACGCGGGAGCCATCATGCCGCCCGCGCCGCCCGCAGGAGAGCCGCCCGAGCCACCCGTGACAGTGCCGCCCGCGCCCGCTGCACCTGGTCTACCCGCGGTGCCCCCCGCTCCCGCAGTTCCGGCGCCACCCGCGCCCCCGCGAGCTCCCGCCGCACCGCTGCCGGCACCACCGCCCGCGATCCCGCCAGCCGCGCTGCCTCCCGAACCGCCACCTGCTCGGCTACCGCCGCTGCCGCTGGTCCCCGCGTTGCCGGTGCTGCCGCCCGACGCGGCCGGCGCGTCGCCCTCCAGGCCGCCACCATCGGGCTGCTCTGTCCCCAGACCGTCACCACCTCCCCCGCAACCGACAGGGGCCAGGGCAAACGCCAGGGCAGCTATTGCTGCAAATCCCGCGGGCAACAG
Organism: Myxococcales bacterium; assembly: GCA_031431215.1. Lineage (GTDB taxonomy): Bacteria > Myxococcota_A > Polyangia > Fen-1088 > Fen-1088 > JANPCZ01. The sequence goes on from JANPCZ010000020.1 coordinate 59,548, forward strand.
GGCTCGGGGGTTCCGCTGGCGGACAGGAGAGTTCGCGTTCTTCATGTTAGTGGGCCTCATGGTTGTTATGGCTCTGAGCCGTTGCCCCTGTAAGTGACACCGTCCCACGATCGTCGTCAATGATTCGTTCGGCGCAGTCTCGCCGCGACGCTGTGCGCTTACGCGGCGGCGCTACGAACGTGGACCCAGGCATGGACGTGGGGCGAGCCGCGGAAGTACCACAGCATCGCGGGTCCTTCGATCTGCCAGCGGTCCCAGACGCGGTCCTTGCCCAGATCGTGACCCTCGAAGAACGCCATGTGGAGGCTATCGAAGCCGTTGGCCTCGACCAGCTTGAGCGCTTCCTGCGCGTCGGTCTTGCGGAACGGGGCTAGCACGTCGGCCATGACCTGCCGAACCAGCTTCTTCTGGTCGGCGGCCAACTCGGTCATTGGAATGCCGGGCAGGCCCTTCTTTTGACCGGTGAGCTTCACGGTGTCGTCGCCGCGCTCGGGGCGGGGCTCGGGCAGCAGGGCCAGCTTGCGCTGCTTGCCGTCGAGCATCTTGAACACCTCGTTGGCGCGCCGTGCCTGGTACCAGTAGGCGTTGCCAGGGTGATCGGCAGCCTCGACATCATCGTCGCCGGCCTGGTGGCCGTAGAAGATGGGGCCACCGAAAGCCGCGCCCTCGACCGAGTCGCCGTCACAGCGGCGGGTGACGTGGCGGCCCGCCACCACGAACTCGAACTTGCCTGCGCCAGGTGTGCCGAACAACGCGACCGAGCAGGCGGCCTCGAAGCCCTTACCCAAGGTATCGTGCACGGTGGCGTCCCACACCTGCTCGGCGTACTCGGGGCTGTGCATGCCATTGAAGATGTCGCGGATCATCGCCTGCTGATCCTTTGTGAACACATCGGCGATGGCCTTCGCGATCATCCAGTTGTTGTCCACCTTCGAGCGCAGCGGGTGATCGAAGGCGAAGGCAACGACCTTCTTCTGCTCGGCGGTCAGCGACTTGAACAGGGTCGCCACCAGCGTCTCCGAGGTGGCCTTGGCTTTCGCGGGCTCGGCCGCGAAGGCGGGCAGCGCCGAGGAGGCGGCGACCGCGGCGCCTCCGGTGGCTGCGATCTTGAGGAACTCGCGGCGGCTTCCATCACGGTTCGCTTTCGGCATGGCGCCGAGGTTACCACCGCCACAGTGCGGGTGGCGCGCGCGCGATGCGTGACGAAAAGCTGCGGGGGTGGCCGACGGGGATCGAACCCGCGACCTTCGGAATCACAATCCGACGCTCCACCAATTGAGCTACGGCCACCGCGGGAAGTGGCAGTGGTATGCCGTGCGCCTTGCGGGCCGTCAAGTACCGCCCGGCGCCGCGTGCGCTCTGGCTTGCAGTCGCGGGCCAAAGTGCATAGGTTCCTGGGCCGTGACTTACCAGAACACTAGTGGAATCGCGATGCGCGTCCTGGTTACGGGTTCCCTGACCCTCGGGATTGTCTGCGCAAGGGCTTCGGTGGCCACCGCGGGTGAGGCCGACGATCTGCAGCGCATGATCGACCAAGAGCGCAGCAGCACCAACGATCTGGAGCGACTCGATGAGCGTCGCGCCGCCCAGGAAGAAGTGACGATCATGCGCGTGTGGCTCGACGAGGCGTGGCGCCAGCGTTCCGAGCAGAACTACGACGAGGTCCGCGAGGTCTTGCAGCGCTGCGATGCCCAGGCCGAGATGATTCGACAGAAGATCCTGGCCGCAAAGGCTTCGGCACAGGCGGCCGAGAAGGAAGCCGGAGTCAAGGTCGCCCGGTCGAAGATCGAGAAGCTCAAGCAGCAGATCCAGCAGGCGACGATCGAGAAGGCGCGCCTGGAAGCGAGGGGCAAGTGAGCCGGGCCGTGGCTTCGTCGTTGTTGGCGAAGCTGCTGGGGGTGGCGGCGCTGGTCGGCGCCATCGGCTGCGCGACGCCACCCAAGCCGCCCGAGCTCGACGCGTTCGAGAAGCTGCGCAACGATCCGGGTGTGCCGGCAGCGCAGAAGAAGGCTCCCGATCTGGTGAAGGGCGCCGACCGCCTGCTCAAGCAATCGCGCGAAGATTGGCAGGGCAATGATTTGAAGGAATCGCGCTCGGCGGCGCTGCTCGGGCAGATCAAGCTCAAGCACGCGCTCGCTCTGGCCGACCAGGATGAAGCCAAGCGTCGGGTTGCCGAGGCCGACGAGAAGCTGGACGAGGCCGAGGAAGAGGAGAAGCGGCTACAGAAAGACATGGTGGCGTTGAACGAGCAGGTGGCGTTGCTCAAGCGGCTGACCGCGGCGGACGCCGACAAGCAGCGCCTTGCCCAGGAGTTGCAAGCGCAGCAGCAGCGCGCCACCGAGCAAGCCGCGGTGGAAAAGGCGAAGGACGCCGCCCAGGAGAAGGTGTCCGAGGCCGAGCGGGCGATCCAGGCGGCCGACAACGTCAAGGCCTCCGAGTTCGCGAAGGTGCCGTACTCGTCGGCCAAGGACAACCTGACCCGCGCCCAGCAGGAGGTTGCGCAAGGCAACTTCAAGGCCGCCGAGACCTCGGCCGCCATGGCACGCACCAAGGCCGTGGAAGCCGCCGCCGCCGCCAAGGCGCCGTTCGAGGCCGAGGCGCAGAGCGCCGAGAGCAAGCAGCGCGCGGAAAGTTTGATGCGAGATGCGGCCGCCATCCCCGGCATCGTCGTCAAGCGCGATCAGCGCGGAACCCTTCAGCGCATCGTGCTGCCGGTCGGCGCCGACAGCCTGTTCAACCGCCGTGAGACCATGGTCGCACCGGGCAAGGACGCGATCCTCGACCCGATCGCGGCCCTGATGAAGAAGTACGCAACCTTCCCGGTGCAGGTGGTCGGCTACACCGACACCCGCGGCCGTGCGGGCGAGCTCTTGGCGCTTTCGCTTGCCCGTGCCCAGGCGGTGTTCTCGGCCCTGGTCACGCGCGGTGCGGATCCCAAGCGATTGGTGGTCAGTGGACAGGGCGGCGCCGAACCCGTCTCCGACAACCGCACCAGCCCCGGCCGCACCGCCAACAACCGCGTCGAGATCATCTTCCTTTATCAGTAAGCGCGCCGCGCGCAGTCAGCGCGCCGCGCGCTCAGAATTCGTAGCCGACGTACGCGGATAGGCCGAACGTCCACTTCGAGTGGAAGTTCTGGTCCTGCTCGAGCGTCAGTTCCTGTAGGTTCACGTTGTTCAGCCGCTGCAGGAAGAAATAGCGACGCGCCTGCGCTTCGATGAAGAGGATGGGCAAGAGCTGCATGCGCAAGCCCGAGAACAGGATCTCGTTGTCGCCGTCGAAGCGCAGGACCCCCAGGCTGGGCTCGGTCGTGGTCGAGAACACCTCATAGGCGACGAAGGCTTGCAGGAACTTCCGGAACGGCAGCTCGGCGTGCACCTTCATCGAGGTGAAGCCGATGTCTTTATCGAACGCTACGGTAGCGCCGCAGTTCAAGATGCCGTCGTTGTTACCGCAGCCCCGGCCGAAGTCGGGAAATTCGGGCGCGACGAAGCCGGGGTCCTTGGGCTGGCCGTAGGGTGCCCAGGTCCGCCAGGTCGCGCCCAGGGTCATGACGTCGAGGAACGAATGCTGCAACTCCAGATAGCCGCCGACGCGCCGGCGGCCTTTCCTGTTGGCGTCGAGGAAACCCAGCTTGGTCGGGTGGTAGGTCAGCCCGTTGCTACCTTGGTAGCCGACTGGCAGGTACTGGTACTGGAAGATGTCGTGGAAAGTGTCGAAGAAGCTCGGCAAGTAATCGGGGTCGAAGCTGTGCAGCTCGGCGCGGATCCGCAACGCTTGCCACGCCGGCCGGCCGAAAGACAGCCGCCACAGGCTACCCATGGTGATGCCGCCGCCGAAGCCGACCATCTTCTGATAGTCGAGGTACAGCTTGCCGTCGGCGTTCTGCGTGCGGACGACCTTGGCTTCCAGATCGACGCCAACGATCTTCAGTTGCTCGTACGCGCCGCCGACCGGGTTCAGCTCGGAGTCCACGCTCGGGATGGGCTCGTCGAACGAGCGCGTGTAGAGACCCTGCTCGTAGCGCACGGAGCGTGGCACGTTCACGCCGTGCACCCAGCTGACGCCCAGCGAGACGCTGCGCCAGAACGCACTTTCGGAGGTCGGCCGAAACGGCCGCAGGAACATCATCAGGCCCAGCACGTCGGGTCGCACCAGATCGTTGGCCATGGCCTGGATGCCGATGGCCTGCCGGTTGAAGTCCACCGTGACTCCGACCCGCGCGGTGTTGTAGTCGATGTTCGGGTTGTACTGCCGCACCACGGTGCCGTGGCCGAAGGTCTGATCGTAAAGCCGCGACACGTTCAGGTAGAACGGTTGTTCTTGCCCGCCGATCACCATGTAGCGAATGATCTTCGCGAAGTCGGATGCCTCGTCCCAGTCCTGGTGGCGCAACCGTCCGAAGCCTTCGGTCACGCGCTCCTTCTGCCGTGCCACGCACACCCCGGTCTGCGCCGCCACCGCACCTTCGCTGCCGCCCATGGTGCGGGCCACGCGTCCCTCGCCCACGCATATCTCGAAGGCGCCGCGGGTATCGATCAACTGGAACTGCAGCGGTGCGCCCAGACCCAGCTTCCAGTTGTAGGTCGGGTTGGCTATGTCGAGTTGCGGCTCGACCGTGAAGAAGAACGCGTTGAGCGCGGTATCCACGCCGCCCGGCACAGCGTTGATGCCAGCGCCGACTCCGACGAAATTGCGTCGGGTCAGCGGACGCACGGTGAACGCGGACAGATCGCCCTTGACGAAGAACGGTCGCGCCCACACATCGTCCACCGGGGCGCCAGGGCCGACCCGGTTCGGTGTCGCGGTCCGCGGCGCAGGCGCGGCAGCCGCGGGTGCACGCGGCGGCGCCAGCGCCTTGGTGCTGGCGTCAACGGCGGGAATCCGGGTGGCGAGGGCGACCTTGTCGGGCGCCGCGGGTGCCGGGGCTGCGGGTGGGGGGACTGCGGGTGGGGGGGCCGCGATGGCCGCCCCGCCAGTCAGGCAAGCAACGCACACACTGAGTTTCCACCGAAGCACGGACATGGGGATGCCCCCATGTATCGGCACGAATCGGTGCCGGCTGAAGACCCGCCTGGGTCTTACTTGCCCAGCTCTTCGTTGATCCAGTCGCGCAGGCTGTCGATGTCACGCCCGTCGGTGAACTCGCGGCCGTTCAGGTAGATGGTCGGGGTCGCCTGGAGGCCCAGCGCCGCGCCGTCGGAGCGGTCCTTTTGCACCCGGTTCTTGACCTCGTCCGACGCCAGATCCTTGCGCCATTTTTCGACGTCCATCTTGAGATCCTTGGCGAACTGCTCGAGCAGAGCGGGCGTCAGGCTGTCGGCGTTGGCCCAGATCTTCTCGTTGTAAGGCCAGAACTGCCCCTGCCTGTTGGCGGCCACAGCGGCCTCCGCGGCCAGGCGGGCGTTGGTGTGCGAGCCCAGCGGGTAGTGCTTGAAGTACAGTTTCGCCTCGTTCTTGAACTCATCAAGTACCTGCCGCATCACGGCCTGCACCCGCTTGCAGTGCGGGCACTCGTAGTCGACAAACTCGATGAGCGTGATGCGCGCGCTGGGACTGCCCTTCGACGGCGCTTCGCTGACATCGATGCGCTTGGGTGGGCCGGAGCGGAAGCGCTTGCCCAGGTGCTCGGCGATCTCCGAATCGGTGAAGCCCTGATCGACCAGCCGGGCGACGTACTTGATGGCGTAGTGCGACTTGCGGCAGCTACGATCGGTTTTCACCGACTTGATCAGGCTCTCGGCCTTGCCGCATGCGGCGGATTCCTTGTTGACCACGCGGAAGAACACCTTGCGCTCGAAGTCGTCGAGCGCCGTCAGATCGATCCCGGGCGGGGCTGTGTTGTCCTGGCCGTCGCCGGTAGCGCCGGCCGTGGCGGCTTCGGCTTTGGCCGTGGTCGCCGCCGCGGCGGGGCTGGCCGCCGACAACTCGGCCGACTTCTTCGCACACGCGCTGGCCACGCCCGCCACCGTGACGGCGGCGCAGGTGGCAAGTGCCCACCGACAAGCGGTTCTGCCCGGGGTCATGGGGACGAAGATATAGAAACCGCTCGGGAATTAGTCAATCACTGCGGTCACCGTCGGCGGCCATTTCGATTGACGGCACAAACCCCAGCCACTATAAATCCGTCGCCGGTGCAGGCTCGCCGGCGCACCCCATGACGTCCGACTACATCGCCGCTGCGCTCGCGATTCTTGCCGGGGTCGGGATGGCGTGCTTGCTGTCGCTGGCGGCGTGGGGGCTGGGCCACAAGCGGCCGTCGCGGGCCAAGTCGGTGCCCTACGAAGCCGGCTCGGACGTGATCGGCACGCCGCGCGCGCGCTTCTCGGTCAAGTTCTACCAGGTCGCGATCCTGTTCCTGGTGTTCGACATCGAGGCCGCGTTCCTGTACCCGTGGGCGGTCAACTACCGGGCTTTGTCGTGCGCCGGGAAATTCGCGAACGGCCTGTGCACCGGGGGCGTGTCGTTCTTCGGCCTGGGTGGTGTGATGGTGTTCATGAGCATTCTGGTCGTGGCCCTGGCTTACGTCTGGCGCAAGCGCGCCATAGGCTGGGAGTAGGAGCACCCATGAGTCTCGACATCGTCACCGGCCGCATCGCCGACGCCATCAACTGGGCACGCAAGTATTCGTTGTTCTCGTATCCGTTCGTGACCGCGTGCTGTGGCATGGAGTTCATGTCCACGGCGGCTCCGAAGTACGACCTCGCGCGCTTCGGCGCCGAGTTCCCGCGCTTCTCGCCCCGCCAAGCTGACCTGCTCATCATTGTCGGCACAATCACCGAGCGGCAGGCGCCGGCTCTGCGCCGCATCTACGATCAGATGTGCGAGCCCAAGAGCGTGATCGCGTTCGGCGTGTGCGCGTCGACCGGCGGTTTCTACCAGAACTACTCGACCGTTCCCGGGGCTGACCAGATCATCCCGGTCGACGTCTACATCCCGGGCTGCCCGCCGCGGCCCGAACAGGTGCTGGACGCCCTGCAATTGCTCATGGATCGCATCGCCACCGGCGGGACGCACAGTCAGATCACCATCAAGTCCGAGCGCGGCTACGACGTTCCCATAGCCTCCATCAAGCCGCTTCAGGCGCGGAAGGTCGGATAGGGCCCGGCTCGCGAAGGACGCAGACCCATGGCGCAGATCGTCCTCGATCGTCTGAAAGAGCACTTCAAGGCTGGCGAGATCCTGGAGACCGGCTCGCAGCACGGCAACGAGTGGGTGCGCGTGCAGCGCGATTCATGGCAGGCGGTGGCCCAGTTCCTGCGCGACGACGCGGTCACCGCGATGGACATGTTCACCGATCTGACCGCCGTGGATCGCTTCGTGCGCGAGCCGCGCTTCGATGTGGTCTTGCACCTCTATTCGCTGACCAGGAAGCACCGCGTGCGGCTCTACGCCGGCGTGCCCGAGCACGATTGCATCGTCGACACGCTCTGCGCGGTGTGGCCCGGTGCCAACTGGTTCGAGCGCGAGGCCTACGACCTTTACGGTGTCCGTTTTCGCGGTCACCCCGATCTGCGCCGCATCCTGATGTACCCCGAGTTCGTCGGCCATCCGCTGCGCAAGGACTACCCGAAAGAAAAACGGCAGCCGCTGGTGCGCCGCTTGCCCGGACAGGTCGACTGACCGAGGACGCACTTTTCATGGCCAACACGACTGACATTCTCTCTGCCACGGCGCCCCGGCGCGTGGTTCTGGGCGTCCAGGAAACCTCGGACTTCGACGCGCCCGATCTGCCGTCCGAGCCGATGCCGCTCAACATGGGGCCGTCTCACCCGGCCATGCACGGCACCGTGCGCATGGTGCTGGAGGTGGAGGGCGAGAAAATCACCTCGGCCGACGTGCAGATCGGCTACTTGCACCGCTGCTTCGAGAAAGAAGCCGAGTGCGCGACGTACACGCAAATCTTCCCGTACACCGATCGCCTGAACTACGTGTCGCCGATGTTGAACAACGTCGGGTACGCCATCGCGGTCGAGAAGTTGTTGGGCATCGAGAAGCAGGTGCCCGAGCGGGCGCAGTTTATCCGGGTGATCGTCGGCGAGATCGCGCGCATCAGCGATCACCTGACTTGCCTGGGCGCGGGCGCGATGGAGCTGGGCGCGTTCACGCCGTTTCTCTACAACGTGAAGTTCCGCGAGTGGCTGTGGGAACTGCTGGAAGAGGTGTCGGGCGCCCGGCTCACGCACAGCTACGTGCGCGTCGGCGGTGTGTCGGGCGACTTGCCCGACGGCTGGATGGATCGCCTGCGTGACGTGCTCGAACGCGGTCGCGGTGTGCTTTCCGAGGTCGACAAGCTACTCACGCGCAACCGCATCTTCCGCGACCGCATGGACGGCATCGGCATCATTTCAAAGGAGGATGTGGGCGCCTGGGGCCTGAGCGGGCCCGTCGCGCGCTCGGCGGGCGTGGCCTACGACGTGCGCAAGGACCACCCGTACCTGGTCTACGATCGCTTTGACTTCGACGTGCCCATCGGATCGGTGGGCGACAACTTCGACAGGTTCGCCGTCCGGGTCGAGGAGATGCACCAGTCGATGCGCATCATCGAGCAGGCCATGGACATGATCCCGGCAGGTCCCATCATCATCAATGATCCGCGCATCGCCCTGCCGCCCAAGACCGAGACCTACAACTCGATCGAGGCCATGATCGGGCATTTCAAGTTGATCATGGACGGCATCCACGTGCCGGCTGGTGAGGTCTACTCCTTCACCGAAGGCGGCTGCGGCGAGCTGGGTTTCTACATCGTGTCCGACGGCACCGGCCGTCCGTGGAAGTGCCGGGTGCGGCCGCCGTCGTTCGCCAACACCGCCATCATGACCAAGCTTCTGCCTGGCCTGTTCATCGCCGACGTGGTGCCGACCTTCGGCATGATCAACATGATCGGTGGGGAGTGTGACCGCTGATGTCCGAGCCTGACGCCGCCAAGCCCGCTGTCGAGATGGTCACCGTCACCATCGACGGCAAGCCGCACCAGTTCCCGAAGGGGACCAACTTGCTGGAGGCGTGCAACCAGACTGGCTGCAACGTGCCGTTCTTCTGCTACCACCCGGGCCTGTCGTCGCCGGCGGTCTGCCGTCAGTGCCTGGTCGAGGTCAAGGGCCAGCCGAAGCCGGTGCCGTCGTGCTACACGCCGGTGGCCGACAAGATGGAGGTCTTGACCAAGTCGCCGCGCGCGCTGGATGTCCGGCGCCAGATGCTCGAGTTCACGCTGGTGAACCATCCCATCGACTGCCCGATCTGCGACAAGGCCGGCGAGTGCATGCTGCAGAAGCACTACTTCGACTGGGACGGCAAGTACGCGCGCAACGACGGCATCAAGGTCAAGAAGGACAAGGTCGTCGACCTCGGCAAGCACATCGTGCTCGATCAGGAACGCTGCATTCTGTGCACCCGCTGCATCCGCGTCTGCGACGAAGTCGCCAAGTCGCCCGACCTGACCATGGCGGCGCGCGGCGACCACGAGGTGCTCACGACCTCGCCCGGGCGGCGCCTCGATAACCCTTATTCGTTGAACACGGTCGACGTGTGCCCGGTGGGAGCGCTGACCGCGAAGGACTTCCGCTTCACGATGCGCGCGTGGGAGCTGCAGTCGACGCCATCGGTGTGTACGGGCTGCGCCACCGGTTGCAACATCGATGTTCACTCGTCGCGTGATCAGATCTACCGCCTGGTTCCACGGCCCAACCCGGCCGTCAACCAGCACTGGATGTGCGATGACGGCCGGTTCACTTACAAGGGTGTGCGCGGTGGCCGGGTGGTGGTGCCTCAGGTCGCAGGCGCGGGGGTCGACTGGGACCGCGCGCTCGATGACGCCGGCAAGGCGATCAAAGCCGCGCTCGACAAGGGGCCACTGGCGCTGGGCGTGGTGTTCAACGCGACGTCGACCAACGAGGATCTGCACGCGCTGGGCAAGCTGGTGTTCGAGCACCTGGGCGCGCAGAAGGTGTATCTGGCCGGGCGCGACGAGGGCTTCCACGACGACATCCTGATCAGCGCGGACAAGAACCCCAACAGCGTGGGCGCCAAGGCCATCGGTGGCGCGCGGCTGCTGACCATGATGGATTTGAGCCGCGACTTGAAGGCCGGCCTGCTGACGGCGCTGTTGATCGTGGGTGAGGACGGCGTGCTGGGCCCGGAAGGCACCGCGGCGCTGCCGCTTGATCGGGTCGAGTCGGTGGTCACGCTGGCATCGCGCGAGACTGCGTTGACCCTGGCGTCCAAGATTGTGCTGCCGCTGGCCGCATGGGCCGAGGTTGACGGCACCTTCACCAACAAGCAGGGTCACGTGCAACGCATCCGCGCCGCTGTGGCAGCCGCGGGCGATGCCCTGCCAGGCTGGGAGATCCTGTCGCACCTGGCGCGGCGGCTGGGCGCCACGATGGAGTTCACGACGGCCAAGCAAGTGTTCACGGATGCCCAGCAGCGCCATCCGTTCATGAAGGGCGCGCAATGGGGCCGGCCCATGCTGCCGGTGCAACTCCGCTTCGCCGACTCGCGAGGCTAGCGAGAGGATAGAGGACAGGCATGGACGAATTCTTGGCCTCGTTCACCTACGGCCACGCGGGCTTCACCGCCGTGTCGGCCTTGATAAAGATCGTCTTCCTGATGCTGGCGCTCGGGCCCGGTATCGCGTCCATCCTGACCTGGCTCGAGCGGCGGCAGTCCGCGATGATGCAGGACCGGCTGGGTCCGAACCGCGCCAACATCGGCCCCTTCAAGGGCTGGGGCATCTTCCACTTTCTCGCTGACGCGCTGAAGTTCATGTTCAAGGAGGACTTCGTGCCGCCGCGGGCGCACAAGTTCCTGTTTGCGCTGGCCCCGGTGCTGGCGCTGGCGCCGGCGCTGATTGTCGCGGCCATCATCCCGTTCGGAGCGCCGCTGTGCTGGGGCCAGGTGTTCGAGAAGGTTCCCCTGGGCGCCTGCCAGCAGCCGGTGGATCTGCAGATCGCCCACATGGACGTCGGCGTGCTGTTCTACTTCGCCATCTCGTCACTATCGGTGTACGGCGCGACGCTGGCGGGCTGGGCCTCGTACAACAAGTGGGCGCTCATGGGCGGCATGCGCGCAAGCTCCCAGATGATGTCGTACGAGGTGACCATGGGCATGGCGGTGCTGGCCATGTTCCTGCTGTTCGGTACGCTTGAGCCGGGCGCGATGGTGGCACAGCAGGGGCCGTGGCCGTGGCAGTGGGGCATCTGGGGCATTCCGCACTTCGTCTCGTTCGTGCTGTTCTTGACGGCGGCGATTGCAGAAACCAAGCGGACACCGTTCGACATTCCCGAAGGCGAGCCCGAGATCATCGGCTATTTCGTCGAGTACTCCGGCCTGCGCTTCGGCATGTTCTTCCTGGGCGAGTTCATCGAGATCGTGTTCTCGAGCGGTTTGATGGTGAGCATCTTCCTGGGTGGCTGGCATGTCCCGGGCGAAGTCTGGCTGGCTCTGCACCTGCCCAACATCGCTATTGTCGGCATGACTTTCGGGTTCTGGCTGGTCAAGGTCTTCATGTTCTGTTCCTTCCAGCTGCTCATCCGGTGGTCGCTGCCGCGCTTCCGCTCTGATCAACTCATGCAACTCGGCTGGCAGCGCTTGTTACCCGTGAGCATCGCCAACGTGCTCTTCACGGCCGGCTGGATCCTGTACTCGTCGTCGAAGTAGGAGGTTGCCATGGCCATCGGAGTGAAGATCGTCGCCCGCCCCGGAAGCTTCCAGCAGCAGATGTATCTGCCCGCGATCGCCGAGGGACTGGGCGTCACGTTCAAGCATTTCATCAAGAACTGGTTCGGCAACATGACCGGGAACCGGGACAAGACCGACATCGTCACGCTTGCCTACCCGGAAGAAAAGCGCGCTTATCCCGAGCGCCATCGTGGTCTGCACCGCCTGATGTTGCGTGACGACGGTCAGGTCCGTTGCGTCGCCTGCATGATGTGTCCGACGGTGTGCCCCGCCCACTGCATCACCATCGTGCCGGAAGAGACCGTTGATGGTCGCATCGAGAAGCGCCCCAAGCTGTTTGAGATCGACGAGCTTCGCTGCGTGGTGTGCGGCCTCTGCGCTGAGGCCTGCCCTTGCGATGCCATCCGCATGGACACGCTCGATCACGCCAAGCCGGTGTACCGGCGTACCGACGCGATCCTCGACAAGGAAGAACTGATGTCGCGTGGGGAAAAGTCGATCGCGACCCAGGGCGGCGTGGGGGCTTTCTGGCGCGAGAAGGTCGCCGGCGAGCCTCAGACGCCCGCGGCCGGCGACGTGGTTCCTGCTGGCGCTCCCCACGGTACCGTCGCGACCAAGACTTTGTAGCAGGCGGGCGCATGCCCGCGCCCGGCAAAGCCCGGACATGCGCGGCAGGGGCAGCTTCGTGCTTGACCGGTGCATTTCGAAACGCCATGCTTGCGGGCGAACCTTCTGTACGGCTCGACATCCGGAAGAGATTTTTTTCCCTACAAGAACGAACCAGGGAGCTGCCTCTAGCCGCTGGAAAGTGCACGCCCGCACCGTCGGGAAGCCCGATGCGGTCAATGTGGTTCCCCCCTTACGAACAGTAGGGGTTGAAAACTCCTCCGAACGGCCGACGCGGAAGGTTTATTTTTTTTTCGCCCCCCCGGCCTGGAATCCGGCTGCCTGGCGACGTCAGTAGGAGAACCGTCGGATTGACACGTTCATCACCAGGCCCAGCGCCACCATGATGGTGAGCAGGCTGGAGCCACCGTAGCTGATAAGCGGCAGCGTCACGCCTACGACCGGCAACACGCCGGTGACCATCCCGATGTTGACGGTGACCTGCCAGAACAGCATGGCCGCGCAGCCAACGCACACCGTGATGCCGAATCTGTCGCGGGCCTCGCGTCCGATCTTGAGGATGCGCAAGATCAGCAGCGCGTACGCCGCTAGCACCACCACGCAGCCGATGAAGCCCCACTCCTCGGCCCATACTGCTAACGGAAAGTCCGTCCACAGCGCCGGCAGCGATCGCAGCCGGATCTGTGTGCCCTGCAGGAACCCCTTGCCGATGAAGCGGCCAGATCCGACTGCGTTCATGGCCTGGCGTGGCTGCCAGGCGGTCGCCGGGTCCAGCGCTGGGTTAATGAATGCAAGGATGCGGTTGCGCTGGTAGTCGCGCAGGGCGTACTCCCAGATGGGCGCGATGGCTAGCGCGGCCAGCGCCGTGATGCCCGCCGTGGTTTTAAGCCGCAGCCGCGCGGTCAGCATCACCGTCATGAAGATGAGCGAGATGATGAGCGCAGTCCCGAGATCGGGTTGCGCCGCCACCAGCAGGACTGGCAGGCCCGCAATCAGTATGGGAATAGATAGATGGCGCAGCGAGCGTCCCTCAAGCGCTGGCGTGTCGTGCAGGTACTTGGCCAGCGCCACGATGAGCAGCACTTTCATGATCTCGGACGGCTGCACTTGGAAGACGCCCATGTCGAGCCAGCGTTTGGCGCCCTGGACCAAGCGCCCGGTTGCCAGCACCGATAGCAGGAGCAGCAGGCCCGCGCCGTAGAACACGTAGCCCAGGCGGGCGATGCGCCGGTAGTCGAAAGCCGCCGCACCCAGGAACAGCGCCAGCCCAATCGTGAACCAGGAGATCTGGCGCGCGAACAGCTGGAACTGCCGCTCGCGCACCGCACTCCACAGGTTGACGAGCCCCAGCGCCTGCACGGCCAGCATGGCCAGCGTCAGCGACCAGTCGAAGCGAAAGCGCAGTTTGCGCCACGAGATGATCCGCGGCATCAGCGGGCCTTCTCCAGTGCTGCGCGTGGCCGAGCGGGGCTGTCCGGGGCGACGGTGTCGAAGTAGTTCTCGACTATCTCGATCGCCACCGGCGCGGCCACATCGCCGCCATGGCCGCCGTGCTCGACCAGAACGGCGAACGCGATCCGCGGGTGATCGGCGGGTGCGAAGCCCGCGAACCAGGCGTGGTCGATCTGCTCATACGGCAGGGGCGGGTCCTCGTCCTTGCCGCGAGCGGTCTTGAGCACGAAGGCGGTGCCAGTTTTGCCGGCGACCTGCACGCGTTTCGAGCGCGCCTTGTAGGCCGTGCCCTTGGGATCGTTGACCACGCCCCACAGCGCACGGCGGATGATCTGAAGCGTGTCCTGGGACACCGCCACGTCCCGGCGCGCACGCGGCGGGAACTCCTCGATGACCTGGCCCGACGGAGACTCGATGCGATCCACGATCTGCGGCAACCACAGCTTGCCGCCGTTGGCGATGGCGGCGTACAGCAGGGCCATCTGCATGACCGTGGTCCGGGTGGCGCCCTCGCCGATGGCGGTGTTGAGCGCGTGGCCGATGGTGAAACCCTCGTTCTTGGGGTTTTCCGCCTGCTGCTGCCGGTGCCAGGCCTCGGTGGGGACGAAGCCGGCGCTCTCGGCGTTCAGGTTGAGTCCCGATGGTGCGCCCAGTCCCAACTCGGTGGCGAAGCGGGCCAGCCGGTTCATCATGCCGGGTCGCGCGCCGAGTTCGTAAAAATACACGTTGCAGCTCTGCGCGATGGCGGCCTGCAGGTTGACGACGCCGTGGGTCTTGCCGCAGCGGAAGCGCCGCCGGCCGACCTGGAGAAAGCCGGGGCACTTGGTGCGGTCCTCTGGCGTTATCAGCTTCTCCTCAAGCGCGGCGGTCGCCGAGATCACCTTGAAAGTCGATCCTGGGTTGTAGGTATCAGCCAGGGTGCGATCACGGAACGGACGCAGGCGGTCGCCCAGGAGGCGCGCCTCGCTTTCTGGCGACAGCTTGCCCGACATCTCGTTGGGGTTGAAGCCGGGTCGCGACACCAGAGCAAGCACGCGGCCGGTGTTCACGTCGATGACCACGGCCGCGCCGGCCTGCTTGCCGCGCAGGGCGCGCTCGGTGATGCGCTGGACATCGACATCGAGCGTGAGCACGACGTTGTTCCCGGGCACGGGTTCCTGCTTGGTCGGGCCCTCGACGATGTCGGCCAGACGCACGTCTGAGCGCCGCAGACCGCGCCGATCGACGATGCGCTTCTCGAAGCCCTTGGCGCCGCGCAGGTAGGAGTCCCACTGCCGCTCGATGCCGGTGCGACCGACGATGTCGCCTGCGCGGTAGCCCTCGTCCTTGCGTGTGCGCAGCTCCTCGGCCGAGACCTCGTTCATGTAGCCGAGCGCGTGCGCGAACAGGGCGCCTTGCAGGTAGTGGCGGCGCGCCACCGCCCGGATGGTGACGCCAGGGCTGTCCAGCACGGTCTCGATGGCGGCCATGGCGTCGCGCGGGATATCCTCTGTCAGGGTCACCAGGCGGTCGCGCGCATTCTTGCCCCGCGCCTGCAGTGTCTCCCAGTCGGGCAGCCCCTCGATGTCGGGGCCCAAGATGGCGAGCAGGCGGCGGTAGATCTCGGGGGTGATCTGTGCCGGGGCGACGATCACGTCGTATGACGGGCGCGTCGATACCAGCACGCGCGATTTGCGATCGCGGATCTCACCGCGCAGCGCAGGCAGCACCTCCGTGCGCACCATGCTGTCGGCGGTGATGCGATAGAAGTTGTCGCCCTCGACGACCTGGAGAAAAAACAGACGCGTCGATAGGGCGACGAAGACCAGCAGCACCACGACGCCGAACACGCGGCTGCGTGTGCGTATCTCCGGTAGCTCCGCGTCTTGTCCCGCGATCTCCATCCTGCGCCCTGTTCAACGCTGTCCGATGGTGCTGCCGAAAGGGCGCGGCCGCCGCCGCGACAGCCCGACGCGTAGGCGCGCCGGATCCAGCCGGCCGTCCAGGCGATCGAGGAGCCACAACACCGCCGGTCCGAACAGGCCGGTCAGGAGCGCCTCGACCGGAGCCAGGCGCAAACCGCCGTAACCACCATCGGGGTTGACCAGCGCGCGCACCACGACGATGAGCAGCGCCGAAAGCAGACTGGCCATGAACGACGTGGCCGCCTTGAGCACCAGGCCACGCACCACGAGACGGGTGGCGATGAGTCGCACCACGAGCGACATGACGATGAACACGAACGCGTGCAGCCCGCGTGGTGCGCCAGCTACCAGGTCGAACAGGTAGCCGGTGGCAAACGCCACCAGTGCGGCCGATGACGGCGACCATTTCGGCGACAGGCCGACGTGCAGCACCACCAGCAGGCCGAACGACGGCGCCGCGAGGGGCAGTGGCGCGAACTCGAGCACCATCGACTGCAGCAGCAGCAGCAGCAGGGCGACCAGGAGCGTGGCGGCCGAGCGCATCAGCGATACACCGACTGGCCGCGCGGAGGCGACAGCGTGCGGGCGCGCGCGCCTGCGTCGGGATCGGGCGCTGGTGGGGGCGCTACCACCACCAGCACTTCGGACAGACGCGCGAAGTCGACATCGGGCGAGACCTCGAGCTCCTGGTACAGCCCGGCCGAGTTCTTCACCACCTTGCTGACGTGCCCAACCGGCAGGTCGCGCGGAAACCCGCCGAGCCCGCTGGTCACCACCAGATCGCCCTCCTTGGCCTCGCCGTCCTTGGTCAGGTACTCGATCGAGCAGCGGTAGCCGTTCTCACCCGGCTTGCCCCTGAGCATGCCCCTGCCACCGGTGCGCGGGACGATGACGTCGATCTTGGACGCCGGATCCACCGACAGCTGGATCTCCGACGTGTCACCTGCCACCCGTTTGATACGGCCGACCACGCCCTCGGGCGTGATGACCGGCATGCCGGGTTTGACCAGGCCCTCGCCACGGTCGAGTTGCACGCGCGCGACGCGGAAGTACGGCGAAGCGTCGATGGCGATCACCCGGGCCACCAGGGTCGCGGCGGCCACCGAGTCGCGCAGGCCGAGCAGCCGCTGCAGGCGCCCGGCCTCGTTGGCGGCGCGGCGGGACTCGAGCAAATCGGCGCGCAGGCGGGCGTTCTCGCTGCGCAGGGTTTCGTTCTCGCCGCGCACGTGCACCAGATCCATATAGCGCCCGGCGGCGTTGCCGAGCCCGCGTGCGATTGACGACAGCGCCGCCTGCGCCGGCGAGATCAACGTCAGGATGCCGCGGTCGAGCGCCGACAGATCACCTGGCGCCCGCGCGCTGCCGCGCAGCGCGATGATGGCCACGACGAGCGCCACCAGGATGACGGCAGCCTCGCGAAGCTTGTGCCTTATCCCGGTCAACTTCGTCTCTCCGGCCGCGGGCCTCGCGGAGGCGGCCTACTGCATCGCCACTTCTCGGAGCAGCGCCAACTCGTCCAGCGCGCGTCCGGTGCCCAGCACCACGGCGCATTCGGGCGATTCGCACACCATCACGGGCAGCCCGGTCTCCTCGCGCAAGAGCACGTCCAGGTTGCGCAGCTGCGACGCTCCGCCGGTCAGCACGATGCCACGATCGACGATGTCGGCGGCCAGCTCAGGCGGCGTGCGCTCCAGCACCGACTTGACGGCCTCGACGATGGCGCTGACCGGCTCGGCCAGGGCCTCGCGGATCTCGTCACTATTGATTTGCACCGTCTTGGGCACGCCCGCGACCAGATCGCGGCCCTTGATGTCCATGGTCTCGAGCTCATCGAGAGCGTAAGCATTGCCGACCTGCTTCTTGATTTGCTCGGCGGTGCGCTCGCCGACCAGCAGGTTGTACTTGCGCTTGATGAAGGCGACGATCGCGTCGTCCATCTTGTCGCCGGCGACCCTGATCGATCGCGCGGCAACGATGCCGGCCAGCGAGATGACCGCCACCTCGGTGGTGCCACCGCCGATGTCGACGATCATGCTGCCCGACGGTTCGGTCACCGGCAGGCCAGCGCCGATGGCGGCTGCCATGGGCTCCTCGATCAGGTACACCTCACGCGCGCCGGCGGCGAGCGCGGAGTCGCGCACCGCTCGCTTCTCGACCTCGGTGATGCCGGACGGAACTCCGATGATGATGCGAGGCTTGACCAGGGTCTGGCGGTTGTGAACCCGCGTGATGAAGTAGCGCAGCATCGCCTCGGTGACCTCGAAGTCGGCGATGACCCCATCTTTCATCGGGCGGACCGCGGTGATGTTGCCCGGTGTGCGGCCCAGCATCTCCTTGGCCTGCTTACCCACCGCGAGCACTTTCTTGGTCCCGTTTGCGGTGCGCTGCACCGCCACCACCGAGGGCTCGTTCGACACGATCCCCTTGCCGCGCACGAAGGTCAACGTGTTCGCGGTGCCCAAATCGATCGCGAGATCGTTGGAGAAAAGTCCGTACACCCAGTCGAGTAGCATCGGCTTGCCGGCGAACTGTCGGTAAAATTTCAAAGCCTTGAACCGCCCGAAAGGGCAGCCAAGGCCACGCGGTCTCTTATCACGGAATCGCCGAAACCAACAAGGCGCCCGCGTCATGTCGGTCAGTTCGCCTGGCCACGCTGCTGGTTCGTCGGCGCCGGAACTGCTGGGCTTTGCAGAGTTGACGCCTGTGCTAGATTCGCGCCCCATTTCCCAACCGTTGGAGGCCGGACCCCATGCTCGAGCAGATGCGTCGTTCGTCGCGGTCGCTGCTCATCTACTTGCTCTTTGGCATCGTCATCGCTGTATTCATCATCAACTTTGGACCGCAGTCGAAAGGTGGATGTGAAGGCGGGCAGGCGTTGCAAGGTGGCGTCGCCGCCAAAGTGGGTGGCAACGTGCTTGCGCAAGGTGACTTTCGCTACGGATTCTTGATGTCCGGCGGGGGCCAGTTCCCCGCCCAGCAAGCCAAGCAGTTTCGACTGAAGGAAACCGTGATGGATCGGTTGATCGAGCGCGAGTTGCTGGCCACCGAGGCCGAGCGCATGGGCTTCCGGGTCAGCGAGGAAGAGGTCGAGGACCTTCTGGGCGAATCGAAGATCGTCGGCCGCGGCATGGAGCAAACCGCGACCAGCTTCCAGAAGGACGGGAAGTTCGACTACGAGTCATTTCGCAAGTTCGTGCAGTTCCAGCTGGGCATGACGCCCAAGGCTTTCATCGAACAGCAGCGGCGCGAACTTCTGGCGCAGCGAGTTCGCAACCTCCTGCGCGACGGGGTCACCGCATCGGTGGCCGAGGTGCAGGAAGAGTTCGTTCGCAAGAACAACCAGGCCAACGTCGAGTATGTCCGTTTCGCGACTCGACGCTACGAGAGCGACATCGAGCCCACGGCAGCCGAGCTGGCGGCTTACGCGACGGCCAATGAGAAGAAGCTCAAGGAGCTGTACGAGCAGCGCAAGTTCCTCTACGAAAAGGCACCCAAAGAGCGCCGCTTGCGCCAGATTCTGGTCAAGCTGGACGCCGGTGCCTCGGCCGACGCCGACGCCGCGGCGAAGAAGAAGGCCGAAGCTCTGCTGGCCCGGATCAAGAAGGGTGAGGCGTTCGCGTTGGTTGCCAAGACGGCGTCCGAGGACACCCACACCAAACCCCGCGGCGGCGATCTGGGCTGGCGGCGCCAGGGAGCGACCGCGCTTGGACCGGGGGTCGAGGACAAGGTGTGGGCGGCCAAGGACGGCGACACCATCGGTCCCGAGAAAGCCAGCGACGGCTATTACCTGGTCCTGGTCGAGGGCACGCGCGAAGGTGACATCCCGTTCGACAAGGTGAAGGCCGAGCTGGCGGAAACCGAACTGCGTCAGGATCGGGCGAAAGCCAAGGCAAAGTCCGAAGCGGAGGCCGCGCTGGCGAAGATGAAGGCGGCGCCGGACAAGACGCTCAAGGATCTGTTCCCGGCGCCCAAGGACAAGGAAGTCGCCAAGGACGACGCGAAGGGCGTCAAGGGCGTCAAGGACGTCAAGGACGCGAAGGGCGTCAAGACCGCCAAGGACGCGCCCATCGACGATCCGGACGCACCTCGCGCCGAGGAGACCGGGCTGTTCGCGCGTCGGGGCGCGGTGGTCGAGAACATCGGCACCTCGGCCGAACTTGCCAAGCTAATCTTCGACCTGACCACCGCGGCGCCGTTCGGCGGGCCAGTCGAAGTCGCCGGCAGTTACCTGGTTGTCAGGCTCAAGGAGCGCAAGAGCGCCGATCTGGCAGAGTTCGAGAAGAAGAAGATCGAGCTTGTCGCCGAGGCGTCCGCGGCCAAGGGTGAGAAGGTCATCGACGAGTGGGCGCTGCGCCGCTGCTCCGAGGCAAAGGATGCCAAGCGTATCGAGGTCAATCGCGAGTTCCTGCGCTACGACGAAGGTCCCGAGGTCCCGGTCAACTACGAGCCCTGTTCGCCGCCAGCGCCCTTCAGGCTGTGATGCCCGCGGCGAAACAGCGCCCGAGGTGGGTGGTGGTGCTCGCGGGGCTGATGCTGGTCGCGGGGGCGCATCTGTTCTTCGGTGCGCTGACCGGGCTGCGCGACGCGGGCCGCACGCCCGCTGCGATCGAGGCGCTGATGGCCACGCCACCCACATCGCCGAACGAGACCCTGGCGCGTCAGGTGGCAGCAGCGGTGATAGCTGTCGAGCGCGCGCATCCGGACCGGACGCGCACCCAGGCCGCCGCATGCATGGTGCTGGCGGCGCTGCTGTTGTTCTCGGTGGTGGCCATCGGCACCGGCGACAAGCGTGGTCGCATCACGGCGCTTGCCGCCGGCTGGGTCGGCATCGGCTACAGCGTGGCCAGTGCCGCGCTGACCATCTCCATCGTGCGCGGCGCGGTGCTGCGTCACCTGGCATCCGAAGCCGCGACGGCGGATGCGGCCGATCAGGTGCACCGGGCCGCGCAGGCGTTCCTGGTGGTGGCGCCTTTGTTGGTGGCGGCAATCGGTGTGAGCTTCTCGGTGGTGTTGCTGGTCTACTTCGGTGGCCGCAAAGGGCGCGTTTTTTACGGGCTCGCGGCGGACGGGGTGCGCCACCCGCTGCGCGGGAGCTGAGGTAAGCGATCGTGACGCCGGTTCGTGAAACCAGCGCAGCCCCGCTGGGGTTCGCTCTGACCTTCCTCGACGGGCGCGGCGTGCTCAGCCTGGAGGGCCGGCCGCTTGGTCACTTCGGCCGCGTCGACCGACTGGAGATGGAGATCCCGGATCTGCGCTTCCCGTTCGACGTGTCTGGCGGCGTGACGCGCTTCCAGAATCGCCGCTGCCGGTTGCGTGAACTAGAGCTATCGGTTGGATCGGCTGAGCTTTCGGCGCTGGTGCACGCGTTGCCGCTGGCGTCGTTCGGGATCTTCGAACCCGAACTCGAGATAGATGGTGGTCGGGTACGGCTCTCGGCCCGTGCCAGTTTTGGCAAGCGGCACGCGTTCATCTCGGCCATCGGCGCGTTCCGGCGCGTA
The DNA here is from genome assembly GCA_031431215.1 of Myxococcales bacterium. GTDB lineage: Bacteria > Myxococcota_A > Polyangia > Fen-1088 > Fen-1088 > JANPCZ01. The sequence goes on from JANPCZ010000020.1 coordinate 80,708, forward strand.
CCGCCGCACCGGTTGCGGTTCTCGTGGTTCGAAGTCCGGGTGTACGGATTTCTGCCGGTGCCGGCGCCGCTGGTCGGTACAGCGCTGTTCATGGCGCTGGGGGCAAAGCTACCGGCGCTTGCGGGCGCGCCCGTCAACGGTCACGGCGGATCGGGCGGTCCCGGCCCGGTGGCCGCGGTGAAGGCGCCGCTGGTACTGGTAGGCCCGACTGACATGGAATTCGGGCTGCTCGATCTCGCCCTCGATGAGGTGCTGGTGACCAGTGGCTGGCGCTTGCCCGAACGCGAGGACATCCAGCTGCGACCGCTTGATGAACGCGAGCGCATCGTGGCACGCTTCGGGCCGAGTTCACCGGAGGCGGAGGAGGACGCGGCATTCAGTATGCTGGAGCCGAGCACCCGCACGGCCGATCTGTTGATCCATGAAGAGTCGCGGACCTTGTTCGCGGACGCCGAGGCGGTGCTGCTGCGGGGCGAGGTGGCGACGGCGCGCGACGCCTATCGGCGGGCGGCGCAGTTGCACCCGAACAACACTTTCGCCGTCACGCGGCTGTTGCAGATCCTGGCGGCGGTGCCGGCGACGCTGGCCGAGGCCGACGAGGTGGCCAGCGTGACGCTGGCGCGCTGGCCGGATTTTGCACCGGCCTTGCTGTGCAAGGCGCAGGTTGCCGCCGAGTTGGGTCGCGGGGACGAGTCGGCCCGGATCTTTGAACGTCTGGGCGAGCTGTCGGGCGGCACTGGCGAGACCGCCGATCAGGCTCTGGCGCTGCTAGCGGCGGCGGAGCAGCGGCGGAGGAAAGGTGCTGGCGTCGCGGCAGCGGTGTTGCTTGAGCAGGCAGTTGCGGCGCGGCCACGCTTCCGGGCCGCGTGGCGCGCGTTGGCGCAGGAGCTGGAAGCGAGTCAACGCTGGCCTGATTTGCTCAAGTTGCTGCGGCAGCGAGCGGTCGACGAGCTGGACCCGACGGCACGGGCGCGCATCTACACCCGCGCCGGGTTCATCTACCTTGACAAGCTTGGCGATAAGGCGCGCGCGCGCGATCGTTTCGATCAGGCGGTCCGCCTCGACGACAAAGAGGCCCAGGCGTGGGAGGGGCTTGGGCGCACCCAGCTTGCAGCCAACGAAAGTGACGCGGCCGCGCTGTCGCTGGGCCGGGCCAAAGGCCTGTGTGCGGCGCGCGGCGATCGTCCGGGCGAGGCGCGGGTGCTGCGGGCGCTGGCCAAGCTGGACGAAGCGACCGGGCAGCCTGTGCTGGCCATCGAACGGTTGCGCACTGCTGCCGAGCTGGACAAGGACGCCTGGGAGCCCCTGCGCGATGCGGCCGAGCTGGCGCTGGTCGCGGGCCGACCTGCAGAGGCGAAGCAGCTCCTCGAGGCGGCTCTGGCGCGGGCGCAGGTGCCTCCGGATCGGGCGTCGCTGTTGCGGCAGTTGGCGGCGGTGCACGCGACCGGCCTGTCGGATCGAGTGGCGGCCCTGATGCTGTTCGAACAGGTGCTGCGCGACGATCCAGGAGACATCGAGGCACTGGATGGTATCGAGGTGGTGCTGGCGGCCAAGGGCGACGTCGGCGAGATGGAGCCATTCCTGCGCCGGGCCATCGAGGCCACGTCTGCGCCAGGGCCGCGGCGCGCCCTGCAACGCCGGTTGCGGGACCTGGCACGCCAAACAGCCGATCCGGGCTTGCTACGGGAAGCTCTGGCGGCACTGGGACTGGAGGGCGGCGAGGATGCTGTGCCCGCGGCGTTCGAGCTGTGGGATCTCGCGCATGCCAGCGACAGCGACGCAGATGTGGCGCGCGCGGTGGAGGTCATCGAGACGCTACTGACCGCGCCCGAGTCGCCCAACGGATCGTTGCCCCGTGCTGATCTGTCACGGCGGCTGGCGTTCCTGCTTGAGAAGCAGGGGCAGGAGGACACCGCACTCGCTTGGTTGCGCGCGTGTCTGGAGGGCGACGCACAGGGACCCGTGGCGGCGGCGGCGTGGCAGCGCTTCGCGGAGATCGCCGCTCGCCGCGGTGACGCACAAGCGACGGCGCAGGCGCTGGTGGCGTGGGCCGACGACGGGCGCACCGGCGAGAACGAGCGGCAGCGGGCCTCGCATCTGGCGGCGGCCGCCGAGATCTTCCGCGAGCGACTCGGCCTGGCCGACGATGCCCTGGCGTTGCTGGAGCGCGCGGTGAGTCTGGATCCACAGAACGACGGTGCGTTTGCGGCGCTTGAACAAGCGGCGCGCGCCGCGGATGACTTTGCACGCGTCGCGGAGGTGCTGTCGCGCCGGGCCGAGCACGCGCGGCCCGGCGAGCTGCGCGGGCTGCAGGGGCGGCTGGCAGAGGCGTTCGAGCGTCTGGGCCGATCGGACGAGGCGGCGCGGGTGTATCGGCGTTTGATTGAAGACGATCCGGGCGATCTGGCGGCGCGTGCGGCGCTGGCGCGGCAGCAATGGGGCGCGGGCCACAAGGAGGAAGCCGTGCGGCTTTATACCGAGCTGGTCGGCGCGGCCGGCGCGCCCGGGCCAGCCTCCGCTGACGTGCTTGCCGAGGCCCATCTGCGGCTTGGCCAATGGGCGCGGGTGGCGGGCCAGATGGCAGACGCTGGCCGGCACCTGCACGACGCGCTTGTCGGCGAACCGACGAGCGGCGCGCCGCTCGACGTGCTGGTCGAAGTGCTGGAAACCTCGGGGCGGGCCGTCGAGCTGGCCGAGGTGCTGCGCAAGCGCGAGGACGCGGCCGACGCGCCGGCGCGTCGCTCGATCGCGCGAGCCCGGGCCGGCGTGATCGAGAGGCTCGGTGACGGTGCAGCGGCCGAGGCGATCTACCGCAGGCTACTGGAGGAGACTCCGGACGACACCGATCTGTGGCTGCGCCTGGCGGAGATCTTTCGCCGCGAGGGCCGCTCCCGGGAGCTGTCCGAATGTCTTGAGCGGCTGTGGTCCGATTGCGAGGCGGCGCTGGTGGCGGGCGGCGCGCTGGTGGCCGCTGTCTCTCCCGAGGCGCTGGCGGTTGAGCTAGCGGCGCTGTACCGCGAGCCCCCGGCTCAACCGGCGCGGGCCGAAGGTGTCCTGCGACGGCTGCTCGAATTGCGACCAGGTGCGGCGGATGCCATGGCGGCGCTTGGTGAGTTGCTGGCGACCAGCGACGGTTGGGACGAGTCCGATGCCCTGCTGGGGCGCCAGATCGGGGCCGAGGGCGCCAGGGTGACGCCCGAGCTGGTGCTTGATCGGGCCAAAAAACGACTGGCGGGCCCGGGCGGCGAGGCGGCTGCGCTGGCGTTGCTGCGCCTGGTGGAACCCGAAGCGGCCTCGGCAGAAGCGCTGGCCTTGCGCGCGATCCTGTCGGAGAAAGCTGGCGACATCAGCGATGCGGTGCACGCCCTGCGCCGGCTGCGCTCGCTGACCCAGGAGGCGGGCGACGCTGACGGCGCGGCCGCTGCCGCCGCCAGCTTGCGGGTGCTGGTGCTGCGCAACGGTGTGGATGCGGCGCTGGGCATCGAGGTGTTCGAGGACATGTTGGCCGCCACGCCCGATGACGCCGGCGTGGCCACGACCCTGTTCGAGCTGTACCGCCGGTTGCCGGACCCACGCTCGCGCAACCGGGCATGGAGCGCGCTGCTGGCGCTGCCGCCGGGGTTGAACGACGTGCAGCGCGGGCAAGTGCATCTGGCTCTGGCCGAGACCGCGGCAGACGATGGCGATCTGGCATTCGCCCAAGAGGAGTTTTCACGCGCGCTAGCCATCGACAGCGAGCCGCTGGTAAGGGTATCGCAGCTAGTCGGTCACGCGCGGGTGCTGGTCGCCATGCGCGAGTCCGCCGAGGCGATGGCCGATCTCGAGGAGGCGCTGGCGCTTTTGCCCAATCACGCCGGGGCGCTGGTGCTGGCGGCGGAACTGATGTACCGGGCGCAGGAATGGCAGCAGGCGCGCGTGCTGTTCGCGGCGCTGGCAGCGGCGCCGGGTGGGGCTGCCGTGATCGAACCCGAGCTGCTGGCGTTTCGCCGGGCCGAGCTCGCGGAGGTGTTCGGCGACGACGTCGATGCCGAGGCGGCCTACCGGCAGGTGGTGGCGGTGAACCCGAAGCACATCGAGGCGCGCGAGGCCCTGGCCCAGATGGCGCTCTACCACGAGGACTGGGAGGAAACCGCGTTGCAGCTTGACGAGCTGCTGCGGCTCTATCCCGCGGACGCACTCGAGAAAATCAGCGAGACCCGGCGGACGCTGGGTGAGATCCGGTTCCGGCAGGGCGACTTTGCCGGCGCGCGCGCGCCGCTTGAACTGGTGCTTGACGACGATCCCGACAACATCGCGGCGCTCGAGCTGCTGCGCACCGTGTTCCAGCACCTCGGGCTCGTGCGTGAGGCCGCTGACCTGTGCGGCCGCCTGGCTCGCCTGTACCCGGATGCGTCGCAGCGGGCCGAGGCGCTGTTCGTTCAGGGCGAGATCCTGCGCAAATCGCTGGGTGACCTCGAAGGCGCAGACGATGCCTACCTGCGCTCGTCGGACATGGACCCGGCGTACGCGCCGACTCTCGTGCGTCTGGTGCACCACTACTGGGTCCAGGGCGACTTCGCCAACGTGGCCGACGTGGGCCAGGAACTGGTTCGCCAGCGGCTCGATCCCGCTCCCGGCGCAACGCTCGTGGATCTCGACGACGACGACACCGGGCTTCTGGTGGCGATCTCGACGTTGATGGGGAACGGCGACGCCGCGGTCGCTCGATCGGCGGTCGATATCGCCAAGGTCGCCGCCGATCGGCTGGCGGCTCGGCTGGCTGAACTGGGCGCCTACTTGCAGAAGAAGGCGCCCGAGGCTCTCGATCCTGTGCTTGGTTTCGTGACCGCGGGGCTGGTCGATCAGGCGCGCGCCGAGGTGGTGAGCGCGTTGCGTGTCCTCGTGCTCGCGACCTCGGCGGCACCGGGGCCGCTGCTGGTACTGGGGCGCCTGGCCGAGCAGGGCGGCGACGTGATCACGGCGCGAGCCGCCTATGCGGTGCTGCTCTTGTTCGAGCCCGAGCATCTGCTGTCGGCCCGGCGCAATGAGCTGCAGAGCGTGCCCCTGGCACCGGCCGCTGTCTTTGCGCCGGAGGTGCTGGAGCCTGCCGGCCGTGGACCGCTGGCTGAGATGTTCGGTGGGCTGGCGGCGGCGCTGGCGGGTTTTCCGCCATTGGCTCCCGCGGCTGTTGGCCCGGGCGGTGCGGTGCCGCCCGCCGCTTTCGTTGGATCGCTGGTGGAGGAGTTACGCGGCAAGCTCAACGCGCCGGCAGTGACCCCGGTGGTTCGCGGCTCCGACGTCGAGATCGCGATCGAGGCCACCCTGCCTCTGACCATTTCGATGGGCGAGCGGGTGCCGGGATTGACCCAGGTCGAGTTCGTCTTTCTGGTGGCGCGGGCGCTTGAGGAAGCGCGTGCCGGGACCTACGCGGCAGCCCGCATCGGGGCGTCGGCTCTGCCCGATTTCTTGCGCGGCGTGCTGGCGGCGCTATCGGCGCCGGCGGCAGAAGCGGTGCTGCAGGTCGAGGACATCGGCGATCTCGGACGTGCGGCGGCGGCCTGGCTGTCGCGTGAGGAGGTGGTGCAGCGGATGTCAGGCATGGCTGCGCGCGAAAAAATCCATGACGCCGCCGGGACGGCTCTGGCGACCGCCGCCAGCCTTGACGATCACCTGGCGGGTCGACGGCTCATCGCCAACAGGGTCGGCCTGCTCGCGTGTGGCAGCCCCCTGGCCGCGCTCCGCGCGGTGGCGGCGCTCAAGGACGAACCGGCATCCAAGACGAACCCACGTCTGGCGGGCTTCGGCACGCTTCGCCGCGAGCAACTGATGTCCGCCCAAGAGCTGCGCGATATGGTGGCTTTCCTGCTGTCCGACGACTACCGCCGCATCGTGGGGTCATGAGCCTGGTCGTCGGATCGCGTCGCTTTTGGGTGGTCGCCACGCTGGTGTCCGGTTGCCTGGATGGCGGCGGCGGTCCGGGCGGGTTCGACGGCGGTGACATCGGCGCCGGCAGCGCGGGAGCAGGGGGCGGCGCGGGCGCGCAGGTGAACCGCTGCGCCGCTGCGCCCGACGAGCGCGAGCCCAATGACGATCGCGAGCGGGCCACGCCGTACACCCTGGCGGCCGCGGTGGTCGGCTGTGTGGCGGCCCGCACCGACGAGGACTTCTATGAATTCGTGGTGCCGAACGATCCTGGTGGCGGGTACGTGCAGGTCGCGGTCACGGACGTGGGTCCCGGCATCGTGCGGGTACGAATCCATGCCGCCAGCGACAACGGCGAGATCACTGAACAGTTCGCCGCCAACAGCGGCCAGAGCGTGACCGTGTTCTTTCCGACCGCGCCCGGCAACAAGTACCGCGTCGCCGTCAGCGACTTCGCGTCGTGGCGAAGCCCTTACACTTACCGGCTTTCCGCCAGCTACGCGCGCGTGAATGATCTCTTCGAGCCCAACGACAGCCGTGCGGACGCCAGGCAGGTGCAGGTCGGTACCGTGGTCATGGCCCACCTGTTCGCCGGGCGCCCAAGTGCAGACGAGCTGTCACCTGAGGCCTACGACGACTGGTTCAGAGTGACGCTGTCCGCGGGCGCAGCCACGGTGAAGCTGGAGGACGTGGCAAGCGACCTGCTCGGCGATTTGTACCTGCTCGACGGGCAGGGCAACGCCATCGAGCACAAATTTGCCGACACCAAAGGCGCCAGCGTCACGGCTCGGGCGCTGACCGTGGCGGCGGGGGTGCACTTCGTGCGCGCGACGGTGTTCGCGGTGCCGGTGAGCGCGGGCAAGGGCACCACCGTGCCGGATCACTTCACGCACCCCTACCGGCTGACTGTCACGCAACCGTAGGTGTCAGCCGGCCATGCTGGGGTTCGTGGTGTCGCCCGGGTTCGAGGATGTGCTTGTGCGCGAGCTGGGCGCGGCCACTTCGGGCCTCGGGCCGCGCTGGCCCGGTCTCGTCACGGTAACCGCGGCGGGTGACGCCGGGGATCCAGTGTTCGCGCGGCAGGTGCTTCCGGCGGTGGCCCAGGTCAAGGGAACATCGGTCACGGCGCTTGCGGAGGCGGCGTATGCAATTTGCGAGGCCGTGCTTGATGTCGGCGACGGGCTGTTCGCCGTGCACGCCTACGTGCCCGATGCCGCCGCGTACCGGAGTCTGGCGGGGCGGACGCAACTTGTGGAGGCGGCGTTTCTGTCCTTGCTGCGCGAGCGGCGGCGGCGGGCGTTTCGACGCTACCGCGCGACAGTTGAGCCCGGACTACCGACGGCCGCGCCGGAACTCGTGGTTCAGCTCGCGCTGGTGGGACGCGGCTCTCTGCTGGTGTCTGCGGCCGGGCCGCGGCCGCTGCCCGCGGGAGGTTTCGATCTGGCGCCGTGGCCCGCGGGCCTGGCGCCGGTCGAGGAGGATCGGCAAGCGCCGTCGCGTGCCTACAGGAAGCTTGCCGAGGGCTTTGCCTGGCTTGGCCGCGCCCCGGTTGCGGGCGAGACCTGTGTCGATCTGGGTGGCTCGCCCGGCGGTTGGGCTTGGCTTGCGCTGAAGCGTGGCGCGCGGGTAACGGCGATCGACCGATCACCGCTTGCGGAACCTGCGGCTGGCCACCCTGCGCTGACCGCGATCATCGGCAACGCCTTCACCTTCACACCCAAGGCGCCGGTTGACTGGCTGCTGTGCGACGTGATCTGCGAGCCAGCCCGTACCGTCGAGCTGGTCGAGCTCTGGATGAAGAACGCGTGGTGCCGCCATGTGGTCGCGACCATCAAGTTTCGCGGCCCCGCGGATCTGGCGGCGCTGTCGGCCGCTCGAGTTCGCCTGGCCGCGCGCGGCTGGCGCTTCGTGCGCATCAAGCATCTGCACAACCACCACAACGAGGCCGCGATCCTGGCGTCGGGCTCGGGCTAGGCCAACTTCCAGGTCGTGGACGTCGCGGTGATCGCGCGCTACGGTGCCCGCGTGGGCGCGCTGAGCGAAGCTGGCCTGGATGAAATCATCGCGCGCGGCTGCACGTCGTGCGGCTCGGACCGGCTGGCGTTTCGCAGCTACGTCGACGGCCGCTTGCCCCTGATGGGTGGCGAGCCGGTCGGATCCATCACCTGGGTCTACGACGGCGAGAAGTTCGTCGATGGCGTGTTCGAGATCGCCTGCGCCACTTGCAAGCAGTCGTTGCTAGCGGACGATCGTTGCCCGCGCTGCCACGCCGCAGGCGTACTACCGGGCATTCTCGCAGCGCCCAACCGTTGGCCGGTGCCAGCGGCCTGCCCCAGCTGCGCAGGCGAAGAGGTCCGTTACGTCGCGATGGTCCCGGCCCGCGTCAGCTACGAGGGCAGACGCGCCGACAAGCCGCGCACCACCACCGAGATTCACGAACCCGGCTTTCACGGTTACCGCGTCGATTGCGTCGACTGCGGCACCGTCGCCGAACTCACGGAACACTGTCCGCTGTGTCAGGCGCCGGCGCCGCTGCGCACCCGGCCGGGATGACTCGACTCGTCCGCGTCAGGCGACGCCGATGTCCTTGTCGAGGTACACGTCCTGGATCGTGTTGAGCAGCGTGATGCCGTCCTTCATCGCGCACTGGAAAGCCTTGCGACCCGAGATGAGGCCCATGCCACCCGCGCGCTTGTTGATGACCGCGGTGCGCACGGCTTCCAGGATATCGCTGTCGGTCTTGCCCTTCGAAGCGCCGCCGCTGTTGATGAGCCCGGCCCGCCCCGAGTAGCAGTTCAGGATCTGGTAGCGGGTCAGATCGATGGGGTGGTCGGTGGCAAGCTCGGTGTAGATGCGCTCGTCAGTCTTGCCGTAGGGGTTCTCCTTCGACGAGATCGCCTTGTAGCCGCCGTTGTTCTCCGGCAGCTTCTGCTTGATGATGTCGGCCTCGATGGTCACGCCCAGGTGGTTGGCTTGGCCCGTGAGATCCGCCGACACGTGGTAGTCCTTGTCCTTCTTGAAGGCATTGTTGCGCGTGTAGCACCACAGGATTGTGGCCAGGCCCAGCTCGTGCGCCTGCTTGAAGCACTGGCTGACCTCGACGATCTGCCGCGCCGACTCGGCTGAGCCGAAGTAGATCGTCGCGCCGATGGCGACCGCGCCCATGTCGAACGCCTGCTTGACCTGGCCGAACAGGATCTGATCGAACTTGTTCGGGTAGGTGAGGAACTCGTTGTGGTTGACCTTGACGATGAACGGGATGCGATGCGCGTACTTGCGCGCCACGGCGCCCAGCACTCCCAGCGTCGATGCGACCGCGTTGCAGCCACCTTCGAGCGCCAGCTTGACGATGTTGCCCGGGTCGAAGTACTCGGGGTTAGGCGCGAACGACGCGCCGGCCGAGTGCTCGATGCCCTGATCCACCGGCAGGATCGACATGTAACCGGTGCCGCGCAGACGCCCGGTCCCCAGCAGCGCCTGCAGACTGCGCAGGACTGGCGTCGGCCTGTCCGACAGCGCGTAGACCCGGTCCACGTAGTCGGGGCCCGGCAGGTGCAGTGACGACGCCGGAACCTTGGCCTTGTGCGCGAAGAGGGCCTTGCCTTCTTCACCGAGAATTTCGCTGAACTTGCTCATCGGATGTCCTTCCTTTAGTGCCGCAAAGGCGTATGGCTTACGCGGCTTTTTCTGGCGAGTCAATCGCGCGCAGCGAGGCTTTTCCGCACAAAAGAGCATTGCTCGCGACGCGTATCAGACGAACTGTGGCGTGACGGTCACGCACCCGATCACAGCACGGTCTTCCATGCGTGCCAGGACCGGGACAGCGTGCCTGGACTCACTCGGTAACCGTGCTCATCCAGATCCTCCAGCATTCATAGGCCGTAGAGCGGCCGTTTTCGGGCATGATCCCGCCCTGTGAACCTGCTCGACGCTGCGATGAAGAGGCCGCTGTCCGTGCTGGTCATCCTGGCGGGCTTGCTGCTGGCGGGAGGCGCGGCGGTGAAGCGGATGCCTCGGGACATCCTGCCCACTCTCGGCATCCCCACCATCTACGTCGCTCAGCCCTTCGGCGGGATGGACCCGGCGCAGATGGAAGGGTTCCTGACCTACTACTACGAGTACCACTTCCTCTACATCAACGGCATCGAGCACGTCGAGTCGAAGTCGATCCAGGGCGCGGCCCTCATCAAGCTTCAGTTCCATGCCGGGACCGATATGGCGGCGGCGCTGGCGGAGACCATCAATTACGTCAACCGCTCGCGCGCCTTCATGCCTCCGGGAACCGTGCCGCCGTTTGTGATGAGGTTCGATGCCGGCAGCGTCCCGGTGGGGAACCTGGTGTTCTCCAGCGAGACGCGGAGCCTTTCCGAGATCCAGGACTTCGCGCTCAACAAGGTTCGGCCGGTGTTTGCGACCCTGCCCGGAGTCTCGGCGCCGCCGCCGCTCGGGGCTAGCGCGCGCAGCATCGCCATCCGCGTGAATCCCGACCGCATGCGCGCGTACAACATCTCTCCCGATGAGATCGTCACCGCCATCGCCGCGACTAACACCATCAGCCCCTCGGGCAACGTGCTGATGAACGGCAGTTTCCCGATGGTGCCCTTGAACTCGGTGGTCAAGAACATCTCCGAGCTGGAGTCCGTCGCCATCCGGCCCGGCGCGCAGCCAGCGGTGTTCGTGAAGGATCTGGCGACGGTCGAGGACTCGGCCGATCTCACCACCGGGTACGCGCTCGTCAACGGCAGGCGAACCATCTACAACCCGGTGAACAAGCGGGCCAACGCCTCGACCCTGGAGGTGGTCCGACTGGTGAAGGAGAACCTGCCCAAGTTCCAGGCGATGCTGCCGGACGACATCAGGGTCACGTTCGAGTTCGATCAGTCGCCGTACGTGAATCGCGCGATCGCCGGGCTGACCACCGAAGGTCTGCTGGGCGCCATCCTGACCGGACTGATGGTGTTGCTGTTCCTGCGCGACTTCCGGAGCGCGCTGGTCGTCGTGCTCAACATCCCTTTGGCAATCCTCGCCTCGCTCGTCGGCCTGTGGGCGACCGGGCAGACGGTCAACATCATGACCTTGGGCGGGCTGGCCTTGGCCGTAGGCATCCTGGTCGATGAGGCGACCGTCACCATCGAGAACGTCCATGTCCACCTGGCGCAGGGAAAGCCGGTCGCGAAGGCAGCGTTCGACGCCACCCGCGAGACCATCGGTCCGCGCTTGTTGGCAATGCTCGGCATCCTGGCCGTGTTCATTCCCGCGTTCTTCATGGTCGGTGCGGGCAGGGCGCTGTTCGTACCGCTCTCGCTGGCGGTCGGCTTCGCCATGATCGCCTCGTACCTGCTGTCGAGCACGTTCGTGCCCGTCCTGGCGACCTGGTTGCTGCGGCGGCCCCATCCTGAAGCGGGGCCCGGGATTTTCGATGCCGTCCGCGAACGCTACGGCCGCGTTGTCGGCGGCCTGGTTCGCATGCGAGGGCTGGTTCTGCCGGTGTATGCCATCGCGGTTGCCCTGGTGATCATGGTCCTCGGACCGCGGCTGGGGACGCAGATCTTTCCCGAAGTGGACGTCGGGCAGTTCCAGCTTCGGGTGCGGGCGCCGACCGGCACGGACGTCGAGAGCACGGAACGGATCGTAGAGCGCATCCTCGCAGGGTTGAAGGCGGAAGTCGGACCACAGAACGTGGAGAGCACGCTGGGCTTCGTCGGCACCCAGCCTCCGAACTTTCCGGTGAACCTCATCTTCCTGTGGACCAGCGGCCCGGACGAAGCGGTGCTACAGGTGCAGATCAAGCAAGGCGTGATGCCGATCGCCGAGTTGAAGGACAAGTTGCGCAAGCGGTTCGCCTCGGCGATGCCGGACGTGCGTCTCTCCTTCGAACCGAGCGACATCGTCAGTCGGGTCATGAGCTTCGGGGCCAACACACCGGTCGAAGTGGCTGTCAGCGGACCTAGTCTCCCGGCCAACAACGAGTACGCGGGCAAGGTTCGTGACGCCTTATCAGGCGTGTCGGCCTTGCGTGACGTCCAGATCAAGCAGTCGCTCGAGTACCCGACGATCCAGGTCAACGTGAACCGAGAACGCATGGGCATTCTCGGCATCCAGACCTCGGACGTGGCTCGCTCGCTGGTGGCTGCCACGTCGTCGAGCCGTTTCGTCACGCCGGTGTACTGGGCGGATCCGACAACCGGCGTCGCATATCAGGTGCAGGTCGAGGTGCCGAAGATGCGCACCGCCGGCTCGATCGAGGACATCAAGAACCTGCCACTCATCGCACGCGGTGGGCCTCCCTTGCTCCTGCGCAACGTCGCCGACGTGAAGGAGGGGGTCGCCGTCGGTGAGTACGAGCGCTACAACATGGCACGCACGATCACCCTCACGGCGAACGTCGCGGGCAACGATCTGGGGCGTGTCGACGAGCAGATCAGCCGTGCGCTCGCCAAGGTCGGTGCGCCCCCGGCCAAGACGACCGTCGCCGTCCGCGGGCAGATTGCGCCGCTCAAGGAGATGCTGACCGGCCTCCAGCAGGGCATGGTGCTGACCGTATTCGTGATCTTCTTGTTGCTCGCGGCCAACTTCCAATCGGTGCTGCTGTCGCTGGCCGTGGTATCGACGGTGCCGGCCGTCATCGCCGGGGTGGTCATCGCCCTGTGGATGACGGAAACGTCTCTGAACGTGCAGTCCTTCATGGGGGCGATCATGGCGGTCGGTGTGGCGGTGGCGAACGCCGTTCTGCTCGTGACTTTCGCCGACCGGCATCGCCGTGGCGGCGCCACGCCCCAGCAGGCCGCCGTAGAAGGCGCCCGCACCCGCCTGCGTCCGATCCTCATGACCAGCATGGCGATGATCGCCGGCATGATGCCGATGGCCCTCGGGCTTGGTGACAGCGGAAGCCAAACCGCGCCGCTCGGTCGTGCGGTCGTGGGCGGCCTCGTGGCTGCAACGGTGGCGACGTTGACGGTGCTCCCAGCCGTGTTCGCGGTGTTGGCCCGGAAGCAAAGCCGTTCCAGCTCGCTTCATCCTGCCGATCCCGACAGCGTCCACTTCGACGACACACGGTCGGCCCATGCTGTCTAGAGGTGTCCAAATGCAGATGAAACCTTTCTTTCCCGGTGTTCTTTTGGTGGCGGTCGCAGCTTTGCCCAGTTGTGGTGGATCGCAGGCCGTCGCCGCGGCGCCAGCGCCAGCACCCGCCGCGCCGAAGGTCCAGGTGGCGCAGGCGCAGATGGGACCGGTCGGGCGGATCATCGTCCTTCCCGCCACGATTCGCGCTTTTCAGCAGGCGATCCTCTATTCCAAGACGGCTGGTTTCCTGAAGACGATACGCGTGGACCGCGGCGACCGGATCAAATCCGGGCAGCTTCTGGCGACCATCGAAGCCCCCGAACTGACGGCGGACCTGGACAAGCAGAAGGCCGACGTCGCGGTCGCCGAGGTTGCCCACAGGCGGCTGGGCGACGCGTTTGCGAAGTCCCCGAACCTGGTGATGCCGCAAACCGTAGACGAGGCGAAGGGTCGCTATCAGGTCGCGCTGGCGACGCTCAAGAGGACGGAAACGCTGCTCAGCTACAGCCGCATCGTGGCTCCCTTCTCCGGTGTGGTCATCAAGCGGTGGGTGGATGTTGGCGCCTTCATTCCGGCAGGCGGAATGCCTCAGACGGCAGCGCTGCTCAGCATCGCGGACATCCGGACCGTGCGGGTGGAGGTGTCTGTACCCGAGCGCGAGGTGCCGCTCGTCAAGCCTGGCTTGCCGGTGAAGATCTGGGTCGAGGAACTGGCCGGCAAGGTCTTCCAGCACAAGGTGACTCGCGTGGCGTACGCCCTCGACGAGGCATCACGGACCATGGCTGCGGAGATCGAGACCCCCAATCCTGACGAGGCACTCCGCCCAGGGATGTACGCGACCGTCCAGATCACGCTCGAGCACAAGCCGCAGGCTCTCACCATCCCGCTCGATGCGCTCGTCATGGAGAAGGGCAAAGGCTTCGTCTTCACGGTCGACGGCGACAAGGCCAAGCGCCTGCCGGTCAAGCTGGGCTTCAAGGATGACCGTGCCGTCGAGATCCTGGACGGCCTCAAGCCACAGCAGCGGGTCTTGCTCGCAGCGAAGCTCGCGCTGACCGACGGTCAGACGGTTGCCGTGGTGGAGCCCAAGTGAACGCGGCGCTGGTGGCGGCCTTCTGGGTTGCGGCGGCGGGCGAAGGGGCAGGAAGCCCGACCGTCCTCGACCTTCCCACGACCCTGCGCCTGGCCGGTGCCGAGAACCTCGACGTGCGGATCGCGCGGGAGCGGCTCGCCGAGGCTCGGGCGGTGCATACCAGCGCCGTGTGGCAATTCTTCCCCTGGATCTCGATCGGGGCGGGGTACCGCGGCCATCACGGCGCGCTTCAGGACGTCGTCGGCAAGGTCATCGACGTCAGCAAGTACTCCTACAACCCGGGGCTGACCGTGGCAGCTCAGCTCGATCTCGGCGACGCCATCTACAAGGAGCTTTCGCGCAAGCAACTGGTTCGCGCGGCGGAGCACTCCTTGGAGGAGCGGCGGCAGACAGCCGTCCTGTCGGCTGCGAGCGCCTATTTCGATCTGCTCGTCGCACAGCGTGCAGTGGGGATCACCGAGGAAGCCCGGAAAATCACCGATGCCTACAAGCGCGAGGTGAGTGATGCCGTGGGAGTGGGGATCGCCCTCAAGGCCGACGAGCTGCGGGTCAAGGTTCAGGCGGAGCGCCACGCGCTTGCGGTTCGCCAGGCTGCAGAGCGTCGCCGGGCCGCGGCGGCGCGCCTGGCGCAAACGCTTCATCTCGATCCCAGCGTCGAGTTGCAGGCCGAGGACGCGGATCTGGTGCCGCTGTCGCTGGTGGACGCCCAGACGCCGCTCGATGTTCAGGTCCAGGCGGCGCTGCGTTCCCACTCGGCCATCAAGCAGGGCGAGGCGCTCGTCGAAGCAGCAGAGAGCGAGCGCAAGGAAGTCGCATATGGTCCACTCATTCCGACCCTCGGTGCCCAGGCGTTCTTCGGCGGTCTCGGCGGCGGACCCTACGGTGGTGCCCACGACTTCGGCGGATCTGTCGACTATGCGGCGACGCTGCAGTGGCGCATCGGACCCGGCGGCCTGCTGGACCAGGGGCGCCTTGACGCCGCCAGGGCTCGCAGCGCCGCCGCGACTTTCGCGTCCCAGAAGGCGCGCGACGAGGTGACCCGGCAGGTGGTGGACGCGTGGACCCGCACGCGGTCACAAGCGGATCAGCTCGAGACGGCCAGGCAGGCGTTGGCCACCGCCGAAGAATCGCTGAACCTCACCCGCCAGCGGAAGGAGTTTGCGGTGGCCAACGTGCTCGAGAACATTCTCGCCGAGCAGGACTTGACCCGAGCCCGCAATGACTATCTGACGGCCATCGGCGAGTACGACAAGGCGCAGTTCGCTCTCAAGTGGGCGACGGGTGGCCTCGAACCAACGAGGTAGAGGGGGAGCAAATCCCTCGCCCAATCGCCCAGCCCATCGGCGCGGCGTGAAGTCAGCCTTTCGGGCCGTCCGGCAGCATCCACTCATAGACTGGCTGCACGACCACGCCGGCGGGAACCCGCGCTGGGAAACCGTCGCGCGTCAGCGTCAGAAGCAGGCGCTTGGCGTTCGGAAACAGACGGCCGGCTTCCTCCAGCGCCCGTAACTCGCGCTCGGCCGTGGCGGGCTCGGTCGCGCTGGCACACACCTGGATCAGCGTGGCATCGCCAGCGGGGCCCCGCGCCAGGAAGTCCACCTCGTAGCCCTGCGGCGTGCGCACGTAGGTGATGGTGAATCCGCGTCGTTCGAGGTCCACCAGCACGACGGTTTCGAGCGCATGGCCCAGGTTCGCCCGTCCCGTGCGATCGAAGACTGGAATCGGCCCGGGGTCCACCGGATAGGTCTTGCGAGGATTCACCATGCGGCGCCGCTCGGATGTGGATTCCACCGAAACGGTGCGCACCAGGAAGCAGTCTTCGAGATGGGCGAGGATCTGATGGACGGTGTCCTTCGAGACGCTCACGCCCTGCGACTTCAGGGCCGCGTAGAACTTCTCGACGCTGAAAAGCCCTGCGGCGTTGCCAAGCAGATGCCGCACGATCCAGCGCAAAGCGACGATGTTTGTCACGCCATGCCGTTCGGCAACGTCCCGGAGCATGGCGACGTCCACGTAGTCATGTAGCAGCCGGTGGCGGCTCGCAGCGTCCAGCCCCTGTGCCTCGGGAAATCCACCAACGGCGAGGTAGTCGAGGAATGCGCCCTCGAGTGCCGAGCGCTCGGGTGCCGCGACGAAGTCCACCCGCGCCGGCAAGGGGTGCCCACGATGGCGCAGGTATTCCTCGAAGCTGAAGGGATGGATGATCACCTGCCATGCCCGCCCGCGAAGCGCAGTGGCGATCTCGCGACCGAGCAGCGCAGCTGACGACCCGCTGACGAACAGTTCCACGGCTTCCGAATCCAGTACCCGGCGTACGAAGCGCTCCCAGCCTGGAATTACCTGGATCTCGTCCAGGCACCACGTGACGGTCTGTCGCCCGCGTAGGGCTGGATAGCGGCGGTAGTGCTCCTCGATCAGCAGATGCAGGTCCTTGGCCTCGAGCCCAACAAGCAACTCGTCCTCGAAATTGATGTAGGGCAGCCGCTCGCGCGCGATGCCCCGCGCGATCCGTTCTTGTCGCATCTGGTGCAGAAAGGTCGTCTTGCCCGCCCGTCGCATCCCGACCACGGCTGTCACCTTGCCGGGCAGGGTCACGGCGCCGTGAACGCGTCGAGGCGTCAGGGCCGGCAGGTCCGCGGCCAGCGAATCGGCCAGCTTCTGGGCGAGCCGTGCACGAGGCGCAAGCGCCCCAGCTCCGTTCATGGAAACATATTCTCCTTCCTAGAAGGAGAATATCAAGCAAATTTCTCCTTCAAGGAGGGAGAATGGCCACTTGCAGCGGATCCGCGCAGGCGGGGAAAGCCGGCCTGCCTGCCCGCGAGGCTCGCCAGTCGTCCAGGCTGAACACGGCGGCGACTGCCGGCGCTGGGGTCGCGCTGCTGCCGGCGATCGTGTGCCGTGCACCGAGTCGTTTACGCCGTGTACCCCAGTCCGCAATACCGCGTATCTGACGAGCGTTGCTTTGCCCCGCAGCCGCGGCTTCACTTCTTCGGCGAACCACCGGTCGAGTACGTAGTGCAGATAGACGTTACCGAGCAACGGTGAGAGGGTTGAGCCCTGCACCGTGCCTGTGTCAGGCGTGGAGAATTCCGCGCCATCCATCACCCCGACGTTCATGCATTTTCCGTTTTCGGGCATGATCTGACGCCGATGACCGCCAAGTTGACGGAACATTCATTCTCGGACACAAAAAGGACCGACGGGCGCCTGGGCGGAAAGGGCACTTGTCCTCACTAGGCACCGGAATTTCGGGATCGTGTCCTCAAGCTCCTCCCAGACTTGGATCAAGATCGATTCGTGGGAGGATCCGATCTTCCACATCTCTTGGAGGACCTTCATCAGAGCCGAAGCGACTGCGTCCACGGAAAGATCCCATTCCTTGCGTTGCAACAGCAAGGCGAGGAAGGAGCCGATCGGGCTGCATGCTTCGAGTTCCTCGCTGAAACTGTTGCCCGCGAGACGATTCTCCGCATCCTGCGATGTCCCGACGACAAGCACGAACTTTTCACTGACCGCGACCAACTCGAAACCGCCTGGGCGAACGGCGGTTTTCCCTGACCTGATGAGCCTCAGCGGGATACTCAGATCTGCCCCCGCACCTACGTGTCCACGAAACCGGGGCAAATTCATACCCCAGAAAGCAGTATGCTCCGCCGCGAGAGCGCGACCAACATGTCATCAACAGAAGAACCAGGCCCGCCGAAAGAGCCGACTCCTTTGAGACGAAGGGCGGAGCCTGTGTTTGCCGCAATTACCGGTCTGGGCATGCTCATCGGGGGACTGGTCATCGCGGGACTGCTCCTGATGGAGGCCAAGCGATGGGTCGACGGGTACTTGGTAGGACGGGATTGTCAGTCAAGTTTGGAGGGATATCTCAAGCGCTTCGTTCCCGAATCCGATCCATCCGTAACCAAATGTGACGGTACTCTCAGATTGGGTGCGACCCACTGCTTCGTAAAGATCCTCGACCAAGGTCAGTATTCCACCATTTATTGGGAATATCAGTGCAAGAAGGGCCGCTTGGTTGGTGGTTCCGAAAAGTTGACGTACGAAGAGATGCTCAGTTCGACAGATGACGATGGCAAGAAATTGGGAGAATTCTGGCTGCGCGAGTTAATTTCTAGAAAAATCAGTGAGGGGATGGCGAAGTAGTGGCAGGCAGCGAAGAAATTTTCACAGAGTTCGAGTCCCTTCTTCGCGCGTACTGGAAGCTGGCCGATGATGCAACGGAGCCGGCTGATCCGGCAGCCCTCAGGCCGGGAAACCTCCGCGCCTTGAAGGCAGCGCAGGCCCGCCTTTCCGAAAAGCGGCGCGAAGTCGTGCGCGCGATTCCGGATATCGAAAGGGCAGCCATCGAGACGCGCGTGGGGTTTGTCCTCAAGGACCCGTTCACGGGCATTCCGATCAACCTCTTGCAGCAGGCGCTCGCAGTTGAGCACCCCGATCTCGAAGGTGTGCGACAACTTGTGATCGACGTGATCGACAGATGCATCGGAGCCACGCGTGCACAACGACGGCGACCGTCGGCCGGCAATGTCACTCAAGGCGCTGCGGGCTCCAGCATTTTCATCGGCCACGGCCGGTCGAATGTATGGCGCGAGCTGAAGGAATTCATCAAGGAGAGACTGGGACTGAACGTCGTGGACTACAACGCGGTGTCGACCGCGGGGATGGCCCGCCAGGAGAGGCTGCAGGGCATGTTGGACCAAGCAGCCATGGCCTTCCTCGTGATGACTGCCGAAGACGAGCGGCCCGACGGAAAGCTCCACGCCCGCGAAAACGTGGTCCATGAGGTCGGCCTTTTCCAAGGACGTCTTGGCTTCCAGCGAGCGATCGTCCTCTTGGAGGAAGGCTGCGCCGAGTTCTCGAACATCGTAGGTTTGGATCAGATCAGATTCCCCAAAGGGAACGTCGCCGCCGGTTTCGAAGACGTGCGCGCGGTGCTGAAGCGCGAGGGGCTGGGCACAGCGAAGGGCTGACCCTGGCCGCAAGACCCCGGCGTGCGACAGCAGAAGTTGTCACGCCGGTCATATTTAGTACAATTGGAGTGTGTCTAGACGGCCTCACTTTGATCTCGCCGCGGTGAAAGCCGTGGCGGAGTCGCCCGGCGCCGTCCTCTTGTCGAAGACCCGGGCGCGGGCCTTTTTCTCCACCCCGCTGAGCGCGGCCGAAGCGGCGCTGCGCATGTTCACCGAGCTGACCGAGAATGCTTTCGTCGAAACGAAATTTCAGAACCCCGACATTTGCGATGTTTACGCCTATGAGGCCCAGCCACCCATCATGGCGCTGGTCGCCGGAAGGGAGGTGACCTGTCGCTGCTGGTACGTCAAGTTCACTCTGCTGCCCGAGCAGATCCTTCTCGTCTCGTTCCACCCCCTTGAGCAGCCGATTCGTACAATCCGAGGAAGAAAGGTGACGCCATGAAGACGTTCCGTTGTGCCCAGTGTGGCAAGGGCACTGTCCGCCCCGTCGCCCGTGCCGGTAGACGCGAGTTCTACAAGACCATGGAGGTCGCGCTCCCGGCCGACTTCGCCGTACCCACCTGCGACAAGTGCGGCGAGGAATGGCTGAGCGCGAGCCGGGCCGGCGCGATGGACAAGGCCCTGGAGTCCGCCTACTCCGATGAACTCCGCGGCCTCGCAGCCGGGCAGCTCGCGAAACTCGCGGACGCCGGTGTCGAGCAGAAACGCATCGAGCACGCGCTCGGGTTGTCGCACGGGTATCTCTCGCACATCAAGGTGGGCCGGAATGCGCCGAGCCCCATGCTGGTGTCCGAGCTGGCGTTGCTGGCGAAGGATCCGGAGCGGCGTCTCAAGGAGCTGGAGGTTTTCTGGAAGCGCAGGGCGGCGTAGCAAGTGCGCTATCGCGCGGCGACGACATAGAAGGGCAACATGAACCGGGGAAATATTGGCTCCACGCTCGACTCCCTGCTTGGGGAAACCGGTGACCTTGAGGAGGTCAACGAAAGGGTCGGCAAGCGGATATTCGCCGCGCTTTCATCTGCCCAAGCCGCAGGCGCCTGGCGCACGTGGGTGCAGCGAGGCTCTGACGGCCCCATCGAGGACGACGACGAAACGTCGGGGGCATGATCCGCCGGGCGGTTGCGTGTCACGCCCGCGATCAGCCACGCGAGTCCCCCCGCCCATGCTGGATCCCCCGCTTGGTTGGCCCGACAAGTTCGAAGTCGCGCCTGACGTGCCAGGCGGTTGCGAAGGAGCCGTAGGTCTGTCGGGCCAGTTCGGCGGGCGTCAGAGACGGCTCTTTCTCGAGCGCGGCCCACATATCTGCGCGGTAGACCGGTCCCATCATTACCCGCGCCCGATAGGCCCTTTGGTGCCGCGCGAGTTGTGACGGGGTTAGAACATCGGCCGCCCGGCCACGCAGAAGGTTCCCGGGCACCCGGAGAGGACCATCGACAAAGCGCGGATCTTCGCCGTGGCGTTTGATCTGGAAGACGCTGCCCGTGGCAAGAACCTCGATCCGAGGGCCCTTGTAGGACGCTGCCAGGCGGGCGAAGCGCCGGTCTTTTTCCTGCCAACGCGCCAGCGCGGCCCACAGCGCACGCACGCGCGACGAGTCCTGGGCGGCGACCAACCTCGTGAGGCGGTCGGCGTTGACGAAGGGCGCGTGGACACCGAACCAGGTGATCAGCACATCGAGCACACGCGGATCCTGGTCTTCCATGGCCATCCGCGATGCGAAAAGCAGCGTGTTTTCCAGGTTGGGATCACGCTGCGCGGGCGCCGCGAACGCCATGCCGATTCCCACCATGGCCGAGGTCAGCGCATCGCGGTCAGGCAGAAGCGGCGGAGCGCTGTCCCGGCTAAACGCCATGGCCGAGCCTTTCTTGCAAGTCCCGCAGCGTGTCTCGCACATGCTGGGGCCAGTCCGGATCTCTGCCAAGTGAGCGAAGCTCGATCGACACGCCCGCGAAGGCCGGCTGTAACCGCTGCTCCCAGCCAGGTGGCAGATCGCAGATCAGGGAAGCTGGTCCGTTGTTGAGCCAGTCGTCGTCCAGGGCACCGCTGCGGAAGCGCACCTCTGCCGCGAACGCTCGCGCCGCATCGGACTTCCAAGGAAAGCGTCGGAGGCGTGCAGAAAGGAATCGGTCGAAGGCCTCGATCGTGGTACGCGGTGTCATTGGTAGACTCTGCCCCTTCGTCAGTGACAAATCCCGCAGCGGCGGCGTTTTCGGGCATGATCTGACGCCGATGACCGCCAAGTTGACGGAACATTCATTCTCGGACACAAAAAGGACCGACGGGCGCCTGGGCGGAAAGGGCACTTGTCCTCACTAGGCACCCCCACCGTTCTGCTCGAGGTGACGAGCGATTCGTCCGAGGAGTACGACACACAGGAAAAGGTCGAGTATTACCGCATGATCCCGACGCTTCGCGAGTACGTCATTGTTTCTCATCGAGAGCGGCGTATCACCGTGCACGCCCGCTCGGCCCAGGGCGAGTGGGTCACCCGCGTCGCAATAGCCGGGGGCCGCGTCGCGGTCGATAGCCTGAAGACCGAGCTCTCGGTGGACGAGATCTATCGGAAGAGTTCCGTCCGCTGACGATGCAGCCCGCCGCCGAAGTCATCGGGATTGACCACGTCTATCTGACGGTCTCGTCCGTCGAGCAATCCGAGCGCTTCTACGATCGCGTGCTGAAGGACGCCCTCGGGTTCCGCAAGAACACGTTCGCACTGGGTGGTGATCCGCATGTGCAGTACTACAACCGGCTGTTCGGGATCGTGCTCCGGCCTGCGCGCAGCGCCGCCCCGCACGATCGATATGCACCGGGATTGCACCACCTCTGCCTGCGCGTGGCCGAGGAGGGCGACGTGAGGCACGCGGCCGAGGCGCTGGTCGCGTGCGGCATCGACGTGAGTCCGCCGCGGCTTTACCCCGAGTACGCGCCCGACTACTGGGCGGTGTTCGTCGACGATCCCGATGGCCTGCGCCTCGAGATCACCAACTTCCGGGCGGAGCGCAAGCAGCGCATGGAGCACTGGGATCCATAGAAAGGACGATTTTCCATGTCCGGATCCGCCGCGGCCGTTCGTTATTCTGCCGAAGCCCGGGTGGTCCGGGCCAGGGCAGAACGAAAGGACACTCAAATGCAAAAGTACATGTACTTGTTCCGCGGTGGCGACGCCGCTCGCGCCGCCTCGTCGCCCGAGGAGATGCAGAAGCACCTCACCAAGTGGGGCGCGTGGTTCAAGGGCCTTGCCGATAAGGGCCAGTTCGCAGGCGGCGAGCCGCTGGATTTCACGGGCAAGGTGTTGCGCGGCTCGAAGAAAGCGCTCAGCGACGGTCCTTTCGCCGAGGCCAAAGATCTGGTGGGCGGATACGCCATCGTGAACGCCAGCAGCATGGACGATGCGGTGGAGATCGCGCGCGGCTGTCCCATCTTCGAGCACGACGGCATCCTGGAGGTCAGGCCGGTGCGTGAAATGCAGTTGTGACGGCCGCGAACGTCGCGCCGGACGCGGCGCAAGGACTGGTCGACCATCTCTTTCGCCACCAGGCGGGCAAGATGGTCGCCGTCCTGGTTCGCATCCTGGGCCCAGGCAACCTCGACCTGGCCGAGGATGTCGTGCAGGACATCCTGTGTCGCGCCCTCGAGACGTGGAAGTACGGGCGCCTGCCGCCCAATCCGGAGGCCTGGCTCACCCAGGTGGCCAAGAACCACGCCATCGATCTCGTCCGTCGGCGCGCGCGCTTCTCCGAGCTGGCGCCTGACCTGGCCCGACACCTCGCCTCCGAATGGACCTTGGTGCCTGCCATCGAGGCGTCGTTCGACGAGCCGGCCGTGCGCGACGGCGTGCTGCGAATGGCGTTCTCGTGCTGCGATCCGGCCATCGGGACCGACTCGCAGGTCGCCATCATTCTGAAGTACCTGTGCGGCTTCAGCGTGCGTGAGATCGCGCAGGCGTTCTTGACCACGGAAGACACCGTCGAGAAGCGGCTGACCCGGGGACGAACCGCGCTGAAGGCGCGCCGAGATCTGTTCGACTTCGAGCGCGACGAATCCGACGGTTTGCGCCTGGCTTCGGTCCTTCAGGCCATCTACTTGCTGTTCAACGAGGGCTATCACGGTGCCAACGACACGGTCGTGGTCCGCCAGGAGCTGTGCCAGGAGGCCCTGCGTCTTGGGTTGCTCCTGACCCAGCATGTGGCGCTCGCGACACCGGACAGCAAGGCGCTGGTAGCGCTCATGTGTTTGCACGGCGCACGCCTGCCGGGTCGAATCGACGATGCTCAAAGTCTGGTGACGCTGGCCCAGCAGGATCGTTCGCGCTGGGACCGCGTGCTCATCGCGCAGGGGCTGGGCTGGCTGGCCGAGTCGTCGTCCGGCGCGGCCGCCAGCGCGTACCACCTGGAGGCCGCGATCGCGGGACATCACGCCGTCGCGCGCAGCCTGGACGAGACCGACTGGCGGGCGATCCGCGGGCTCTACGATGCGCTCTACCGGATCAAGCCCTCGGTGGTGGTGGCGCTCAACCGGGCGATCGCCATCGGCATGGCCGAGGGACCCCGCGCCGGCCTCGACGCGCTCGAGAGCATCCCCGGCCGCGAACAGCTCGACGCCTACCCGTTCTACGCGGCGGCAATGGCCGACGCGCACCTTCGCCTGGGCGCGGTGGAGGCAGCCCGCGGACAGCTGGCGAT
This sequence comes from Myxococcales bacterium, assembly GCA_031431215.1. Lineage (GTDB taxonomy): Bacteria > Myxococcota_A > Polyangia > Fen-1088 > Fen-1088 > JANPCZ01. The sequence goes on from JANPCZ010000020.1 coordinate 104,428, forward strand.
TGCCGTCGCGCTGGCCCGCAACCCCACCGAGCGGGCGCTGCTTGAACGCAAACTGAATCACGTCGGAGGAGAGTCATGGCCGTCGATGTCCTGACCGAGATCACGATCGATCGGTCGTGCGAAGAGGTGGCCGCGTTCGCAGGTGATCCATCGCGAGCGCCCGAGTGGTACGTCAACATTCGCAGGGTCGAGTGGCAGACGGAGCCACCGCTGCGGGTCGGGTCGCAGATCGCCTTCGTCGCGCACTTTCTTGGCCGGCGCCTGGCCTACACCTACGAGATCGTCGAACACGCACCCGGCCAGCGCCTGGTGATGCGGACGGCGCAGGGCCCGTTCCCGATGGAGACGACTTACACGTGGGAAGCCACGGGCGCGGGCACCCGCATGACTTTGCGCAACCGCGGCGAGCCGGGCGGCTTCTCGCGCCTGCTCGCGCCGTTCATGGCATCCGCCATGCGCCGGGCGAACCGAAAGGATCTGGCGCGTCTGAAGGCCGTGCTGGAAGGGGCTGGCGGGGACAACGGGCCGGCCCGTCCCTGATCAATGGTCAATCGGGATAGACGGTGGCGAGGATCGCGGCGATCTTGTGGCGAACCACGGGCACGTCTTTCTGAGCGATATCCCACAGCAAGGCAATGTCGATGCCGAAGTACCCGTGGACGATGACATCGCGCAACCCAGCCATTTTCCGCCAAGGCACGTCCGGGTACCGCTGGCGCAGATCATCGGGTAGTCGCTTGCTCGCTTCGCCCACGAGTTCCAGATTCCGAGCGACAGCGTCGACGACCATCTCCGTGGCACGGAACTTATCCAGTGTGAGGCCGAGGGTGTATCGACCGACCTTGTCGCAGCATGCGACGATGTCTTCCAGGAACAACCTGGACTCACGCGACACTGATCAGCTCCGCCTCGATCGCGCTGCGAAGTGATTCGCGCAAAGCAGAGTCCGTGACCAGGTCCACGCGGCGCCCTAACAGATCCTCCAACAAGAACTTGACGCCGAAAAAGTTCTCCGAGGTGACTGGAGCCTCGAACGTAACCACAAGATCAACGTCACTATCGGGGCCGGCTTCGTCGCGCGCTACCGAGCCGAACAGGGACAACGCCGACACGCCAAACCTCTTGACGTCAAGTCGGTGCTCCCTGAGGCGCGCAATCACCTCATCGCGCCGGAGTCGCGGTTTGGGCGCGGCCTTAAGATCCTTCGCGCCATCTTCGGTCTGCTCCGGAGCGACTCCCAGATCGTCGAGCGCCCGCTCGAGTTCCGTCCTGTGGAACGAAGAAAATCGCGATGCGTGACCCTTCCGTCCCTTGATCGCCCGCCCAAGCCTGGCGACCGCGAGAGCCTGGAAGAGCTCCCAGTAACGCTTGCGCGCGAGGCCGTGTTCCAGAAACCCCGTCTGCTGTCTCTGAGCCTGGGTGCTCGCCTCGAAAACCAGATCGTCGAGAGAGATGTCGGCCCCCTGCCCGGTGCGATCGAGCACCTCGACAAGCGCGGACAGCAGCATCCGGGCTTCGCGCTTTCGGCTGCTTGCGGCGAAGGCCTCAAGGACCTTCCGGGTGCGGGGCAAGACTTCGGCAGACACGACCTCCGTACATTAGGATTCTAATCATGGATCGTCAAGGACGATTACGATCCTTTATTTCAAACGCCAGGCCGCGAGGGCGTTCCTGTGGTCTGGCCATCCCTCCAAAATCAAAACGGTCCCTTGCCACGAAGTCCATACAGACCCACAACGAAGAGCACAACAACGGCGCTTATCAGCACCGCGAACGTTGTCACCCACAGAACGGTATTCAGGCTGGCCTTGCGTACTTCGATCGAATCCATTTCGGTCACGTCGATGCGGTGTCCGCCGTCGGTGATGACGATGGGATATTCGATTTTTTTTGCCCTTACCTCGACCGTCCTCCCATCGCTCCTGACTCTGATTGTTGAACCTGGTGGGACCTTGCCTGCTCGGATGTCAGTCGGTGTCACCTTCACGTAGTCGTCTTCAAGCTTGATGTTCGCCCCTGGAGAAGGTGCCCAGAACGGCACGCAGCTCGCCTGCGAAAAGAGTAGGGCCGCCAAGCCCAACACCCCTACCCCGGTTGGCCGGGCCCAGAAGGCACCGGTGCGGCGACGCCTGTTCTTGGCCGAGACAACCTGCTCCGTGACCTGTGCCACCTTGGCGCGAGCATGCCCGAAAGGCTCCTCGCCCGGCGCCTTAGGCAGATTTTCTTCTACACACTTCCCCATCCCGTGCGCATTGACGCCGGATGGGCCTCCCCCTTGCGATTGTGATCCTGGCCGCGGCCGCGCCGGCCGCCACCGCCGACGCCACGGCGCTGATCGAAGGCGCGTGCGTCAAGTGCCATAACCCCGCCAAACACAAGGGCGGTCTCGACCTTTCCACGCGTGAGGCGCTGCTCCGGGGCGGTGATTCGGGCGCCGCAGTCGTGGCGGGCAGGGCGCGCGAGAGCCTGCTTTACCGGGTGGTCGCGCACCTGGACGAGCCGGCCATGCCGCAGAAGGCGGACAAGCTGCCGGACACTTCACTCGCGCTGCTGGCCGCGTGGATCGACGCGGGCGCCCGCTACCAGCGGCCGCTGGTAGCCGCACAGGCCGACGAGATTCCGTGGGCGTTTCGACCTCTGACGGCACCCTCGGCTCCGGCGACCCCCACCAGCATCGACGGCTTCATCGATCAGCGCCTGCGCGCGCGCGGCCTCACCGCCAGTCCGCCCGCCAGCCGTCGCACGCTGATTCGCCGGGCGACCTTCGATCTCATTGGCCTGCCGCCGACGCCCGAAGAGATCGTCGCCTTCGAGCGCGATCGTCACCCCGATGCCTACGCGCGTCTCGTCGATCGCTTGCTGGCTTCGCCTCATCACGGCGAGCGCTGGGGCCGGCACTGGCTGGATGTCGCCCGCTACGCGGACAGCAGCGGCCACGAGCACGACGGCGATCGCCCGCACGCGTGGCGCTACTGTTACGGCGCAGGGTAGTTGACGCTCGGCGGGTCGAGCTCGCACCGGGAGCGTGATGGTCGACCCGGCGATGGGGTCGGCCGCGCCATCGGCGAGCCGGGGTTACCGCTGCCCGGCTCGATGATGTAGTTCCGCAC
>JANPCZ010000021.1:0-30602 GCA_031431215.1 Myxococcales bacterium
AGTACCACCGCGCTGCGCTCGACGATGCCCGCTACCGCGCCCGCATCCCGTGCCTCACGCCGCCGCCACCCAGAAACTTCGCCGAGTGACGCCATCACAAAGCCGGCGCGCGAACCCATCAACCAACCTGCGCGGCAACACTTGCGAGCGTTGGGCAGCGGCGACAGATGTGGCGCGGCCGCCGAGCCGCCGCTCGCCGCCGCAACCTCAGCCGCGCGGACTTCATTTCCGGCCATGCCGCGCTTGCGTGCCAGCATAGTCGCGAGCAGCGACGGCCGTACGCGCGCGTTGCCCGTGACCAGACCGGGCACTGCCAGAGCGGCGCGGACGGTGTTGGACGGTACGGTGGCACCCGGGAATTGATCCGACAGGCGCAGATCGGGACTTGCCGCTTCCAGCAGTTCGAGCAGAAAGTAAGAACAGTTCTCGCTTGCGAAGAAATAATCGAAATAGGTGCTGCGGGTTTCCCATGTGTGCTGCACCAGGCGTTCGGTCTGCTCGCGCGACAGTGACAGTTCGTACTCCCACAAATCCCGGCTCTCGATGTTCGAGTATTCCTGGATCTTCACGTAAAACGGCATCGTGTAGAAGTGGCCTTGAAAACCGCCGAACAACCCCTTGGCTGCGTAAACGAATCCATTCTCGGTGTCGCTGTCGGCAGCGAAGTTGATGATGTAATCGAGCAGCGGGTTGCCGTCGCCTGACGAACGGGTGAGACGCAGGAAGGTGTGGCCGTACATCGACGCCGGACTGTTGGCGTACGCCGAGGCGTACACCAGCGTGACCTTTTCCGCCGAGAAGGCCTGCCGCCACTGCGCGAACAGGGGGCACGGCTGGTCGGGAAGCCGCGTGCTGTCAATGGCGAGCGCGGTTTTCAGGAACGCCCATCGGGCCGGGAAACGGCATTGGGGGTGCTGATTCTGCTCGGGCGGCTTCCTTGCGTCGGGTGTCACCGCCGGGGTGCGGAAGGCCGACAAGGTGGCCTCGAGTTCGCGCTGCGGATCGGTCTTGCCGGCGCGACCGGCGTTAAAGAAGCCGAGGCCGTCCGCTTCGCTGCGCCAGCCGCCGAAGAGCGCCGGCCGGTAGTGCAGCAGGACCTGCCAGGTCCGGGTGTCGGCCACGCGCAGGGCCTGCGCGCGGGCAACCAGCACGGCAAGGTATTCGTCACCAGGATCATTCGCGGCGGCCACCGCCGGAATCATGGCCAGGCTCAAAAGGAAAACGGCCCAGCAAGCGACGAATCGCCCCTGGGCCGTCCGGCCTGGAAAAGCCGTGAGAGTCGACTTACTTCTTGGCGAGCTGAATCGGCTTGCCTTCGGCGCGGGCAAGGGCGCGCTCGTCGCTGCACGAGGCGGAAAGAGCCGGGTTTGCCTTGATCTCGGACTTGACGGTCTGGAGCATCTGGATCGGCGTGGTCTTGGCATTCGTGAAGATGGTCTCGTACTTGTCCTGGGTCATCTTGACGAAGCCGGCCTTGGCGCGATCCTCGCAGCCGAGCAGGGACGCGAACGAGACGACGAATTCGCCACCGCCGGTCGCCATGTTCCGCTTGAGGTCCTGGAAGTTGACCTCGGCAAACGCCGTCTGCTCACGCTGGGCCTTGACCATACCACCGGATACGCAGTTCGAGGTTCCCGAGGTGATGCCGAAAGTCTGGCTGCCGGACGTACCGTTCGTGGTCGCGGCCAGGACCTGCATCACGAGCGAGTTTTCCTTCATGACAAGCGAGCCGAGTCCGCAACCCGCCATGCCGTAGTCGGCCCGCGCGAGATTCGCGCCCACGCCGAGCCCGAGGAACGCGACCATACCGAATGCAACACTGAGTTTCTTCATGATGTCTCCTTGTAGTACGCCCTTGTGTCCACAGCATCGTGGACCGGACGCTTCTAACATTCCCGACGGTGGCGGCCCATAGTCGGGCTACGAACAGCGCAGGCGGTGTGGGCAAGTTCGAGCCATGCCGGAGTTCGCGCTGGCCTGCGCCGGGTCGCAAAAAACTCGGATTCGTATCTCGGCGGCGCAGTTTCTGCGGGAAACAGCGGGGCGGGGCCCGTTCTCTCGCTCTTGGGCGTGGGCGCAGGCCTTGCAGCCCGCTTGCGCACATGAGCAACGACAAAGCATTTCTGCGCCGTCCGCTTGGCGACGTGGTGGTTGCGACCGACTTCTCGCCGAGCGCTGACCTTGCGCTTGGCCGAGCTGCTCAGCTGCCCATCCGGCGAGGATCCACCCTGGCGCTGTTGCATGTGACGCCGACACGTTTGGCCGCGACCGACGCGCTGTTGCAGAAGGTGGCAGCGGTCGAGCGCATGGAGCGATCGCGCGGCCAAACTCTGTTGCAAGCGGAGGGATCGCGCCGTGAGCCTGTTGATGTCGTGCCGGAGATCGTCGAGGGCAAACCTTTCGTCGAGATCGTCCGCAACGCGCGCAACCGTCGCGCGGAGTTGATCGTGCTTGGGCGGCGAGGCGAGGGTGGCTTCCGCGCGCTGCTGGTTGGGTCGACCGCCGAGCGGGTCATTCGGAAGGCCGGCGCCTCGGTGCTGGTGGTGACCCGTCCGGCCGCGGGCCCGTACCAGCGACCCCTGGTGGCGATCGATTTCTCGGACTCGTCGCGGCTCGCGCTTGAAACGACGCTGCGCCTGGTTGGTCCCGATACCGGGGTGGTCGAGCTGCTCCATGCCTACGATGTGCCTCCGGGCACGACCGATCCGGCGACCCTCGCCCGGCATCTCGAGGCTGTAGCACGCGCGAACTTCGAAAAGTTTCTGGTGGACTTCGCTTCCGCCGGGGTCGAGTGGCGGATCACCCTGAAGGAGGGGGACGCGCGGCAAGTGATTCCCGACCTCGCCGCGGAACGCCAATGCGATCTGGTCGCGCTTGGCAGCCACGGGCGTTCGGGGTTTGCCCAGATCCTGATCGGTAGCGTTGCGGAGGCGGTGGTGCGCGGTGCGCCGTGCGACGTGCTGGTCGCCCGCCAAGCAGCAGCGGAGTTCAAGTTGCCCTGAGGCCGGTTTGACAGCGTGGGAGGGTCGGTCGAAGCTGACACCATGAACCCCACCGCGCAGAGTCGAGCTATCTTGAGGGCAACCGGTCGGATCGCTGCCCTGGCGGCGGGCGGACTCTGCCTGCTGGGGGCTTCGCCAGCCCACGCCGCGCTCAAGCTGAACTATCAGCGCGTCCAGGACGGCCAGACCACTGAAAATCGCCTGACCTTCGACGACATGCATCTCCGCATGGACGGCCTGCCGCACGAGGGAGCCCCGGCGGGTCATGACCCGGGCGGTGGCACCGCGCCGCGGGGACCGCGCGCCCACGCGGTGATCCTGGACGGGACCCTGCACAAGATGCTGATGATCAACACAGAGGGCAAGTCGTACCGCGAGATCACCGAATCCGACATGAAGCAGGTGAAGGAGCGGATGGTGGCGATGCGGACCCAGATGGCGGAGCGGATGAAGAACATGCCGCCCGAACAGCGCAAGATGATGGAGAAGATGATGGGCGGCAAAGGCGCTGCGGGTGCGGCCATGATGTCAGGTGAAACGCTGGCGGTTACCTATGAATCGATGGGACAGAAGAAGACCGTCGCGGGGTTCCCCTGCCAGATGTTCAAGGTCATGCTGGGACAGGTCCTGCTCAGCCAGACCTGCTTTGCACCGTGGGATGCGAATGTCGTCAACAAAGCCGAGGCCGAGAAGTTCAAGAAGCTGGCGCTCGAGCTGAAGAAGATGTTCGACATGGGGCAGGGTGCGGGCGCCGGTCAAGACTGGACGAAAGTTCCGGGGATGCCCGTCGAGGAGGTCCACTTCGCGCCCGACGGCAAGACCGCGACGTGGACCAATACGCTCAAGTCGGTCGAGCGCGGCGCGGTGCCCGCGGATACCTTCAGCGCGCCGGCCGGCTTCAAAAAAGAAGAGGGCGGCATGTTCGGGCCGGGCGGGCCGGGCGGACCGGGCGGTCCCGCCGGCCCGGGGGGGCGCCCACGCTGACGGCGCCGTCACTCCGGCCGCGGCGGCACGATCACGACCGGGCGTTGCGCCTTTTGCACCACCGCCTGGGTGACCGAACCCAGCACCGCTTTGGCGAGCCCGGACCGTCCGCGGGTGGCCAGCACGATGGCGTCGGCACCGAACCGACTGGCGCTCTGGTTGATCACATCTTCCGGTAGCCCGCCGTCGACCACGACGATGTCGGTCGTGATGGTGTGCCCGTTTGGCGCCGCCGGGATGAGGGCCGCGAGGCGCAGTCGCAGCCGGCGTTCCTCGTCTCCGCTCAAGGCGGACTCATCCCCGGTGGCCTCCGTGTCGGGCCTTGGCCACTCGGCCACGTGCAGCAGGAGCACGTGGCCGGGGCGCTCACTCAGCAAGCCGTACGCGTACGGGATGGCCTGGTTACCCACGTCCGAAAGATCCGTTGCGACCAGCAGCTTGTGCATCACGGGCAGCGAGTGCGTGGCTGCGGTCGGGGTGGCGGTGGCGGGGACGCACAGCACGGGCACGGTCGCCGCGTGCAGCACCGGTTGCACGTTCGAGCCCAGCCGCACGCGTTCAAGTCCGGAACGCTGGTGGGTGCCGACCAGCAGGAAGTCGGCATCGCGGGCGCTGGCCGCCACACACAAGGCGGCGGCCACCGAGCCCCAGCACGGTGCCACGTCCAGGCTGACTTCGCCCCGGCCGGGCAAACCCTGGACAAGCGGCGCAAGCTCGCGGTGAAGGATCGCCGTAGTCTCGGGATCACCCTCGATGATCTCGGACGACACCTGCAGGCCCAGCCGCCGCGCTTGATCGGGAGGCCAGTAGAAGTGCACGAAATGCACGTCGCACGCCACCGTGTTCCGAAGTTCCCTCACCCACGCGACAGCGGCGCGCGAGGCGGCCGAGGCCTCAAGGCCGACCACGACTCGCAGCGGCCGATCGGCTCGGGCGGGTGCCACCCCGGCGGGCGCGTGGTGGACGACCAGCACCGGCTTCTCTGACAACATCACCGTCCGTTCCGCGACGCTGCCGAGCAGAACCCGGGGTAGGGCGCGACGGCCGTGGGTTCCCACCACGATCATGCGTGCGTCGATCTCGCGAGCAAGCTCGTTGAGCGCCTGTGGCGGGTAGCCGCGCAGGAGGCGCTCCTCGACCTGCAGGTTGAGCGCCCGCAGCTTGGTGGCCGTCGCTTTGAGCGCGTCGAGCCTGCGCTTCTCGATGGCGTCATCGAGGGAGTGATCCCACACCATGGTGGAATACTCGTGTGGCATCGCGGGCGGCTCGAACGCATTCGCGAGCACGAGCGTGTCGCCGAAACGGAGAGCAAGGGTCGCCGCGGCCTGTGCGGCTCTCTCGGCGGGCTCGGAAAAGTCGGTGGCGCAGATGATCTTCATGGCAGTCAACCCAGCCTGCATGGGATGCGCCACGAACGGTCACGCGATCACTCACCAATCAGCGCAGAGGTTGCGTGTTCGCCGGCTGGACGCGCAAGGCATGCACGCGTGCACGAGTTCCGACGCACGCAGGCCCATAATCCCGGCGGCGCGTCCTGGCACCCCGCTTGCTGCGGCGTGGCAGCCGTGGTGAGACCCTCCGCGATCGTGCACGACCTGGCGGTTCCCGATCCTACCGGTCTTAGCAGCGCCGAAGCCCGGGAGCGACTCGTCACCGGGGGACGGAACGAGATCCGGCGCGCGGCGGACACGTCCCGCTGGCGCTTGCTCGCCGCCCAGTTTGAAAGCCCGCTGGTCCTGCTGCTGCTCGCGGCTTGCGGGGTCTCGGCGTGGCTGGGCGAAGCCGCGGATGCGATCGCGATCGGCGTCATCGTGGCGCTGAACGCGGCGGTCGGGTTCCTTCAGGAGGCCCGCGCGGAGAACGCCTTGCATGCGCTCCGTTCGATGACTGCGCCCCGCGCGCGCGTGGTGCGGGATGGGAAACAGGCCGTGGTTCCGGCGGCCGAGGTCGTACCGGGTGACCTTCTTCTCCTTGAAGCTGGGGACGTGGTCGCGGCGGATGCGCGCCTGGTCGAGGCGCACGCGCTGACCGCCAACGAAGCCGCGCTGACCGGTGAAAGCGTACCGGCGGAGAAGAGTGTCGGCCGGAGCGCCAGTGATGTGCCGCTGGCCGAGAGATTCGACCAGGTGTTCACGGGGACGTCGATCGCGCGCGGCACGGGATCCGCCGAGGTCACCGCGACCGCGATGCAGACCGAGCTTGGCCGTGTCGCGCATCTGATCGAGACCGCGACCGACGAGGACACGCCGCTGCAACGCCGGCTCGCCCGAGTCGGCAGGCTGCTGCTTTATCTCTGCCTCGGCATGGTCGCTGTGACGGCCGCGCTTGGCGTCGCAAGAGGCTTGCCGGCGATCCAGGTGTTCATGTCGGCGGTCTCGCTGGCTGTCGCGGCGGTGCCGGAGGGGTTGCCCGCCGTTGTCACCATTGCGCTCGCGCTTGGCGTGCAGCGGATGGCCGCCAGGCACGTGCTGGTTCGCAAGCTCCCCGCCGTGGAAACTCTGGGTAGCGCGACGGTCATCTGCACCGACAAGACTGGCACGCTCACGACCGGGGTGATGGCGGTGCGCGAGGTATGGGGCAGCAATCGAGACCAGGTTATCGCCACCGCCGCCGCGTGCAGTGACGCCGAGGTCGATGCCGATGGTCGCAACGGCGTTGGCGATCCGACCGAGGTCGCCATCGTCGCCGAGGCCTTCCGGCTGGGCATCCGCCGCGAGCGTATCGAGGCACAGAGTCCGCGGCGCACAGTCAACCCGTTCGATGCCGCCCGCCGTCGCATGTCCATCTTCCGCGCCGACGGACACCTCTATGCCAAGGGCGCCTTCGAATCCATCGCGCCGCTCTGTCGCGAGGGAACCGCGGATGCTGCGCTGGCCGCGGTCAGTATGGCGGAACGTGGGTTGCGCGTGCTGGCGGTCGCGCTGGGCGATTTGGCCGAGGAGCGCGATCTTCGGCTCGTCGGGCTGGTCGGTATCGCCGACCCGCCGCGCACCGAAGCGATCGAGGCCGTGTCGGCAGCCCGGAGGGCCGGGATCCGTACCGTGATGATCACCGGCGACCATCCTCGAACCGCGTTGGCGATCGCGCGCGAGATGGGGATCCTGGGCGGCGGGGACGACCCTGGCGAGGTCGTGCACGCGCGCGCCACCCCCGAGGACAAGTTGAGCGTGGTGCGAGCTCTCAAGACGAAGGGCGATATCGTGGCGATGACCGGCGATGGCGTGAACGATGCGCCGGCACTGCGCGAGGCTCACATCGGCATCGCCATGGGCAAGGCGGGCACCGAGGTCACGCGCGAGGCGTCGGACATGGTGCTCGCGGACGACAACTACGCCAGCATCGTCGCTGCCATTGGCGAGGGACGCGGCATCTTCGAGAACATTCGCAAGACCCTGGTGTATCTGCTCGCCGGCAACACCGGCGAGTTGCTGGTGATGCTGGGTGCCGCGGCGGTGGGGCTGCCGTTGCCGCTGTTGCCGCTCCATCTTCTCTGGATCAACCTGGCGACCGACGGACTGCCTGCGCTGGCGCTTGTGGTCGATCCGCCGGCTACCGACCTGATGACGAGGCCGCCACGGGCGCCGACCGAGCCGATGCTGGGTCGGTGGGAGTGGGCCAGCATCGCGGTCACCGGGCTCCTGCAGGCCGCTGTTACCCTCGGGGTTTTCACCTGGGCGCTGCGTTCACGTGATCTCTCCGAAGCGCGCAATCTCGCCTTCACGACCCTGGTGTTCGGCGAGCTCTTCCGATCGTTCGCTTCCCGCCACGCCACGCTCTTGCTGTGGGAGATTGGCCCGTTCACGAACCTGCGGCTGGTGGCTGTGGTGGCCGGATCCGTCCTGATCCAGATCGCCATGCACCACGTTCCGGTGATGGCGCGCCTCTTTCAGATCACGCCCCTTGGCATCCAGGACTGCCTGCTGTCGCTCGGGCTGGGCCTGATTCCGGTGACCGCCATCGAGTTCGGCAAGCTCGTGCGCCGGGTGGTGCTGCCGCGGTCAGCAAGCGGAAAGGTCGCGGCGTGACCTGGCGGCTCACCTCGGGACTCACGCTGGTCGTCTGCCTGTCGGCGTCGGCGTCGGCGTCGGCGCAGGACGTCCTTCGCCAGGGTGAGCTGATCGCCGCCGTCAAGCAGCGAAACCCGTCTCGTGCGGCCGCCGCGCAGCGGCTCGAGGCCGCGCGCATCCAGATCGCCCGGGCCCGCGCGTTGCCCGATCCCTACCTGCAAGCGATGGTCGAGGACATCCCGCCGAACTTCCGCAACGCCATGCCGATGGTGCGTCTGCAGGCCAGTCAGATGCTGCCCTGGTTCGGCAAGCGCGATCGCATGGCAGGCGTGTCGGCCCGGCAGGCGGACGCCGCCGCCGCCCGCATCGACACCACCACGCTCGACGTTGTCGCCGAGGCGAAGCGCGCCTTCCACCAGCTGGTGCTCAACCGGGCCGCGCGACGGGTGAACCGCGAGCAGCGGGCCATCGTCGACACCGTCGTCGCGATCGCGATCGGGCGCCTGAGCAGCGGCACCGGTATGCACCACGATGTCCTCAAGATGCAGACCGAGGCCGCCATGCTCGACGACATGTTGCTCATGCTGGATGCCGATCGGCGCGAGATGGCGGCCATGCTGAACGCGTTGCTGGATCGCCCGGCCGAGACAACGGTCGCCGAGCCCGACGACGATTGGAGTACGAAGACACCAGAGCTCGATCGCGCGTTCCTGATCCGGATGGCAATCGACCGCCGGCCCGAACTGCGCGAGATGACCGCGATGGAGCACATGGAGACCGCCATGGCCGCCGCCGCGAAGCGCGAGTACTACCCGGATGTGATGCTGGGCGGGCTGTACGACATCCGGATGGGCCAGGACGGCCTCGGCGCCATGATCGGGCTCAACGTCCCGATCTGGATCGGCTCGAAGCAGCGCCTCGATGTTCGCGCTGCGGAGGCGCGCGCCCGCGGCATCGAGCGGGATCGCGCCGCCATGGCTGCCATGGTGCGGGCCGAGGTCGAACGGCAGATTGCGCGCCTCGAAGCGCTCGACCGTCGCCTGACACTGCTCGACCACGAACTGTTGCCGCGCGCCCAGCAGACCTTCGACTCAGCGCTGGCGGCGTTCCCGTCCGGCAAAGTCGATGCTCTCGATCTTCTCGACGCCCTTCGCACCGTGGGCACGCAACGGCTGGCCCGGGTCGGGCTGCGGGTCGAGCGCGAGCTCGCGCTGGTGGATCTCGAGCGCGCGACGGGGTCGAGCCTGGCGGAGGCAACGCCATGAACCGCGCGGCCGTTGCCGTCCTGCTGTTCGCCGGCGCATGCGGCGGAGGGGCTGCGCCCGGCCCGGGCGAGCACGCCGCGCACAGTGGTGCGCCGCCGGTCGCCGCCGTGCCGGCCACGAACCCGCACGCCGGGCACGAGCAGCACCCCGACATTCCAGGCCTGGCCCCGGTCGAGGTCGACGAGTCACGCCAGCAGCTCCTCGGCATCCGGACCGCCGCGGTGGCGCGCGAGAAGATCGAGCGCTCGATCCGCACCGTGGGCGTCGTTCAGACCGATGAGACGCGTACGTCGCACGTTCACGTCAAGTTCGACGGCTTCATCGAGGACATCTACGCCAACTACGTCGGCCGCCCGGTGAAGAAGGGCCAGCCGCTGTTCAAGATCTTCAGCCGCGAGGTCCTGGCCGCCGAGCAGGAGTATCTGGCGTCGCGTGGAGCGCTGGCTCGCGTCCCGGCCGTGGCGGGAGAGCCGGCGCGTGCCGCGACCGAGCAGCTGGTGAAGGCGGGGCGCGATCGCCTGCTGCTGTTCGATGTCCCAAGCTCGGTGCTCGACAAGATCGATCGCACCGGCGTCGTCGAACGCGCCATCAGCATCCTGGCGCCGCAAAGCGGGACCATCATCGACAAGCAGGCTGTGCAGGGCCTGGCGGTGACCCCGATGATGCACCTTTATGTCATCGCCGACCTGTCCAAGGTGTGGGTGGTGGCCGACGCATTCGAGCGCGACATCGGCGCGGTGGCGCTGGGCCAGCGGGCGGCGCTGCGCCTCGAGGCGCTGCCTGGACAGACGTTCGCCGGGACGGTCTCGTTCCTCAGCCCGACCGTCGACCAGACCACGCGCACCACCAAGGTACGCTTCGAGTTTCCCAACACCAAAGGCACTCTGCGCCCGGGCATGTACGCGACCGTCGAGATCGCGTCCCCGTCCGGCGAAGGCCTGGTGATTCCGTCGGACGCCGTCATCGACACGGGCGAGCGAAAGATCGTCTTCGTCGCCCAGGGGGCTGGGCGCTTCGTACCGCGCGCGATCGTCACCGGCGCCGCCCCGCCGGGCAAGTTCGAGGTTCGCGAGGGGCTCCACGAAGGTGAAGTGATCGCGACCAGCGGCCAGTTTCTGCTCGACTCGGAGAGCCGCATCCGGGGGACCCGCACCGGCGCCGGACCGGCGCACGGGGGCCACTGATGGCGGCGGCGTCCGGCGGCGCGGTCGCAGGCATCATCGAGTGGTCGGCCCGCAACCGCTTCATCGTCCTGATCGCGACTGCGGTCGCGGTTGCGTGGGGCGCCTGGGCCATCAAGCGCATGCCGCTCGATGCGCTGCCGGATCTGTCGGATCCGCAGGTCATCGTGTTCACCGAATGGATGGGCCGCAGCCCGAACCTGATCGAGGACCAGATCACCTATCCGCTCACGACCAGTTTCCTGGCCGCCCCGAGCGTCAAGCTGGTGCGCGGTTTCAGCATGTTCGGCATGTCCTTCGTGTACGTCGTGTTCGAGGAGGGCACGGATCTGTACTGGGCCCGCTCGCGCGTGCTGGAGAATCTGTCGAAGTTGCAGGGCCGTTTGCCCGCCGGTGTGACGCCGCAACTTGGACCCGACGCGACCGGCGTGGGCTGGGTGTTCGAGTACGCGCTGGTGTCACGCTGTCGGACCGGGCAGGCCGGCTGCGCGGATCTGCAACAGCTGCGCACGTTCCAGGACTGGACCTTGCGGTACGCGCTGGCCTCGGTCCCTGGCGTCGCCGAGGTGGCCAGCGTCGGCGGCTACGAGCGGCAATACCAGATCGAGGTCGACCCGGTGAAGTTGCAAGCGTACCGGCTATCGCTGTCGGACATCGCGAGTTCCGTTCGCCTGTCGAACGGCGACGTCGGCGGCAGCGTCATCGAGATCGCTGGACACGAATACGCGATCCGCGGCCGTGGCTATGTCACGAAGAAAGAAGACCTGGCCGAGATCGTTGTCACCACCGACGCGCGCGGCACGCCGGTGCGCCTGCGCGACGTGGCGCGGATCCAGATCGGCGCGAATGCGCGCCGCGGTCTGGTCGAACTCGACGGCGAGGGCGAGGTCGCCGGCGGCATCGTGGTCATGCGCTTCGGCGAAAACGCGCTCGACGTGATCGAGCGGGTCAAGGCGCGCATCAAGGAGCTTGAGCCCAGCTTCCCGCCCGGGGTGGAGCTGGTAACCACCTATGACCGGGCGCCGCTCATCAAGGCGTCGATCCGCACGTTGACCAGCAACCTGGTGCAGGTGATGGCGGCCGTGGTCCTCATGATCGTCGTGTTCCTGTTCCACGTTCGCTCGACGCTGGTCGCCGCCATCACCCTGCCGATCGCGGTCGTCCTGTCCTTCATCCCCATGTACTACATGGGCCTCACCATCAACATCATGTCACTGGCCGGGATCATCATCGCCGTTGGTGACATGGTCGACTCGGCGGTGGTCCTGGTCGAGAACGCGCACAAGAAGCTGGAGAAGGAAGGCGCGAGCCGGCCCCGGATCGAGCTGGTGGTCGAGGCGGCACGGGAGCTGGGCCCGGCCATCTTCGGCTCGCTGCTGGTCATCACCATCTCGTTCCTGCCGGTGTTCGTGCTCGAAGCCCAGGAGGGGCGGTTATTCAAGCCGCTCGCCTACACCAAGTCGTTCTCGATGGCGTTCGCGTCGATCCTTTCCATCACCCTGGTGCCGGTGCTGATGGTGCTGTTCGTGCGCGGCAAGATCCGCCCCGAGCTGTCGAACCCGGTGAACCGGGTGTGCATTGCCGCGTACCGGCCGCTCATCCGATTGGCGTTGCGGCACCGCTACGTGGTCGTGGTGGTCATGGTCGTTCTGCTGGGAGTGACGGCGTTGCCGTGGACCCGGCTCGGCTCCGAGTTCATGCCGCCGCTCGATGAGGGCTCGATCCTGTTCATGCCGATCACCGTGCCCGGCATCTCGATCGAAGAGGCGAAGGGCCTGTTGCAAAAGCAGGACGCGGCGCTGCGTCGCTTCCCCGAGGTCGAGCACGTGTTCGGCAAGGCGGGGCGCGCGGAGACCGCGACCGATCCGGCGCCGCTGTCCATGTTCGAGACCCTGGTCAGCCTGAAGCCGCGATCAGCGTGGCGTCCCGGTATGACCAAGGAACGCCTGGTCGCGGAGATGGAGCTGGCGGTGAGTCTGCCTGGTCTGCAGAACGCCTGGACGATGCCGATCAAGGCGCGCGTCGACATGTTGACCACCGGCATCTGCACTCCGATCGGGGTCAAGGTGTTCGGGCCGGAGCTGAAGCAGATCGCGCGCATCGGCGAGGAACTGGAGAGGATCCTGGCCGACGTGCCCGGCACGCGCTCGGTGTATGCCGAGCGAGAATTCGGCGGTTTCTTCGTCGACTTCGTGCCCGATCGCGCGGCCATCGCCCGTTATGGCCTGCGGGTGATGGACGTCATGCAGGTGGTCGAGACCGCGATCGGCGGGCTGACCGTTGACACCACCGTCGAAGGCCGTGAGCGCTATACGATCAACGTCCGCTACCCGCGCGAGCTGCGCGATGATCTGGAGAAGCTGCGCCGCGTGCTGGTCCCGGTGTCGATGGCTGCGGGAGGTTCGGCCGACTCGACGATGTCGGCCGGTGCCAGCCCGGGCGGCAGCATGGGTGGTGGCGGCATGGCCAAGGGCAGGGGGATGCCGAGCGGCATGGGCGGCAACGCCGAGGTCGCGGCAACCTCGGATCCGGCGATGGCGAGCCGGGGCACCGCCCAGATCCCGCTCGGCCAGCTCGGTCGCGTCGAGGCGGTGATGGGCGCGCCGATGATCAAGAGCGAGGCGGGCTCGCTCACCGGCTGGGTCTACGTCGACGTCGTCAGCCGGGACATTGGCGGTTACGTCGACGACGCCAAGGCGGCGGTCGCGCGCCAGCTGTCATTACCGACGGGCCACTACCTGAAGTGGACGGGGCAGTATGAGTTCCTCGAGCGCATCCGGGCGCGGATGAAGGTCGTCATCCCGCTCACGCTGTTCATCGTCTTCTTCATCCTGTACTTCAATTTTCGCGGCGTCACCCAGGCCGTGATGGTGATGATGGCAGTTCCGTTCGCTGCCGTGGGTTCGGTCTGGCTGATGTGGGCGGCGCGCTTCAACACTTCGATCGCGGTGTGGGTTGGCATGATCGCGCTTCTGGGTGTGGCCGCCGAGACCGCTTCGATGATGCTGGTCTACCTCGACGAGGGCTTCACCGCGGCGCACGCAGCTGGCCGGCTGCGCTCGATGGCGGACCTCATCGAGACCACGATCGAGGCCGCCACCCGGCGCGTTCGCCCGCTGCTCATGACGGTGGGGATGAACATCGTCGGCCTGCTGCCGGTGATGATCGATACCGACATCGGCTCGGACGTGGCGAAACGGATTGCAGCGCCGCTGTGGGGTGGCCTGGTGTCGCTAACGGTGCTGACTCTGGCTGGCATCCCCGTCCTGTATGTCATCTGGCGTGGGTTCCAACTGCGTGGCATTTTTCAACGAGAGGAATCATGATGAAATCCCGAGTCGCCCTGCTGTTGGTCGCCGCGATCGCGCCGGCCTGCATGAACATGAACGATGGTGGCCATGGCGGTCACGGCGGTCTACCAGGGCTTGGGCCCATGATTCGCCCGGGTCCGTCGGGGGACCTGCCGGTGCTGGCACCTGCTCGCGACGAGAATCCCGATCCGAACATCGTCGAGGTCATTCTGACCGCCGCTCCAACCCCGCTTGATTATCTGCCCGGCAAACCGACGACCGTGTGGGCGTTCAACGGAACCATCCCCGGTCCCACCATCGAGGCCAAGAAGGGCGACCAGGTGATCGTGCACTTCAGGAACGATCTTCCCGAGGCGACAACCATTCACTGGCACGGGGTGCGGGTGCCGAACGACATGGACGGCGCCGGGCGTTTGCTACGGCCGATTCCGCCTGGCGGCACGTTCGACTACCAATTCATCGTCCCCGACGACGGGCTCTTCTGGTACCACCCCCACGTCCGCTCGGACCTGCAAGTGGAAAAGGGCCTTTATGGGACGGTGCTGGTCAGGGATCCGGGCGAGCCGGCCCTTGGCGTCGCGACGGAACGACTCCTGGTGCTGGACGACGTTCGCGTGGACCCGGTCACCGGGCAGGCAGCCGACGGCGTCGACACGCGCGCCCAGATGATGGGCCGGGAAGGCAACCTGCTGTTGGTCAACGGACAGCCATCGAACCGGGCCCTGTCCGTGACTCGCGGCGAGCGGGTACGGCTGCGTCTGGTCAACGTGGCGAATTCGAGGTTCTTCAAGCTGCGGCTCGATGGGGCGGCGCTGGTGCAGATCGGCGGCGACGGTGGCTTGCTGGGCGCCCCTCGGCCGCTCGAAAGCCTGCTCCTGGTACCGGGTGAGCGCGCCGATGTCGTCGTGACCGCGGCCGGAATGGCCATCTTGAAGGCAGCCCCGTATGCGCGCGCCAGCGGCATCGGCGCCGGCGAGGAGATGGATCTCGAACGCCTGGTCCCGAAGGATGCGCCGGAAGTGATGGCACCCGCCATGCCGCAGGGGCTGCGCTCGATCGAGGTGCTGGCAGCGACCGCCGGCGCGCGCAGGATCGTGTTCAACGAGCGCATGGCTCACCACGGTTGGCAGTTCACTATCAACGATCGGGTGTTCCCCGATGTCCCGGTGCTCGATGCCGCTCTGGGCACCCGGCCTTTGTGGACCGTCCGCAACGACAGCGATATGGACCACCCGTTCCACCTGCATGGTTTCTTCTTCCAGAAGCGGGGCGTCCCCGATTGGAAAGACACCATCAACGTGCCCGGCAAATCCACGGTCGATCTGGTGGTGGATTTCGCCCAGCGCCCGGGGGCGGCCGGCGACTGGATGTATCACTGCCACATCCTGGAACACGCCGAGGGCGGCATGATGGGCGAGGCGCGCGTCCGGTGAACCTGTGCAAGAGTTGCGGCGGTCTCGTCAGGACCCGCAGGCCCTGCGCCGAATTCGACTCCGGGAATCCCGGGCCGGTTCAAAAAGTCTATCGCTCTCATCGGATTAATCGGCTTGTGACGGTCACGGCACGGGCGTAGCTTTGCGTTCAAGGCGCAAAGCCATCGACCAATTACCGAGGCGAATACTCATGTCTACCGAAGCCAAATGCCCGTTCAATCACGGCAGCAGCAGAGGCACCGCCAATCGTGACTGGTGGCCGGACCAGCTGCGTGTGGATCTGTTGAACCAGCACTCGACGCGTTCCAATCCCCTGGACCAGAAATTCGATTACGCCAGCGCGTTCCAGAAGCTGAACTACGCGGCGCTGAAGAAAGACCTGCTGCAGCTGATGACCGATTCGCAGGACTGGTGGCCGGCAGACTTCGGTCACTACGGCCCGCAGTTCGTGCGCATGGCCTGGCATTCGGCCGGCACGTATCGCGTAGGTGACGGTCGTGGTGGCGGTGGTCGCGGGCAGCAGCGCTTTGCGCCGCTGAACAGCTGGGCGGACAACGTGAATATCGACAAGTCGCGTCGCCTGCTGTGGCCGATCAAGCAGAAGTACGGCCAGGCGATCTCCTGGGCGGATCTTTTCATCCTCACTGGCAACGTGGCGCTGGAATCCATGGGCTTTCGCACCTTCGGCTTCGGTGCCGGCCGTGAAGACACCTGGGAACCGGATCAGGATGTGTACTGGGGCCGCGAGACCAAGTGGCTGACGGATGACAAGCGCTATTCGGGCGAGCGCGTTCTGGAGCATCCGCTCGGCGCCGTGCAGATGGGTCTGATCTATGTGAATCCGGAAGGTCCGAACGCCAATGGTGATCCGCTCTCGGCCGCGCATGACATCCGCGAGACGTTCTCGCGCATGGCGATGAACGATGAGGAGACCGTGGCGCTGATCGCTGGCGGTCACACCTTTGGCAAGACGCATGGCGCGGGTCCGGAATCACACAAGGGTCCGGAGCCGGAAGGCGCGCACCTGCACGAGCAGGGCATGGGCTGGACCAGCAATTTCGGTTCGGGCAGCGGCGCCGATGCCATCGGCAGCGGACTGGAAGTGACCTGGACCACGACGCCAGCGCAGTGGGGCAACAACTACTTCGAGAACCTGTTCAAGTATGAGTGGGCGCAGGAGAAGAGCCCGGCTGGCGCGATTCAGTGGGTGGCGAAGGATGCCGAGGATGTGATTCCCCTTGCGTACGACAAGTCGAAGAAGCAGAAGCCGAAGATGCTGACCACGGATCTGTCGCTGCGCTTCGATCCGGCGTACGCGAAGATCTCGCGGCGCTTCCATGGTGATCCGCAGGCCTTTGCCGACGCCTTTGCGCGTGCCTGGTTCAAGCTCACGCATCGCGACATGGGTCCGCGGGTGCGCTATCTCGGCCCGGAAGTGCCGAAGGAAGAACTGATCTGGCAGGACCCGATTCCCAAGGTCGATCACGCGCCGATAACTGCGGATGACGTGACCACGCTGAAGGCCAAAGTACTGGCTACCGGGCTCAGCGTTGCGGAGCTGGTGTCGACGGCATGGGCCTCGGCCTCCACCTTTCGCGGTGGCGACAAGCGTGGCGGTGCCAATGGCGCGCGCATCCGCCTGGCGCCGCAGAAGGACTGGCCGGTGAACCAGCCGGCACAGCTGGCGAAGGTGCTCAAGGTGCTGGAGATTATCCAGTCCGAGTTCAACCAGTCTGCTTCCGGCGGCAAGAAGGTGTCGATTGCGGATCTGATCGTGCTGGGCGGTGGCGCTGGTATCGAGATTGCGGCGCAGAATGCAGGTGTAAGCGTGACGGTGCCGTTCACTCCGGGCCGCACCGATGCGTCGCAGACGCAGACCGATGTGGAGTCGTTCGAACACCTGCAGCCGGCGGCGGATGGCTTACGCAATTACGCTGTGGGCAAGGCCGCTGCGATGGCCGAACACCTGCTGGTGGACAAGGCACAGCTGCTGACGCTGACCGCGCCCGAGATGACGGTGCTGGTGGGCGGACTGCGGGTGCTGGGCGCCAACATCGGCGGCGCGAAGCATGGGGTGTTCACCACGGATCCTGGCACGCTGACCAACGACTTCTTCGTGCATCTGCTCGCCATGAACACCGTGTGGAAGCCGACCTCGGAAGCCGCCGATGTGTTTGAAGGCCGCGATCGCAAGACCGGCGCGCTGAAGTGGACGGGCACGCGGGTGGATCTGGTGTTTGGCTCGAACTCGCAGCTGCGGGCGCTGGCCGAGGTGTATGCCAGCGCGGATGCGAAGCAGAAGTTCGTGGGTGACTTCGTGGCGGCGTGGACGAAGGTGATGGAGCTGGATCGGTTCGATCTGGGCTGATCGGCGCAGGACGGTCGCGCGCCCGTCTTGCAGAAGCACTGGACGGCCATCAAGCACAGGGGTCGGCGGCGACGGTCGACGATCTGTCCAGTCCAGCGGCACCCGCTTGCGCAATCCGTTCGGAAACTCCGCCCCGATAACTTGCCGGCCGAACCACTGCCTTGGCTTCTCCAGTCCGCGCAAGAATTGCGGTGGTCTCGTCAGGTATCGCAGACCCTGCGCCGAATCTCGCTAACTTCTCGCCGCTGCCTGCTGCGCGCCCACTGGCACGCCGGTCGCAAGGTCGCTGGCGCCATGAACGTCTTCGACAAGATGAACCAGCAGGCGAACATCTGGCTGAAGGACATGATGAGTGGCCTTGGCACCAAGGACGCTCACAAGGGTTTGCACGCGCTGCGGGCGGGGCTGCACGCTCTGCGCGACCGTCTGACGGTGGCCGAGGCTGCGCAGCTGAGCGCACAACTGCCGCTGGTCATTCGCGGCCTGTTCTTTGAGAACTGGGTGCCGGCCGGCAAGCCGTTGCGCATCCGTCATCGCGCCGAATTTCTCGCGCTGGTGCACGAGAAGTACGCCCCGCGCGAGGACGTTGCCGCAGAGCAGATCGTGGTCGTGCTGTTCGACGTGCTCAGGAAGCACGTCAGCGCCGGCGAGATCACCGACATCATGATGACGCTGCCGGGAGAGATCGTCGAGGTCGTGGTGGGGGACACCGGGACCGAGGAGCGATCCGAGCGCTGACCACTCACGCCCGGTGAGCTATCTCATCCCCACGCTCAGCCGGTTATCTGATCCACGACGATCGGATCGTCATGCAGTACGTCCGGCCCGAGCAGCTCGCGCTCCTCGTGGGCCATGTCGATGAGGATGTCCGAGATCAGCGTCTGCAGCGTGAACGCCACCGTGCGCGGATCGACCTCGGTCTGGCCCACGGCCACCAGCATCGATAGTTCCTGGCGCTGGCGCACGTGTTCGTTCTCCAGCTGCCGGGCCCGCTCCGCGCCCGACGGATCGCTTTGCTGCAGCGCCGGGACCAGCACGCCTTCCTCGAAGGCCATGTGGCGCTCAAGGCGCTTGCGTAGCTGCGTACAGACCGAGAACATCGAACGACCCGCGCCGGTGTCACCTCGAGCCGCGGCAGCCGCAGCCCGGGCCGCCTCGGTCAGGAAGGCGCGCAAGCCGGCGTGCTGGGCCAGGATCTCGGTGCGCACCAAGCTGGCCGTTGGCGACGCTGCCGTGGTGGCGGTCCGCTCGGTAGTCATGACCACGTCTTCGTGCAGGCCGTGGGCCAACCAAGGGCCGCATGGCAGGTCGCGCAGGCGCGCACGGGCTGCGTCGACGCTGTGACCGCGCGCAGACCCTGCGCACTTCAGTCAGGCCGCCTTCAAGCCGCCTTGCCTGCGCTGCCGCCGGCGTTACCCGCGCGGACGCGCTCGAACAGCGGCTTGAGATCTTCCTCGGTGAGGGTTTCCTTCTCCAGGAGAAGCCGAGCACCCTCGGCGAGCAGCTCGCGGTGGTCGGCGAGGATGGTGGCAGCGCGCGCGAACGAACCCGCCGTTATCTTCCGGATGGCGGTGTCGATCTCGCGGGCGGTGTCTTCGCTGTAGTTACGTTGGCCGGAGACCGCGAGGGCGCCGTGGAGGAAGCCTCCGGGCTCGGTGTCATACGTAACTGGCCCGAGCTCAGGGACCATGGCGAAGCGGGTCACCATGCTGCGCGCGATGTCCGTCGCCTTGACCAGATCGTCGGCGGCACCGGTCGAAAGGTGGTCGAAGGCGACCTGCTCGGCAGCACGGCCACCCAGAAGAACGGACATCTTGTTCTCAAGCTCCTGCCGAGTCATGAGGTAGCGGTCCTCGGTTGGGCGCTGGATCGTGTAGCCCAGCGCGCCCACCCCGCGCGGGATGATCGACACCTTGTGGACCGCATCGCTGCCGGGCAGGGCGGCCGCCACCAGGGCGTGCCCCATCTCGTGATGGGCGACGACCTTGCGCTCGAACTCGTTGAGCAGACGGTTCCGCTTCTCGAGGCCGGCGACGATGCGCTCGATGGCGGCGGTGAAGTCCGACGCGGCCAAGGCGGCGGCGCCGCGGCGGGTGGCGACCAGGGCGGCTTCGTTGATCAGGTTCGCAAGGTCGGCGCCCGTGAACCCCGGCGTGAGTGCGGCGACATCCTCGGGGACGACGTCCGGCCCGACCTGCACCTTCTTGAGGTGCACGCGCAGGATCGCGGCCCGGCCGGTCTTGTCGGGTCGGTCAAGCAGGACCTGGCGATCGAAGCGACCCGCTCGAAGCAGCGCCGGGTCGAGGATCTCCGGCCGGTTGGTTGCGGCCAGCAAGACGATGCCGCTGGTCGGATCGAAGCCGTCAAGCTCGACCAGGAGCTGGTTCAAGGTCTGCTCTTTCTCGTCATGGCCGCCGAGCCCAGGTTGCGCGTTGCGCGCCCGCCCCAGGGCGTCGAGCTCGTCGATGAAGATGATGCAGGGGGCTTTCTGCCGCGCCTGATCGAACAGATCGCGGACGCGGGCCGCGCCGACGCCGACGAACATCTCGACGAACTCGGAGCCGCTGATGGAGAAGAACGGCACGCCAGCCTCGCCCGCGACAGCCCGGGACAGCAGCGTCTTACCCGTGCCGGGCGCGCCGAGCAGGAGGATGCCTTTTGGCATGCGCGCCCCGAGACGACCATAGGACTTCGGGTCCTTGAGAAAAGCGACGGTCTCCTGCAGCTCGGTCTTGGCCTCGTCGACCCCGGCCACGTCGGCGAACGTCACCTTGACGGCGGTCTCGACGTACACCTTGGCCTTGCTCTTGCCGATCGACATGAGGGTCCCGGGGCCGCCCAGCGCGTTGCCCGCGCGGCGCATGATGAGCGCCCACACGCCGAAGAAGAACAGCACCGGCAGCACCCACGACAGCAGTGTGGGCAGAAACGTGCTTTCGATCTTGCCGGTGTATTTGACCCCGGCGGCTCCAAGATCCTTGGCCAGATCCAGGTCGACCCTTGTGGCTACGAAGTTCTTCTTTCCGGCACGGACCGCCTTGAACGAGCCGGTTACGAGGTCGGTGGTGATCACCACCTCCTCGATCTGCTTGTCAGCCAGGAGTTGCTTGAACTCGCTGTAGGGGATGACCGCTGTACTCTGAGCGTTGGTCCACGCGTTCTGGATGAAGAGAATCGCGAACGCGGCCAGGATGAAGTAGAGAACGTTGAAGCGGCCTTTGTTCATGATTGCTCGTTTCGTGCGCTCAACCGACGTCGAGACGGATCACAAGCACAGGCTTGCCGGAGGTGCGGACCACGGTCTCCGCCACCGAACCTAGCAGCACGCGGGGCAGTCCGGTACGTCCGTGGGTGGCGAGGGCGATCATATCGACGCCCAGGCGCTCGGCGGTTTGCACGATCGCTTCGGCCGCGCCACGAGCCTCGACGACCCAGATCCTGGTGTTGATACCCAGCGCTTCAGCCTGCGCGGGAACCAGTTGCCGCAGGCGCTGTTCCACCTCGTCCCGCGCCTCGGCATCAAGTGGTGGCTCGCCGGACTCGTCGGCCATCCGGGCCGAGCCGGGGCCGCTCTCGTGCACGTGACACAGGTCGATGACGCCGCCTCGTCGCAATACAGAGTAGGCGCGCGGAATGGCCGCGTTCGCGAGGTCAGACAGATCCGTTGCGATCAGCAAGGAGCGCGTCTCGGGAATGTGGGCACGCCGTGGCTGCGCCGCATTCATCGGCACGATCACCACCGGGACGCGAGCCTCGCGCAGCGATGACGCTGCCCACGAGCCTCGACCCTGGGAGCGCTGGGCGACGACCAGGAGATCGGGCGCCAGAAGCTGTGTTGCACCGATCAAGGGATCCGGAGCGCCACGGTGGTGGGCGAAGAACTGGCAACTCGTTGCGCCCCTGCCGGACAATTCGCCAATCCGGGCTCTCAGATCCCGTTCGAGCAGCGCAACCAGGGCGGGGTGACCTTCACTTGCCAGCCAACGCTCGGCGATGCCGTAGCGAGCGCCCTCGTCGTCGGGCGCGTAGCCACGGACGAAGGTGACATCAGAAGGCACCATCTGCCGGAGACTCGCCAGCCAATCGAGCACGGCGTCGCCGCCACGACCGGGATCAACGCTGGCCACCACCCGCGAGGGTCCCTCCGTCCGCAGTGCAGTTCCTGGTGCCTGGACTTCCGGAACAACCATCACGGGGCAGGGCGCGGTCTCGGCCACTTGCTCGGCGACGCTGCCAAACAGCAGGTGCGAGGCGCCCCGGCGGCCGTGAGTGCCCATGACCACCATCCGGGTGGGATCGCGACGAGCCACATCAACGATGCTGGGGCCCGGAGGTCCCACGAGGATCAGCGACCCGGCTTCGACGCCCGTGTGGCTTAGCTCGGCGATCTCGAGCGCTATGTCGCGCTCGGCCTGCCGCATGAGTTCGGTCTGCGTGGGCGCGAGAGCAACCCTCATATGGGCCGACCCCGCCGGCGGCGTGTGGACCACGTGAACCAGCAGCAGCGAGTCCCGCCACAAGCTGGCCACCTGCGCCGCGTGTCGGGTCGCAGCGCGGGAGCAGGGGGAAAAGTCGGTTGCCAGAATAGTGCGCATGATCCGCCGCCTCCGCTGGCTCTGTGTGCACCTTCCAGACCAGCCGATGGCGCCCGCAGCCGCGCGCTTCACGCCACTGCTCGCGCGCGGATTCTGCGCATCGGGCAGTCGCCAAGCCCCCGCAACGCAAGATCTGCGGCAAACGTGGACCGGCGCAGCGGCGGGCCTGACGGGCAATCCACGGCCTGCGTCCTGCTTCTCGCGAGGACATGGAAACCAAACGGGTCTTGCTCACCGCACTGTTGACTGCCGGTTTCGCCCTCTATCCTCATCGGCCGACATGAGCGTTGACCTGTCAATCGCGTGTAGCCAATGCCCGCATCAAAGGTACGCATTGGTCACGTACTGTTGCACCATCCGGTGCGTGTTGAAGAAGGACGCGTTGAGCGCAATTGCGTGCTTCATGACGTCGGTCCAACGCTCGCGCTCGTGGTGAAACATGGGCGCGATGACCTGCGCCAGCTTGGCGTAGAGGTCGTCGATGTCTCGCGCACTGCTCTCTGCCGGGTCCGACGTGGGCACACGCGGGCCGATGGCCCAGCCGGTCACGCCCTCGACGTGGCCTTCGAGCCACCATCCGTCGAGCACGCTGAAACTCGGAACGCCGTTGTGCGCGGCCTTCATGCCGGAGGTTCCCGACGCTTCCAGTGGCCGCAGTGGCGTGTTGAGCCACAGGTCGGTGCCCGCGACCAGGAGTTTGGCGAGATCAAGGTCGTAGTCCGGCAGGTAGATGACCGGGACGTCGTTACCGAGCTCGCGCGCGGCTTCGAACACGCGCCGGATGAGCGCCTTACCCGGCTCGTCCCTGGGGTGGGCCTTGCCGGCGAAGATCAACTGCAACGGACCAGCGTCAGTCGCCGCGCGCAGCCGGCGTAGGTCGGACAGAATGAGATCGGGCCGTTTGTATTGGGTCGCCCGCCGAGCGAAGCCGATGGTGAGTGCTTCGGGATCCAGCGCGCGTCCACAGCGGTTGTGCACCGCAGCCAGGAGGTCGGCCTTGGCGACGATGTGCGCCTGCCACAACTCGTGTCCCGGAATGCTCATGGCGTTGCGAAGCAATGCCGGATCCGACGCCCAACCAGGCAAGTGGCGTTCGAACAGCCGCTGGAAACTTGGGCTGGTCCAGGTCCGCGAGTGCACGCCGTTCGTGACGTGGTGTATGCCGTAACCGGGGAACATCGCGCGCGACACCTCGGCGTGCCGGCGGGCGACGCCGTTGACCGTGTGGGACAGGTTGAGCGCCAGCGAGGTCATGTTCAGCCGCTCGGCCCCGCCCAGCATGGCAAGGGTCCGCGGCGGCACGAGGCTGCCGAGCACCCGGTCCACGAGGGCGCGCTCGAACTGATCGTGCCCGGCTGCGACTGGGGTGTGGGTCGTGAACACGCAGCGTGCCTGGGTTTCGGCCAGGCGCCAGTCACCCTCGGGTCGTCCGGCGTTGAGTTCGCGCAGCAGTTCCAGGGGCGCGAGCGCTGCGTGGCCCTCGTTGAGGTGGTACTTCTCAATCCCCGCGTAGCCAAGCGCCCGCAGCATTCGCACCCCGCCGATGCCAAGAATCGCCTCCTGACAAAACCGGTAGCGCTCGTCGCCCCCGTACAGCGTGCCGGACAGCGATCGGTCGAACGCGCTGTTTTCGGGCACGTCGGTGTCGAGGAAGATCACCGGGACACTGGCGCCGTCGCTCCCGGCCACTTCGTGTTGCCAGGCTCCGACGCGGACCCGGCGGCCCTCGATGGTCACGTTGACGGCTGGCTGCAACGGCTGCAGGTGGCTGTCCGGGGACCACTCGACCGGCTCTTCGCGCTGGCCACCGTGGAAATCGAGCACCTGCCTGAAGTAGCCGCGCCGGTGAAGCAGCGTCACCGCGACCAGCGGAACCGCGAGGTCGGCGCACGAGCGAACCATGTCACCGGCCAGCACGCCGAGCCCGCCCGAGTAGGTCGGCATCCCAGAATCGACGGCGATTTCCATGGTGAAGTACGCGACCTTTCGCTGCCTGCTGTCGCTATCCGCCGCGGGCGGCTCGGCCGCGACGAAGGACGTGGGCGCGCGCAGGAACTCGTCGCGGCAGAGCGCGGAACAGAACAGATACTCACGGCCGGCGTGGTTCGCCCGCAGGGTCGAGCTGGCATCGACCGGCATCCCACATACCGGGTCGTGGTCGGCGATTGCTTCCATCACCGGATTGCTACGCAACCATTGGGCCGCGTTGCCTGGGCGCACGGGCCCCGGCGGCCCGGCATCTTTTGCCGACGCCGGCTGAACAGGCGCAGGGCTTGCGCGCCGGCTCAGTTTCTGCGGCGCAGGTACACGAACCAGTAGAGCATGTCGATGATCATCAGACCTTGCAACGACTGTGGCGCGACATCGGCGAAGCTCCGACCGTCAGCGTCTCCCGTACCAAGGACATCGTGCGCCGCCACCGAGCCATTCGCGCAAGCGATGCAGTGGCGGCCAGTCGACGGCGCTAATCGTGCGCGCATCACGGGCCGCGCGCGGACGCCAACGGCGCCCTGCGGCCTTCCCCTTGCAGCAATTCTGCTCGTGCGGCTTCGCGTCGTCACCTACAACGTCCACAAGTGCATCGGGGGTCTCGACCGGCGTTATGACCCCAGCCGCATCATCGCAACCATCGCGCACTACGATCCGGACATCGTGCTCTTGCAGGAAGTCGATTCCCTGGCGCGGCGATCAAACGGCGATCGGCAAGTCGATGTCCTGGGGTCGGCGCTGGGCTATAGGCACCGGGCCTTCTTTGGCAACGTCAAGGTTCGCGGCGGTGGCGAGTACGGCAACGCCATCCTCAGCCGCCACCCGATCACCATGGCGCAAAACATCGACCTCACCATCGGGCCCAAGAAACGCCGGGGCGTTCTTCATGCTCGAATTCGTGTGCGCATCGCTGCGGGCCGCGTGCGCACGTTGCATGTCTATGATCTGCACCTGGGCCTTTCGGGGCTGGAAAGGAAGCTGCAGATTCGCCGCTTCCTTGCTAGCCATCCCTTCGCCACTCTCGATCCGCTGACGCCGGTTGTCCTGGGCGGCGACTTCAATGACGTGTGGGGGACACTGGGCCCCAAGCTGCTGGTGCCCGCTGGGTTGGTAGGTCCGCGCCAGGTGACCGCGACGTTCCCGGCGTATGCGCCCTTGCGGGCACTTGATGGAGTGTATGTACGTGGAGCCGTGCGTCTGATTCGCGTCGAGCGTTCGCGGCTTGACATCGCCCGTCGCGCCTCGGATCACCTGCCGCTCGTGGCGGATCTCGAATTCGGTGCGAGAAGCCCTGGCGTCGCTGGTTTCATCGCGCATCCTTGAAAGTGCGGTGAAGCCAGTCGCAGCGCGCGTAGTGATGCCGGTTTCCTGGCTCAATCTGTCGTTTCTGCTGATCGTCCACGTGGGCGGGTTGGCGGCGATTGCGGTTTACGCCGCGGTTCACGGGGTCACGCCGTCCGCGGTCATCATCGGCGCGATCCTGACGACCGTCACCATCTGGAGCATCTCGGTCGGGTACCACCGGCTGTTCGCTCACCGGGCCTTCGAAGCGCATCCCGCTTTGCGTCTGTTTCTGCTCGCGTTTGGCGCGGCCTCCTTCCAGACGTCGGCCAGGGAATGGGCATCGAAGCACCGCCGCCACCACAGCCGAGTCGACAGCGATCTGGATCCTTACGATGCGCGCCGGGGCTTCTGGTACTCACACGTCGGCTGGGTGCTGCGGAAGGACAACCCGGCCATCCCGATGACCCCGGTCCGCGATCTGGACGCCGATCCGCTGGTCCGGTGGCAGGAGCGCTATAGTTTTCTCATTGGTGGTTTGGTCGGCTTCGCTTTGCCACTCTTGCTGGGATTCGCCTGCGGCGATCCGTGGGGCGGATTGATTTTCGGCGGATTCGGCCGCCTCATCGTCGTCTACCAGGCGACGTTTTCAATAAACTCACTCGCGCACATGCTCGGATCGCAGCCCTACTCGGATCGCGATTCATCGCGCGATAGCTTCGTGACCGCACTGGTCTCCATGGGCGAGGGCTACCACAACTTCCATCACACTTTCCCGCGCGACTATCGCAACGGTGTGCTGCCGCACCAGTTCGATCCGTCCAAGTGGTCGGTGCGCGTGATGGCGGCGCTGGGAATCACGCGCAACCTCAAGCGAACGCCTGCTCCGGTCATTCTTCGAGCGCGGCTGCACATGGAAGCGCGTCGGATCGAGCGGCGTAGGCTTCATCCGGTGGCGTACCAGCGCCTCGAAGACGCGCGTGCCGCGTTCGACGCAGCGCTGTCACGATGGAGCGAGTTGCTGCACCGGTATGAAACCGCGTCGACTGCCGTCGGGATCCGTTGGGCCGGGAATGCGCGCACTCTGCGTGATGACTTGCGCGGCGTGAAGCGCGAGGTGCGCACAGCGATGTCGGAGTGGCGTCGCCTGCTCCGATCGCCAGAGTTCGCGTTCGCGACCTGACCCGAGGGGCTTTTGCCCCGTTGGGGCAACCCAACCCAACCCAACGCCGATCCATGTGTCATGTTACGGGAAGCTGGCACGCTCGATGCTTGGTATCTTGGTTTGAGAAATGCCATGAGAACATTATCGACTTTGGGACTCGCGGCGGGATTGTTGTCTGCGGTGCTGGCTTCGTCCGGCAGCGCTCAGGAAGCAGCGGTTGCGCCCGCGACCGAGAAGGCGCCTATCGCGACGCCGCCACACATTCCCCCGCCGCCTCCCATCGCCGGTGCGCCTTCTTCACCTAGCGGCAACCCGCAACCGCCTCCGCCACCCAACCTCCGTCGGGTGCGGGGATACGGGCGCTATCCGGCCTATCCCGCCTACCCGGGCTATCCATCGCCACCGCCCCACGGCGTGTACCGGCCGATCAGCCTGACGCTGGCCATCGGTCCTGGAGCTCTGTTCGGGTACAGCGCGAACGGCGCGCGCGAAAGCGATCCGGCGCTGTCATACAACTTGTTTCGCCTGGCCTTCGGCATCGCTCCGAATCTGTCCCTGTTTGTCGGTTTCGAGGGAGCCGGCGCCAGCAGCAAGGACATCACGACCAACACCAGTGCTTGGCTGTCGCAGCAGATATGGTCGTTCGGGCTGCAGTTTCACTTCCTCCAGCGCTTCTACCTGAGAGGGGGCATTGGCCTGGCGTCACTTCAAGAGGAGACGGACTTCGGTACGTTTTCGCCGAGGACACACGGCACTTCGTATCTGGCGGGCGTAGGGTTCGAGCTGGTGCAGACTCGCGACGTGGCGCTGGGCCTGGAGGCAACCGGGAGCGCTACCCGGTACGCGGGAAGCGAATGGTGGCAGGCGGCCGCTCTGAATCTCACGCTCGCTTTCTTCTAGGGGGATAGCAACATGGCCATCATGCGTTTGATCGTGACACTTTCGGCGGCGGCTGTGACTGCGGCTGGTTGCGCACACCTCCAGACGGAGATGGACTACCAGGCCGTCGGCACGACGGAAGGAATGGCCGAAGGGGGGACGCAGGAAGGTCCCGCCACTGCGTCCTATCCGATCCCCGGTAAGGATGCCAAGGGACGCTTTCACGTCGTGTCCTTGGGCGGCGAGACCCTGGCGGTTGCGCAGGGGCCATCCTTCTACTTGCACGTGCGCGTGGCGGCCGAGAACGAGGGCGATGCAAACCCGTGGACCGTGGGCGCCCATGAGCAAAGCCTCAGCATCGGCGGCGGCCAACCGGCGCTGCCGGCGTTTGCGCAGTCATCGGCCGGAGGCCCGACCCTGACCGTCGCGCCGGGAGCGCGCGGGTTTCTGGATCTGTACTTCGCGCTGCCGGACCAGGTTTTTCCGCCGACCACCGCACTGTCGTGGCAGCTTCACCGCGGCGACGAGGTGATCGCGCAGACCACCGAGTTCCTGCATGCGTCGGGGGCCGATCCGCAGCATCCGTACTACCGGCCCGTGTACCGTCAGGGCATTACCATGGCCTTCGGCCCGACATGGTGGTGGTACGGCGATTACTGGGGCGGCTACGGCGGATTTGGCCCCTGGTGGTACCGGCCCTACGGCTACTATCCGTACTATCCGCGCTACTACAGCGGCTTCGGTAACCGGGGCTACTACGGCGGACGCTATTTCGCGCCGGCGCCACGAGGTGGCGGAGGCAACTTCTGGCGCGGCTCTGCTCCCAGCGCGGCACCGCGTTCGGGCGGGGGTTCGAGCGGCCGGGGTGGCTGGCGTGGCGGGCGCCGCTGACCTGCGCACGCGCGGCTTCCTCGTTCGGTTGCGCTATTTCGCGGTGACTTCGGCAACGATCTTCTCGGACACCTCCCACAGCTTCTTCGCCATCGCGGCATCGCTGGCATCGGCGCGCGCCTTCGCAACGTTGCAGTCCGCGAAGTACTCACCCGAGACTGAGGCGACCGAGGGATGCGTCGCGACGAAGACCTGGGTCGCGGTCCCCTGCGGCACGCTCTTGAGCACCAGCGGCCCGACCAGCCCGAAGACGAATCCAGCGATCGGGTTCATGTGCCTCCAGAGATTGGTGCGGATGGCACCGGGGTGCACGGCGTTGGCAGTCTTCTTCGTCCCGGCGAACCGGCGCGCGAGTTCCTTCGCGAATAGCACGTTGGCCAGCTTGCTCTGCCCGTAGTTGCCCCAGCGCTTGTAGCCCTTCGCCCCCGAGAGGTTGTCGAATTGAATGCCCTCCTTCGGCGCCAAGGCGTGAGCCCCGCTGCTGAGCACCACGACCCGGCCGGTCTCGGTGAGCTGCCCGAGCAGACCGATAACGAGCATGAAGTGACCGATGTGGTTGGTGAAGAACTGTTGCTCGTAGCCGAAGGTCTGCTCCAACTTTGGCAAGGCCATGATGCCCGCGTTGCAGATGATGCCGTCGAGCGTGATGCTCTCGCGCTTCACCGCTTCCACGCACGCGCGCACACTGGTCGGGTCCGACAGCTCACAGGCCAGCGGCACGGTACTGCCCTGAACTGCGTCGCAAGCCGCCTTCGCCTTTTCCACGGTCCGGGCCGTGCCTACCACCCGAGCGCCTCGCAGCGCCAGCACCCGAAGCGACTCAAGCCCGAGTCCTGAGTTGCAGCCGGTGACGAGGTAGGTCTTGCTTTCCAGAGACAGGCCGTCCGTCACCTGCTCGGCGGTCGAGCCATACCCGAAGCCACTTGGGCCCTTCGACTTGAACACTTCGTGAATGGACATGGGCTTCGTTCTCGCCCACCAGCGGCCCGCGCGCCAGGGTTCTGCACCGGCATCCGCCATCGCTGCCGCCGCGGGGGCTGCGCGCCTGAAACTACCGCGGCACCCGACCGCCAATCGCATTGGCCCGCGCTTGGAGGGTGATGCGGCCAGCGGCATCTGCCGGCAAGTGGGCACGCATCTGCGCGCTGAGCAAGTCGCGCTCGGCAGGTGCCATTGCGGCGAGTCGCGGCCCCGCGTTTGGTCCTTTGAGGACCGTCGCCCAGTAGTCGGCGAAATCAGTGAACGAGTGTTGCACGGTTATCTCCCGGGTTGTGACCGCTTCCAGGCCCGCACCCGTCCACAAGCTGCGCATGACGTCCAGCCGGGAAGCATCAGGACTCGGCGGGTTCGGAACGGCAACGCCCAGGCCGCGCATCGCTGCAAGCAGCGTTTCATAAGGGAACCCGCCACCAATCATGTCCCAGGCGTAGGCGCTGACGGTTCCGCCCGGGGAGACCACGCGTGCCATCTCGGCGACGCCCCGCACCGGTTCGGGAACGAAGAAAATGACCAATGGCATGACCGCCACGTCGAACGAGTCGTCGGGATAGGGCAACGCCATGGCATCGCCCTTACGGAATTGCGCGATTCGCGCGGCAGGCCGCGTGCGGGCGAACGCCAGCTGTTCCTCCGACGGGTCGATCCCGTCGACAGACGTCGGCGCACACCGGTCGATGATGAGCTCAGTGAAGGCGCCGTTGCCGCAGCCGATGTCGAGCCACCGCAGACCCGATGCCGGAGCGAGCCAGTCGATGAACCGGTCACCGACCAGTCGGCTCCAGTGGCCCATGTATTGTTCGTAGCCGGCACCGTCAGTGAACCGGATCTGATCGGATGTCATGGTTGGTTCCTCCTTGTATCTGGAAGAGCGACCACTATCGCCCATCGCATTCAATCGCGGTCGCTGGTATCTGCCACTGCCCTTGCGATTGCCCTGCTCGGCTGCAACAGAAACTCGAGCACCGGCGACGGCGGCGCAGGGGGCGGCGTCAGTCCGTCCGGCGGAGGGGGAGGGGGCGGTCGTGGTGGATCGGCTTCGACAGGTGGCGGTGCCGGAATGGCCACCGGCGGCCGCGATGGTTCGACCGGCGGTGCGGGCGGGACGGGTGGCCCGACAGCTGGTGGTGCCGCAGGAGGCGCCGGCGCTGGCGCATCGTCCGGCGGCGCGGGCGGCGCGCGTGACGCCAGCGTGATTGATGGCAGCGTAGACGCCGCGCGAGATGTGGTCCCGATGGCTAGCGGTTGCATCGGT
>JANPCZ010000022.1:0-1812 GCA_031431215.1 Myxococcales bacterium
GGGTGTCCTGGAGCTTGACGTTGTGGTCGCCGAAAACCTTCGAGCTGCCGAACCACTCAAACTTGTTGATGAACTCGATGGTCTGCGAGGTGTCCAGCTGGTGCCGCGGGTAGTTCTGCAGGGTTTGAAGGCGCGGGAACGACTGCGTGATGGGGTAGATGTGGTCACAATCCTCGGGCGAGTTGCGGCATCGTTCGGGCGCGAGATCTGCATTGAACTGCTGCAGGGCGACCTGGGTACGAAACAGCACGTTGTCGGTCAACATCGACTCCCAGATGACGCCTACCATGCCGTCCGAGTTGTCCAGCTTGCCCTGTGCGTCCTGCTCGACCCCAAAGCCGGTCACGTTGTTCTTGGCGAACCGGCGGTTCATTTGGAAGATGCTCTGGAGCTTGTTGCGCGGGCTGACCTGGTAGGTCAACTTCACCGACCCGCGCAGGTTGCCGGTGGAAAACTTGCGCGGGGTGGGCGCGATGCCGGTCGGGTCTTTCTCGCTGGCCCTCACCTCGCTGCGGGTCTCGATGTTGGCGTAATACCACAGCCGATCCTTGATGATTGGCCCTGAAAAACTGGGGTTAAGGTTATAGACCCAGGCGTGCTGGGTGTTGTCGATCGCTTCGACCGTGAAGAAACGGAAGTAGCTGTCCGTGAGGAGCGCGGTCACGTCGAACTCGAACTTGTTGGACCCTGACTTGGTGACCATGTTGACCACGCCGCCCGAATACGCTGCGCCATCGGCGCCGTAGCCTGCGGTCTGCACCTCGAAGGCGGCCAGAGCCTTGTGGGTGACCCTCTGGCCGTTCATGTAGAAACCATCGACCCGGAACGCGTTCTGGTTGCCGCCGCCGCCGCGAATGCGCGTGGTCCGGGCGCTAACTGAGACCGCGCCCGGCACGTCATTGCCGATGAAAGCCTCGATCGCCGTCTTGTCGTCGAGCGGCAGGCTGTCAACGAACTCCGCGTCGTACACCTCCTTGATGACGGAGCTTGTGACGCTGACGATGGGCGCCTTCTCGATGACCTTCACCTCTTCAAGTTGCTGCGACTCGACTTCCATCACCAAGTTGACCTCGGCCGATGAACTCACGCCCACTGCAATGCCCTTCTGAAGCACCGTCCGCAAGCCCTTGGCGCTGGCGCTGACCTCGAACGTACCGGGCAAGAGGCCGACGAAACGGAAGAAACCTTCGTCGTTGGTATAGGCCGTTCTGCCGCCGCCAATCTGGGTGTCCGATTTGGCGATGATCTTGATGCCCTTCAAGGGCTGGCCGCCCTGGTCGAACACGTAACCGACGACGCTGCCGGTGGCTCCGCCCTGAGCCAGTGCCAGCTTCGGCAGCGCGCAAAGGACTGCCACCACGATAATTCGACCGAACACACGCGACATGAGGGACCTCACTTCAACACCGAGAGTCCGAGCCCTCGAAGGCAAGACGGCTGCAACGGCCGAGTTCTCTCATCGTGATTCCTCCACGTGTGGCGAGCGAGCGAGCACCTACCGCTCGTGGAGCGAGTCCACCGAGTGTGCGCCATAGTGTGGTTTGCCGAGCGGCCCTGTCTATGGCTCGGTCTGGCGCATTGCCATTAGCCCTTGTGGACATGGCCCGTCGCGACGGGAGGTTGCGCGTCGGATCCCGATTCAGGCGGCGCGTCGACGCTGACGGCCGCGACCCTATGAGACGTCGATGATCCCGCGCTGAGCCGCGACCATGGCGGCCTCGGTCCGATCGGTAACGCCCAGCTTGACGTAGATGCGCTTGAGGTGGTTCTTGACCGTGTATTCCGCAATATACAGCCCGGCGCCGATCTCCT
>JANPCZ010000023.1:0-2718 GCA_031431215.1 Myxococcales bacterium
CGGAGAGCTGCTCAACCTTGAACCCGGAGTGCAGCCGCTCGAGGTCCTGCTTGTTCAGCTGGTCCTGGCGCTGCGCCTCCTCGTCCGACAGGTCATTCCACTTGCCGTAGTCCGGTCCCTTCATGCCGAGGTAGGACTGGAAGAGCGGGCTGTCCTTCAGGCTGCGCTGGAACACGTCCTCGAAGAACGCCGCGAGGCGCGTGTCTTCGGTCGCGGGCGCCGCGGCCGGCTCCTCGGCGCGGATGGGCAGCGTAGCGGCGAAGCCGAGCATCACGAGGCCGCAGCCGAGGGCTGCAAACTTCCGCAGGGACGCAGTCATTCGAACCTCTTAGGTGAATGTAGCGCCCAAACTAGTGGCAAGCGCGTCCTTGCGCACTGGCTCTGGTCGCGGCATTCCGGCCTCTCGCCTCAAATAGAGGGTGGCCCGGGAAGCTGTCGCAAAGCCGGATGACTGGCTGACCTGTAGAACGTGCTGCCGCGGGGAGCCACTGCGGCGCGCTGAGGGGTCAGCCAGGGCTGACCCAGGGAACGACGAAGCCCGTGCTTCGAGCCACGGGCTTCGTCTGGCGTCAGGTCATGGGACAGGCTTGAACGGAATGACCTTCTGGTTCAGCGTAAACAGGATGTTCTCGCCGCGCGACAGGTGATCGCCATTGTAGTTGAAAGGATTCGTCAGGTTCGTCGAGTACGTGGACGAACCCACCTTCTTCAGGAAATCCTGGGTTTTCTTGCGCGCGGTGACTGGGTCGTTTGCGATGAGGGCGGCCTTCGCGTTGTCCAGCAGCGAAAGCATGGCCTGCCCGTTCGCACTCGAAATCCTACCCTTGGCGCGGGCATCGACCACCGACTGCCGCACCAGCGAGATCTTGTATTTGGTCAACGCGACCATCTCGTTGTACTCAGCCGGGCTGCCAAAATCGACGGTGTCTCCAAAGTCAATGTGCAGGCCGACCACGAAGTTGGACTTGGTGCGGGTCTTGATCAAGGTGCTGCCGCAAGCGGTCGTGAGTTCGGTCGCAGTACCGGCAAAGCGTGCGACCGGGACCGTCGGCAGGTACTCCCACATTTCGGTCCGGTCCAGGGACTGCCACACGCCGACATCCAGCTTCTGCGGGCTCACGTCGGCAGAGATCGGAACGGGATAGCCACAGTCGAAGAGGTTGCCCGGCAAGATCACCGACGTCTCGCTCTTGGTGACTACGACGCCCCTGGGAATTGTGATGCCTGTCCCCTGCGCCCTGATGACCAGGAATTTGGGGGAACCGCACAGGTACTCCGGGATCACCAGCGCGCCGCTTCCGTCCGGGCCGTTTGGCAAATTGAACGCCGGGTCAGCAAACAGAGTCAGCGGGCCGCGAACTCCGCCGATGCCGACACACCTTCCGCCTGCGTCGACCCGCGGGTCGGTGAATTCATATGCCGTGAACGTGAAACTGCTGCCCTCGGTAAACGTCCCCGGCGGGAAGGTCAGCGTCTGCCCTTCGACAGTCTTGCAGACCGTAGTGCCGTCAGTGGTGCAACCAGCAACCGAAGTGCGAGGCGTGTCGTACTCGACAATGAAGCCGCCGATCGAACCGGGCGACGCGCCTTCGTCATTCCAGAGGCCGAGGTCGGCGTACCGGCCAAGCGTCAGGTGCCGCTCATTGACGCTGACGCCGCCGGTATTGTTGGGCTCGCTCGCCTCCCAATTGCTGTAGCCGAGCGTTACGGTCGACCCCGGAACCGGAATCGGCCCTTCGTTGTTCACCCAACGCCAGCCCTCGCGGGGTTCTGCAGCGCCAGTTTCCTGGAATCCACCGACCCAGGCCTGACTCTGCGCCAGGGGGGGGTTGGCTTGCTCCAGCAACTGAGCAACGATCCATTGGTTCTCGCTGGAGGAAGTGATGGTCGCCAGGTGCGCCGTCGCACCTCCCTGTTGCAAGAGACCAGTGACACACTCTTGAGCCTGGTCCCAGGTAATTCCCAGGGCCTTGTACAGAAAGAAAGTATGACCGGTTTCGTCGTTGATGGCGGTAGCCACCAAGGTATTGGTGGGACAGGCGGCTTCAGCGGGCGCCGATCCCACGGCGAACAGCGCCGCTAGACCGGCAATCAAGGTGAATTTCTTAGTCATGGCTTGAATTACCTTGCTGTGTGCGTGACGTCGCGGTTCGGTTTGCGACGATTTCAGGGTGTGAACGCTATCACAAATTGGCTTGATCTAAGTGACCTGGCGGCCGGCACGGGCGGGAGATTATGTCAGCCCACACCGTTACGTCGCGCCGGCGCGCTTGAGGTGGTAGTCGGCCGCCCAGCGCGCGGCGTTGTTGACGTTAAGGGGTAACGCCCCGACGTCGGCCTGCAGCGCCGCCAGCCCTTCGAGCAACAGCTTGGCACCCTGCGCGGTCTGCCCGAGGCCCAGCAGCGCGGCGCCCTCGGTGCTGCTGGCGGCCGCGGTGCGCCAGTCGGCAGCGCCCAGCGCCGGCAGGCAGATCGCCCGTGCTTCCGCTGCGGCGGCCCGCGCCTCCTCGAAGCGCCCGGTCTCGACCAGAAGAGTGGCCAGCACGGTCAGCGCGCCAGCGACATCCGTGTGCTCATCGCCGAGCAGTTTCCGTTGCAACTGCAGCGCCTCGCGCAGCAGTGGTTCGGCCGCCGCGTAGTCGCCCGCTTCCATCCGCCACATCGCCACGTTGGCCATGCCACGTGCCGTCGACGGATGCTCGGGCCCCACCGTGCGCC
>JANPCZ010000024.1:0-1779 GCA_031431215.1 Myxococcales bacterium
TAGATCCGGCGTGCGCGTGTCCTCGCTGCGCCGAGCAGCGGCTCGATGACCCCACGCGCGAAGTCCGAGATGAAGACTGTGCGCTTCGCGAGGCGCGCCGAGAGCAGCCCCCCGTAGCGCAGCGCCAGCAGGCGCTTGCGGTACGCCGGGGCGTAGCGCCGCAGCACGTCCCTATCGAAGGGCGCCATGTTCTGGAACATCACGACCTGAGGCACCGGGCTTGCCGGAACCGCCATGCCACCGGGACACAGCACCACGTCGGCGCGTTGAAACCCCGCCCGCAGCGGCAGCTCGACGTGTTCCATCAGCACGCGCCCGATGCCGCCGTGGCCGCCCAGTGGCGACGGCACGAACCACACGCGCCCGTCGCCCGGATCGATCCGCGGCCAGATCTCCGCGTGCGCGACGACGTTGTAGCGATGCTGCCCGTCGTCCGTGGCCAGGAACCCCGTGAGCAGGTTGCGGATGACCGTGATACCTCCGCCCAGACGGGCCGAAGTGGCATTGATGAGAATGTTCATGCGGTCGGCCGAATAGTCGTCGCGCGAGATCAACTAGCACCCTCGACGGTGGGTCGCTAGAGTCCCGGGAACTCCCATGTGCGGCATCGCCGGCCAGCTTGCGTTTCCGTCGGTGGATCCGGCGGCGGTGCGCCGGATGGCCGCCGCGCTAGGCCACCGCGGCCCCGACGGCGAAGGCTTCTTCAGCGACGGACCCGTGGCACTAGGCCACCGCCGGCTCTCGATCATCGATGTGGGCGGCGGGGCGCAGCCCCAGTTCAACGAGGACCGGACGCTCGCCGTCGTGTTCAACGGCGAGATCTACAACTACCGCGAACTGTGCGCCGAGCTGCGCGGGCGCCATACTTTCCGAACCGAATCGGACACCGAGGTGCTGCTGCACCTCTACGAGGACGAGGGCGAAGCGATGCTCGGCCGCCTGCGCGGCATGTTCGCGTTCGCGATCTGGGACGCGCGCAGGCAACGGCTGTTCTGCGCGCGCGATCGTTTCGGCAAGAAGCCTTTCTACTATGCGTGGCGAAACGGGGTCTTCAGCTTCGCCTCCGAGCTGGGCGCGCTTGTTGCGGCGGGCGTGCCGGTGGGCGACATCGACCGGACGGCCCTGTCGGACTACCTCGAACTCCTGTACATCCCGGCGCCGCGGACGATCTACCAGGGCGTGAGCAAGCTGCCCGCCGGTCACACGTTGACCGTCGACGACAAGGGCCCGGTCGCGCGTCGCTACTGGCTGCCGCCCGAGCCGGGCAGCCGGCCAGTTGCGCCGACGGATCTGACGGCGCAGATCCGAGCGACACTCGAAGAAGCCACGCGCCTGCGGCTGCGCAGCGATGTGCCGCTGGCGGCCCTGCTGTCGGGCGGCATCGACTCGTCGGTGGTGGTGGGTGCCATGGCGAAGCAGCTGGGGCCCGGGGTCAAGACATTCTCGGTCGGGTTCGGCCGCCCGGACGACGAGCTGTCCTGGGCACGCCTGGTGGCCGACATGCACAAGACTGACCATCACGAGATCACCGTGCGCGACGACGCCGTCGCACAGACGGTACTTGCCCTGGGTGCGTACAGCGAGCCCTTCGGCGACAGCTCGGCCGTACCCACGGTGGTCGTCTGCCGCGAGGTCGCCAAACATGTGAAAGTCGTGCTGACCGGCGACGGCGGCGATGAGCTGTTCGCCGGCTACGGCCGCTACCGCACCGTCGGGCGGTTTCCCCATGTCTCGGGTCTTGCCGCCGCCGTGCCACTCATCGACCGCCTGCCGTTTTTC
>JANPCZ010000025.1:0-2303 GCA_031431215.1 Myxococcales bacterium
CAAGATCAAGATCGAGGAAAACGTCCGCGGCTCTGACGTATTCGTGATCCAGACCTCGGCGCCGCCGCTGTCGGATCACATCGTCGAACTCTTGATCCTGATCGACGCACTCAAGTTCTCGTCCGCGGCCCGTATCACCGCGGTGTTGCCGTATTTCCCCTACGCCCGCAGCGACAAGAAGGACGAGGCGCGCATTTCGATCACGGCGCGCCTGATGGCCGACCTGCTGGAAACCGCAGGCGCTGACCGTGTCCTGACCATGACGTTGCACGCGCCGCAGATCCTGGGCTTTTTCCGCAAGCCCGCCGATCAATTGCTAGCGACACCGATCCTGAGGAAGCACTTCGTGAAGACCGACCTGTCCAACAGCGTGGTGGTGGCGACCGACGCGGGCGCCGGCAAGATCGCCGGCCATTTCGCCAAGCGGTTGCGCCTGCCCATGGCGGTCATCGACAAGCGCCGGCTCGACGACAGCGAGCGCGCGGTCAGCACCGTGCTTATCGGCGACGCCCGCGGCAAGGACGCCATCATCTACGACGACGAGATCGCCACCGGCGGCAGCATCGCCGAGGCCGCCCGCATCCTGCGCGATTTCGGCGCGCGCCGGGTCAGCGTCGGCGTCACCCACGCGGTGTTCTCGGGCCCCGCCGTCGCACGTCTGCTCGAGGCGCGCCTGGATGAGCTGGTGGTCACCGACACCGTGCCGGTACCCGACGACAAGCTGCGCGCGCTACCCAACCTGAAGGTGCTGTCCACCGCCAAGGTGTTCGGCGAAGCCATCCTGCGCATCCACGGCGGGCGCAGCGTCAGCGAGATGATGGAGAAGTAGTCGCCGTCGCAAGCGCCGCCGCGAGCCCGACCATGGGGCCCAGCACAGCCCGCACGGCTGCGCGAGCGGGGTCGGCGTCGCGCAGCAGGTCGGCCAGCGGCGGGCTCCCGCGCTCGTACAAAGACACGGCGGCGGCGGCGAAGGCGCCACCGGGCCGGGCGGCGCGGGCACGATCGCGCAGCCCGCGAAGCGTGTCCAGCTGAGCGCCGAGCGGCGAGCCATACGCTGCGGTGGCGATGAAGCAACCCGACAGCGTGGTGAACTGCCGCTCCTTGGTCGAGAAAGAGATCGACGTCAGCCTGCCATCCACACACTCACCCATCGGCTTCACACCGACGGTGTAGACGCTGAGGCCCTTGAGGTCGGGCAGTGCCACCGAGCGGGTCTGACCGGGGGCACCGCGCGGCACGGTCTCGGCCGGGTTGCCCGCTGCGAAGGCTAGGGCGGTGTGGTCGTTGCCCGTCCAGTAGCGCACGCGGTACTCCTCGATCAGCTCATGGGCGGGGCCGACGGGCTCGACGAAACTGGCCTGCGCCGACTCGGCCCCGATACTCTTGGCTGGCACGACCAGATTGCTGGCCTCGACCGCTGCCAACTCGCAACGGGCGCCCGGTTGCGGCGGCGACGGCGGCGGCAACACACCACCGGGTACTGGCATCGCCCCATCGGCAACAACGGGCGCAACCCCGCCATCTTCGATCGGCATTGCCGGCGGCTCACCTGCGTCGGGCGGCGGCGGCATTGTCATGGGCGGCGGCGAATCGGTCTGCACGATCACGCGGCCCATGAGGGGCTCCCCGCCCGGAATGATCGACGGCTGAGCTAACGACAGCAGCCGGCCGCGACCCGAGCCCGGCGTGTCGCTGATGGTCGCGTCCGGTGGGCGCACACCGCCGGTCTTGCCGGTCGCATCGCCGTAGCCACTGATATCGACGGCCGAGCGTTGATCGCCGACCGTGCGGCTCAGTTTGAATGGCACGCGGAACACGACGGAAGGCTGACCCTGATTGCTCTTGATGCCCGAGTCACTCAGATTGGGATCGGTGTACGCCGCGTACTTGT
Source organism: Myxococcales bacterium (assembly GCA_031431215.1). Classification (GTDB taxonomy): domain Bacteria; phylum Myxococcota_A; class Polyangia; order Fen-1088; family Fen-1088; genus JANPCZ01. The sequence continues at coordinate 1,892 of JANPCZ010000025.1, forward strand.
GGAAGGTGTTCTGGTCGAATTCCTTGCTGATCTCGACCCACAGCGCGTAGTCGCCGTCGGGGATCTCGGGCGGCACCAGCCAGGTTCCCACATGCGGCTGACCGTAGCGCGGCGTCGGCGTGGCCACGGCGTCCAGATCGTTGAGTTGCTCGAAAGTCCGGGCGCTGATGACGCAGTTGGCCCGACCCGGTGAGGTGTCGCAATCGCGATCGTTGAAGGCACGCAGATCATTGCGGGGCGGATAGTAGGTCTTGGCCTCGGCCGGTGCGAAGCGACCCTTGGCGCTGTTGAAGATCTTGGTCGGGCACGTGATCGCGTCCGGCATGAAGGTCTCTTCCTCGGACATCGGCCGGCAGAAATACGGATCGGGGGTCGAGATGGCCTCGTGGAAACCGAACCAATATTCGCGGTC
>JANPCZ010000026.1:0-38351 GCA_031431215.1 Myxococcales bacterium
GCCGGCGCTGCTGCCGCCGGCACCCCAGGTTGCCGTCGGCCTCCCCGTTTTTCGCGTCGGAGACAGCTTCGCATCGTACCCGGCGTGATCTTGAAATTCGGTATGACCAACCTCGCCGCGATCTTTTCGAATCGGTGGCCCTTCTTCCTAAGCGCCGCGATCCCGGAAGCGAGCTTTTGCACCATCTGCTGCTTCGTGATGCGCTCGTCTTCGGGCTCCTCCTCCAGCAGACGATCCAGATTGGCCTTCAACAGTTTGTAGTCGTCGTTCGTGTATCGCATCGGAACCTCCGCGAGCTTTGTGCTCTGGCGGTGAGGTCGGAACGTTGCGACCAAAAGTTGCCTGGCTCGTGCGCACCTGCTGCCAGCCACGGACCGCGGTGCTCAACTGGCCCCGAGGGCGTGACCGAAGCCGTCTCCGTCGGTGACGGACGTCTGAGCGCCCGGAATTCCGCAGCGATTCCCGGTGCCGCGCTCGCCGCTGGCGCCATCGCGAGCCCGCCTGGCACTACATTTTTCCCAGTGGGCCCGGGCAGTTCACTGCCCGAGGGCGCCCACTCTTTATCTTGCCCTACCTCTGCCCGCCCCCTTCTTCGCGCTCGTCCACGCAACTTCTCCGGCCCCGCGGTCGACAGAGTCGGCAGGAAGCGAGGTCCTCCCATGCGATCGACGAAGCGAATTCACCCGTACGTCAGCCCCGACATCGAGCAGCGCCTGCACGCCTACTGCGCGGCAAAGGGCAGCACCGAGAGCGCCGTAGTGCAGGCGGCGCTACAGGATTATCTCGACGGCGACCTGAAGGACAACGAGCTCATCGTGAGGCGGCTCGACCGACTCGGCCGAGCGGCGGTCCGTCAGCAGCGAGATGTCGACGTACTCTCTGAGGCCTTCGCGACCTACGTGCGGATGTGGTCCGCGTACCTGCCGGAACTATCTGGACCGGACTTGGCTGCCGCCAGGAGCCTCGGGACCAGGCGATACCAACAGTTTGCCGATGTGGTCGCGCAGCAGTTCGCGGGCGGTGCCCGTCTGGTGCTCGACATCGTGAAGGAAGACCCGTCCGCCGACCTGGCCGACCTCGCGGCCGCCGGCACCCCGTTGCCAGGCACCGGTCGATGAGCAAGGACGACGAGGCGTTCTGGGATACCCCCGCGTTCAGACCGGTACTCGGGCGACGTGGTCCCCGACCGACGACTTTCAAGGTCGCCGTGATGCAGCGGCTTCAGGCACTCGGTGGCAAGTGGGGCGGATCGTCATCGGGGTGCAGGCCTGCTCCACGCGACGTGAAAAGCGCGCCCAAGTTCTCGCGGCGCTGCGTGGTCAAGGCCCGCTACGTCCAGATGCGCGGTCAGGGCATAAAGGCCGCGCGGCTACACCTCGACTACATCGAGCGCGAGGGCGTCGAGCGTGACGGGTCGAAGGGACGACTCTTCAATGCATCGGGCGATGTAGACAGGCAGCAGTTCGGTGCGGCCGTCGAGGGCGAAAAGCGGCAGTTTCGGTTCATCGTGTCGCCCGAGGATGGCGCCGAGCTGGACCTGCGCGATTACACGACACGACTCGTGGCACGCATGGAGAAGGATCTGGGCCAGAACCTGCGCTGGGCCGCGGTGTGCCACTACAACACCGACAACCCCCACGTGCATCTGGTCGTCCGGGGTGTCGATGCCAAGGGCGCCGAGGTCTGGATCGATCGCGTGTACATCTCCGAGTTCTTGAGGCTGCGCGCCCAGGAGCTGGCAACGAAGGAGTTGGGGCCGCGACCGGAGATCGAGATGCAACAGCAACTCACGAAGGAGGTATCGCAGGAACGGCTGACCGGGATTGACCGCCGTCTGGCCGAACTGGTATCGCCCGACGGTTCGCTCGACATGGCGTCGCTCGCCAGGGGACGTCTCTCCAAGCCTCACGCCATGGCGCGCCTGGAGACGCTGGGAGCGCTGGCCCTGGCTGAGCGAACCTCGCCCACATCTTGGAGGTTCAAGGACAGCTGGCAGGAGACGCTCAAGCACATGGGCGAACGCGGCGACATCATCAAGCGCATGCACCAGGCGCTGCACGGGCAGCCACACATGTACCGGGTCTTCGACCCGGGAGCCGGGGGTGGTGCCGCTGAGATCGAGGGCGTGGTCAGGCACAAGGGGCTACACGACGAGCTTGGCGGCGATCTCTACGCGATCGTACAGACGCCTCGCGGAGAAGCGCACTACTTGCGGGTCGATCAGGCAACGGCAGAGCAGCTCAAGGAGGGGGAGCGCGTGCGAATCAAGTCGGCGCCCGAGCCGTGGGTCAAGGGGCCCGACCACGTCATCGCGAGAGCCGGCGCCGCCAACCGAGGCGTCTACAGCCCGGCGCTCCACCTGCAGCAACTCAGCGGCACGCACGTGGCAGTTGACGGGCAACGGGTGAGTCCGCAGGAAGCGGTGGAAGTGAACCAGCGGCGCCTCGAGCGGCTCGAACGGTTCAAGCTCGTGAGCAAGCTGCCGGATGGCACGTGGCGGGTCCCGCACGATCTGGTCGAGCAACTCCGTGACCGGGAGCGGACGCACCCGCGGCACCGGCTGCAGGTCGAGCGGTTGGACCGCGATCGCCGGGTGGAGCAGGACCGGGGGCGTGGTTTCGGGTTATCACGCTGAGGCGGCGGGCGGCGAGCGCGTAGCCGGCCGATCAGCGCACCCCCCAAAGGGTGCGCAGGCCGGCGGAGCCGTAGATCGGGGGAGTGTGGTCGTCGCCGCCCAATAGCTCCACGCGCGTGATTGGCTCGCCCGACTCCCGGATACGAGCCAGCTCGAAGGCCGACTCCGTCATGTACTTCGACGACTTGACCGTCACCCCCTCGAGTGATGGCGGTTCCCGAAGGCCCGCGAACGCGAGAATCGCCCAGCGCTCTGCCGGGACGAAGGCCTGTCGCTCCTTCCCACTATTGACAATAGTAGGATCAGATTCGACACTTCCCGTCGATGCGCACGATCGCCGAGGCTGGACGGGTGCTTGGCACGCTTGAGGAACGGGTCATGCAGGTGCTCTGGGCCGAGGCGGCCCCGATCTCCGTCCGCGAGGTCGGCGACCGGCTGGGTCGGCCGAGGCTCGCGTACACCACCGTGATGACCACCATGGATCGCCTGTACAGAAAGGGCTTCCTCGGCCGCGACAAGGATGGCACCGCGTTCCTCTACCGGGCGGCCATGTCCCGGGACGAGTTGCACGGGCGGATCGTCGAGGAGACGCTTTCCGCCCTCCTGGCCAAGGGCCCCAACCCGATCCTGGCCGCGTTCGTCGACACGGCGGCGAACGTTGACGAGGCAAACCTGGCGCGTCTGGAGCGGTTGATCGCCGCGCGCCGGAGGGCCCGGCGGTGATCGCGTTTGCCAGCCTGATCGGCTTCGCCCTCGTGTTCTTGATGGTCAGCGTGGCGCTGTCCGTGCTTGCTGGGGCAATGGTGCGGCTCGCCCGACAACCCATGCAGGCCGCCGGGGCTGCCGTCGAACGGGTAGCCGCGACGGCGGCCCTGGTTCTGCCGCCCGCTCTGGCGATGTCAGTGACGGCGGCCCTGCTGGGGCACTCCGCGTTCGGAGCGGCGTGGGGCCTCCCGGACCACTGCTCGCAGCACGGTCACCACCTGCACCTCTGTCTATTCCATGGCGGGTCCTGGGCACATCATCTGTGGGCCGTCGGAACCGTCGTGGCCGCGGGCGTTCTGGTGGTGCTGCGCGCGGGATCTCGTGTGCGCAGGTTGTGGGCCGGCCGGCGCCTGCTGCGAACGCTCGGGCATGTCAGTGAGACCACCGCACCGGATGGCGTTCGGATCGTTCCTGCCCAGCGCGACTTCTGCTTCAGCGCCGGGCTGCTCGCCCCTCGAATTTTCTGCTCGCGCGCGTCGTGGGATCGGCTCACGGAAGACGAGCGCGCGGCGGTCGTGGCGCACGAGCGCGCGCACATCGGCCACGGTGACCTTTGGCGCCGGGCCGTCCTCGGCCTCCTCGCCATCCTCGGCGCACCGGGCGTGGGAGGCGCCCTGCTCGGTCGCTGGGAGCGCGCCTCGGAGCGTCTGTGCGATCGGCGTGCAGCCGAGTCCGTTGGCGACCCTACCGTGGTGGCGCGTGCGCTGCTGGCGCTTGCCGGGAGGCAGCGGTCGGGTCTGGTGGTGGGGCCGGCCTTCGTGTCCGATGGCGATGTGGTCGGGCGCGTGGAAGCGTTGCTCGCCGGCGGGTCAGATGGCAGCGCGGCGGCCCGCGCGCTGGGTCGGATCGTCATCCTGGCGGCGGTGATAGCGGCCGCGCTGGCGATGGCGGCGTCGGATCCGCTGCACCACGGGCTCGAGACGCTGCTCGGAGGGTTCTAGAGCATGCGTTCGATCGGGATCTGCCTGCACCTCGGGGTACTACCGGCAGTCGTAGTGCTTTTTGCGAATGTCGCTCGAGCCGAGCGGACCGATCCGCCCAGCCTCACGGCCCAGCAGTTGATCGAGCGCCTCGATCGGAGCCCGCGCGTCGCGGTGTTGAGGGCCCGTGTCGATGTCGCTCGGGCCGAGATCGCAGCCGCACGGGTCTTGCCGAACCCGGCGATCTCGTACGAGCGGGAGTCCGTCTCCTCCGGGGGCGCGGCGCGGCCAGAAGACTACGTGCGCGCGATGCTGCCGCTGGACGTATCAGGTCGCCGTGGTCGACGGGTGGCCGCTGCGGAGGCGGGCTCCGCGGCGGTGGCGGCGGACACCGAACGCGAACTGTTGCTGCTGCGCCTCGATGCCCTCGCGCTCTTCTACGATGTCGCGCACGTGCGCCTGCAGGCTGACCTCTTGCGCGCGGACCGAAACGAGCTGGCGGCCATCGTGGCCCGCTTGCGTGCCCGCGCCAAGGCGGGGGACGCGTCCGGGTACGACGTCACCAGGATCGAGATCGAGCTTGGCGAGCACGACGATCGTCTGGCCGACGCGGATCGAGAGCTGCTGGTGGCCAGGCGGTCGCTCGGTCTGCTGGTGGGCCACGCCGGTCCGGTCGACGCCACGGATACCCTGGCGGTGGAGCGGGCCCGGGCCGATCCGGCCGCCGAACCGCGGGCCGATCTGCGAGCGGCTCGGCTGCGTGGGCGGCAAGGCGAGGCCGAGGCGGCCGCAGGCAGCCGGGCCTGGGTGCCGACGCTCGAGCTGTCCGGCGGTCTCAAGTCAGTGCGCGACGGCGACACGCGAGCAAATGGCTACCTGGCCGGTCTGGCGCTGCGGCTGCCGCTCTTCGATCGAGGCCAGGCCGAACGGGCGCGCGGAGAGGCGCGTCGACGGGGTGCCGAGGCAGAGTCGCGCTTGCTCGAAGCTACCGTCGCGGTCGAGGTCGCGAACGCCCACGACGCGCACCAGCGGATCGTCGCGCAGGCGGTCGGGTTTCGTGACGTTGATGTGCCGCGAGCCGAGACGCTCGTGCGCCGCGCCGATGGCCTTTACCGTGAAGGCGAGCGCCCCGTGTTCGAGCTGATCGATGCGCATCGGACGGCGCGGCAGGTTCGGCTGCGCGGCTTGGAGCTGCGACGGCGCGCGAAGCAGAGCGCGCTGGATCTGTGGCGCGCGCTCGGCAGGATGCCATGAGGACGTGTGTCATCGCGGTCGTCCTTGTCATGGGCTCAGGCGCGTGTCGGCGGTCAGCACCTGGCGGCGGCGCCGAGGGCCATGGCCACGAGCACGCGACCGAGCAAGCCGACCTTCCGGGCAAGACGGTGACCACCTGGACCGCGAAGAGTGAGCTCTTCATGGAACACCCGGCGCTGGTGGTCGGTCAGGAGACGGCGTTTGCGGCTCACCTGACGGTGCTCACGGGATGGCAGCCTCTCAGCAAGGGCAAGGTGACCTTGACTCTCAAGATGGCGGACGGACGTGCCATGCACGCCGAGGTCACCGCACCTTCGCGCCCGGGGATCTACCGACCCACCCTCAAGCCCGCGACCCCCGGCACGTGCACGTTGAGCGTGACCATCGACGGAGATCACGCGGATCAGATCGACGCGGGTTCCTGCGAGGTCTACCCGGACGCCAAAGCCGCCGGCGCCGCTTCGCCGAAGGAGGACAAGGGCGGAGGCATCTCGTTCCTCAAGGAGCAGCAATGGGTGACGGACTTCACCTCGACCCCCGCGGTCGAGCGCGAGCTTACGCCCACGGTGCGCGTGAATGGCCAGATCAAGGCCGTCGCTGGCAAGGAGGCCCGCCTGGCGGCGGCGGCCCCGGGGCGTGTGCAATTCACGATGCCGGCTCCGGTGATAGGCATGTCGGTTCGCAAGGGCCAGTTGCTCGCCGCCTTGCTGCCGAGGCTCTCAGGCGGGACCGACCGTGCCTCGCTGGAGGCGGAGGTGCAGGCGGCGCGCGCCGAGGCCGTCGCCGCCGAGGCGCAACTTGGGCGAGCCGAGCGGCTGTTCGCCGACCAGTCGGTGCCCAGGCGCAGCGTCGAGGAGGCCCGCGCCGCTGCGGAGGTAGCGCGGGCGCGCACCACCGCAGCACAAGGACGCCTGGCCCAACAGTCCGCGACCGCTCGCGGGATGGGTGGCGCTGGTCGGGGCGCATTCCAGGTCCGCTCGCCGACGGGTGGTACGCTGGCCGCGGTCCAGATCGCCTCCGGCGAGTCGGTCGAGGAGGGCCAGGGGCTCTTCGTGGTGGTCGATCTCGCCAAAGTATGGCTCGAGGGCCGCGTCTTCGAGCCGGACATCCCGAAGGTGGAAGGGGCGCGCGCGGGCTGGTTCTGGCTCGAAGGCTATGAGGCGCCGTTCGAGTTCGACGGCAAAAGCGCGCGCCTCATCACGCTCGGACGAGTCCTGGATCCCCAGAGCCGCACGGTGCCCCTCATCTTCGAGCTGGACAACACCGACGGCAAGCTCCGCATCGGACAGTTCGCGAAGATGGACGTCGCCGCCGGTCCGCCGACTCGAACCCTGGCCATCCCGGTGTCCGCCGTCGTCGAGGAGAGCGCCAAGCCGATCGTGTACGTCCAGGTCAGCGGTGAAGGTTTCGAGCGTCGTCCGCTGACGCTCGGATCCCGCAGCGGCGGTTGGATCGCGGTGCGTGACGGCATCCGCGCCGGCGAACGCGTGGTCACGAGGGGCGCGTACGAAGTGAAGCTGGTGTCCTCGGCCGGCGCCACACCGGCTTCCGGCCACGCGCACTGACGAGGCACCGGTGGACGCGGTCATCCTCTGGTCGTTACGAAACCGTCTGCTGGTGGTCGCGGCCGCCATCGCGCTCACGGCCTTCGGGACCTTGGTCGCGCTGCGGATGCCAGTGGACGTGTTCCCGGATCTCACCGCGCCGACCGTCACCGTGGTCACTGAAGCGCACGGGCTTGCGCCCGAGGAGGTCGAGGCTCTGGTCACGCGCCCGATCGAAGCGGCCGTCAATGGAGCGACCGGGGTGCGACGCGTGCGGTCCGCGTCGGGCATCGGCATCTCCGTCATCTGGGTCGAGTTCTCTTGGGGCCAGGACATCTACGTCGCCCGGCAAATCGTGAGCGAGAAGCTGCAGCTCGTGAGCGCCCAGATCCCGCCCGACATCGGGCGCCCCTTGCTGGCACCGATCTCGTCGATCATGGGCGAGATCCTGTTCCTCGCCCTGCGCAGCGACCGTCACACCCCGATGGAGGTGCGTGACACCGCCGATTGGGTGCTGCGCCGCCGCCTTCTGGCCGTCCCGGGGGTCGCCCAGGTGATCCCGATCGGCGGCGACGTCAAGCAGCTCCAGGTGCTGTTGGCGCCGGAGAAGTTGCAGGCCCTGCGGATCACTCTCGCCGACGTCATCCGTGCGCTCGAGGAGGCGAATCAGAACACCAGCGGCGGGTTCCTGATCAGGGGCGCGCAGGAGTCCCTGATTCGCGCGGTCGGCCGGGTGCGGGCCGCCGAGGACATCGAGCGCACGGTCGTGACAGTTCGTGACGGTGTTCCGATCTTGATTGGGCAGGTGGCGACCGTGAAGCTCGGTGCCGGCCTGAAGCGCGGCGAGGGCAGCACGGGAGCCCAGCCCGCGGTGGTGCTCGGCGTGCAGAAGCAGCCGGGCGCGAACACGCTCACCCTCAGCCGCGCCATCGACGTCGAGCTCGACGCCATCGCGAAGACTCTGCCCGCCGGGATGGTGATCGAGCGTCGGCTCTTCCGTCAGGCGGACTTCATCGACACGGCGGTTCGGAACGTCACCCACGCTCTGCGAGACGGGGCGCTGTTCGTGGCGGTGATCCTGTTCCTGTTCCTGTGGAACGTCCGCACCACCCTGGTGTCGCTCACCGCCATCCCGGTCTCGCTCATCGTGGCTGTGCTCGCGCTCGAGGTGACAGGCGCCACAATCAACACGATGACACTGGGCGGGCTCACGATCGCCATCGGGGCGCTGGTCGACGACGCAATCATCGACGTCGAGAACGTCTTCCGTCGCTTGCGCGAGAACCATCATCTGCCGCAGGAGCAACGCCGCCCTGTCGTGGATGTGGTGTACGAGGCCTCGCGCGAGGTCCGTCATTCGATCGTCTTCGCCACGCTGATCGTCATGCTGGTGTTTCTGCCACTACTGGTTCTCTCGGGCGTCGAGGGCAGGCTGTTGCGGCCGCTCGGCTTCGCCTACCTGGTCGCGATCCTCGCGTCGCTGGTCGTGGCGCTGACGTTGACACCGGCCCTGTGCGCGTACGTCTTGCCCCGATCTCGCGGGCTCGACAGGGAAGACAGCGCCGTCGTGGCACGCCTCAAGCGCTGGTACCGGCCCGCGCTGGCGCGCGCCGTGGCCCACCCGACGGTTGTCATCGGCGCCTCGGCGGTGCTCTTCCTGGTCAGCGTGGCCATCGTGCCGTCCCTGGGGCGAGCGTTCCTACCCGATTTCAATGAAGGGGCCCTGACCATCAACGTGGTCACCTTGCCCGGAACATCGCTGGAAGCGTCGAGCCGTCTCGGCCGTCGGGTCGAGCAGGCCTTGCTCGCGCACCCCGAAGTCGCCTCGACGGCACGACGAACCGGGCGTGCCGAGCTGGACGAGCACGCACAAGAGGTGTTCGCATCCGAGATCGACGTCAGGTTGGTGATGAAGGATCGATCCAAGGAAGACCTTCTGGCGTCGATCAGGACGGCCCTCGCGAGCCTCCCCGGGGCGGTCATCACGGTAGGTCAGCCCATCAGCCATCGCATCGACCACATGCTGTCGGGCACGCGCGCCAACCTGGCCGTGAAGATCTTTGGTGAGGATCTCACCGAGCTTCGGTCCACCGCCGGCCGGATCCGCCAGGTAATGACCGGCGTGGAAGGAGTGGTGGATCTGGCGATCGAACAGCCGACCGACGTCCCGCAGCTCCTGGTCGCCTTCGACCGCGAGAAGATCGCCCGCTACGGCCTCCGCGCCGGTTCGCTCGCCGAGACCATCGAGGCTGCGTATGTCGGACACCACGTCAGCGACATCCTCGATCAGGGCCGTACCTACCCGCTCGTGGTTCGCTACCGCGAAGACGTTCGCGCGGATCTGGATGCCGTCCGCAACACGCTCATCGATACCCAGCTTGGTGGCCAGGTGCCTCTGAGGATGCTCGCTGACATACGGGAAGACGCCGGACCCAGCCTCATCTCGCGCGAGAATGTGCAGCGCAAGATGGTGGTCATGGCCAACGTCTCGGGTCGCGACATCGGTAGCGTCGTCGCCGACGTCAGCGCGAGGGTGGATGGTCAGGTGAAGCTCGCGGCTGGTCAGCACATCGTCTACGGCGGTCAGTTCGAGAGCGGCGAATCCGCGGCGCGCGTGATCGCTGTCCTGGGCGCGCTGGTCATCGCCGGCATCCTTCTGTTGCTCTACGCGGCGTTTCGATCCTGGGGACGCGCTCTGCTCATCATGGCGAAGTTGCCCCTGGCGCTGATTGGTGGCGTCGTCGCGCTGGCGGTCACGGGCGGCGTGCTCAACGTCGCGGCGCTGGTCGGATTCATCACCCTGTTCGGGATCGCGACCCGAAACGGGATCATGATGGTGTCTCACTTCGAGCACCTGAGGACGGTGGAGGGTGCCTCGTTCGACGAGGCCGTCGAACGGGGCGCCCTGGAGCGCCTGTCCCCCATCCTGATGACCGCCTTGTGCGCGGCGCTGGCACTGGTGCCGCTGGTGCTCGCGGGCGGCGAGCCTGGCAACGAGATTCAGGCCCCCATGGGCGTGGTCATCCTGGGCGGGCTGCTCTCGTCGACGGCGCTCAACATGTTCGTAGTCCCTGCCCTCTACTCTCGCTTTGCGCGACAGCGAACTGAATGAGCAAGGCCCGCGGCATCGCCTTCGGCCTGAGCGCGGCGGTTCTTTTTGGAGCGAGCGCGCCAATCGCGAAGCGGCTTCTCCCGGAGACCGGCCCGCTGTTGCTTGCCGCATGCCTGTACCTGGGCGCAGGCGTGGCCATCACCGTGGTGCGGGCCACGAAATGGAGTCGCCAGCGCGGCCGTCATGAGGCGTCTCTGCGACGGTCGGATCTGCCGGCGATCGCCGCGGTGGCATTGCTCGGAGGGGTTCTCGGCCCCGTCCTGATGATGGTCGGCATGGAGCGGGTCTCCGGCGTGACCGGCGCGCTGCTCCTCAACCTCGAGGCGCCCTTCACCATGCTGTTCGCGATGACACTCTTCGGGGAACATCTGGGAAAGGCCGAGCTTGCCGGGGCGGGGTTGATCGTCGCAGGCGCGTTGGGGCTGGCCGTCGGACCCGGTGCTTGGCGCGGAGACAGCCTCGGTTTTCTGGCCCTCGGGGCGGCTTGCGCGGCCTGGGCACTCGACAACAATGTGAGCCAGAGGCTGTCCGACAGGGATCCGCTCGCGGTGGTGCAGGCAAAGGCCCTGAGCGCGGGCGTTGGCACGCTGGGGCTGGCTGTCACGATTGGCAACGCAACCCCCACCACGGGCGCTCTGGTAGTCGCTCTCCTCGTAGGCGCGGCGAGCTACGGTCTGAGCCTTGTGCTCGACATGCACGCGCTCCGCCTTCTCGGAGCCGCTCGCGAAGCCGCCATCTTCGCCACAGCCCCGTTCATCGGCGCGGTGCTGTCCATCCTCTTGCTCGGCGACAGGCCAGGTCCGGCGCACGCCCTGGCGGGAGTAACCATGGCAATGGGCGTGATTCTGCTAGCTCGCGCTCGCCATGGCCACGCCCACTCCCACGTGGCGAGCGAGCACGACCACCTCCACGACCACGATGAACATCACAACCACCCGCACGACGGTGCCATCGCCGGTCCCCATTCGCACCCGCACCGCCACGCCCCCCTCACGCACGACCATCCGCACGTCTCGGACCAGCACCACCGACACAAGCACGACTGAACGCCGCCGGCTGTTGCTTCGGAAGGAGGCAGGCGATGCCCCTCAGGGAGCAGGCCCAGCAAGGAGAAGTAGCGGCCGGCGATCGCACTCGACGCTGTCGCCGCGCGGCCAAACCCCACCCACCAAACCACCCACTCGTGCGTGGCGGAGCATGTCGCTCCCTGTCTCCGTGTGACTGTAAGTCCCCGCCACGACACGAGTGTCCGTCGGTGATTGGTGCTGTTCGTCGGTCTTAGGATCTGGTTTCGAAAGAAGTGGGGGTTCGAGTCCCCCTCCTCGCACAACCGGAAACCCCGAATCGTCACGCTTGCTTGCAGTGCTTTCGCTTCGGGCGTCGCGCTTGGCGGTATGGGTGTCGCGCGTGTTCGTGTGACCGGAATGTGACCGGAATTCTGGTTTCCCGGCCGCTGCGACGGCTCGAAGTACCTCTTCGGCCGCGTCCTTGAGCGGGCGCATGTAGCGGGCAGTGGTCGCGGGCTGCGTGTGCCCGGCCAGGTACATGACGCCGGCCAGGTTGTCGGTCACGCGTCCGAAGTGCGTGAGCCGCGAGTGGCGAAAGTCGTAGTCGCTGATCCGCTCGGCGCGGTAGGCGTCGATGCCAGCGGCGCGGGCAGCTTCTCGCAGGAGACGGCGGTAATCGTGCGCACCGAAGATCAGCCCCACCTCGGGGCATGCGTTGTCGAGAGCATCGCGGGCGGCCTCCGACAGCGGAAGGCAACGGCCGAGGCGGTTCTTGTCGTCTTCTTCGCGGATCGCCAGCTCCGTGGCGCCGCGGCGGTAGCTCTCGGGCGCGCGGAGCGCGGCCAGCGTCGCGGGTCGGAGTGCGGTCTCCCAGGCGACCATGAAGCGCGCGCGGACAGGGAAGGGGATCGGCGCCCGCGGCCCCGAGGCACGCTCGGGAAGGTGGCCGATGATCGCGACGATCTCCTCGGCGGTGAAGATCAGGAAAGTCCGCTTGCGGCTGTCCGCCACGGCGGTTCCAAGCACCCTCCGATCCGGCGTCTCGATTTCCGGCCTGGCGGCGAGCAAACCGCGCTGGAAGGCCCACTTCGCCAGCCGCCGGAGCACGGGCAGCTCCTTCTTCAGCGTCTCTCGCTGGACCTTGCGCAACCTGGCGACGATGTAGTCCTGGGCGCCCACGGTGGTGAGCCGGTCGATGGTCTCGAAGAAGGGCGCGAAGTGCGCGGCCACATAGGTGTCGCGGTACAACCGGAAGGTCTTGGCGTCGATCGGGGGCTCTACATCCGCGAGCCAGGCCGCCGCAACTTCCTCGAACGGAGTGCCGGCGCGTGCCGCTATCTGTTGCCGCCCGGGTCGCCATCGACCGGAAACGACCTCGGCGTAGATGCGCGCCGCCGCGCTCGAAGCTGGTCCAGGATCTCTCTCGCCCGTGGCGATGCGATAGCGCTGACCGGCTTGCGAGAACGGACGTAGCGCATTCCGGTCCGGGCGTCGCGCCACAGTTTCCAACCTTCTGCCTTCCTAGCCATCGCAGCAAATCCTCCTTCTCGAACAGTACCCGACTTCCGATCTGGACGGGCGCCAGGTGGGGTTGAATCAATCGCTCGAAAGTTCGGACCGAGACGCGACAGCAGGCCGCCGCCTCGGGCTTGGTCAAGAGGGGCGAGGCGTGCACCGGCTCGACGACCGCACCGGCCGGTAGCAAGGGGGCTCCGCCAGCCCTCATCCCTTGCTTCGATTCGTCGAAGAGATTCATCGCCAGTTTTGCCGCGGCCATTTCTCGTGCCTCCGCCGGTGATGTCGACCAGCATGGCCCCAAAGTTGCGGTCAGCGATGCCCTGAAGCGAACAGCGGCGGCGACGCCCGCGATCAAGAGTTGCTCGAGAACGTTCGCGGGTGCCGCGGGGGTTCCTCCAGAGGGATCTGTGGATTCTTCGGAGCGCTCGGGGATCAGGCGATCTCGCTCGGCACTCGCCGTGTGTGTCGCCGGCGGGGTTTGAGGGTCCCACTTTCAGCGGGATCACCGGTAGCCAGGGACCCACCCGCTGATTTTGGAGCGGTTCTTCGCCCAGCGCTCAATGGCGCGCGCTCAACGAGCGCAGGGCGCGGGACGACGGCTCTTTGGGCGCTGAGAACGTCGGCGTCTCTCGAAGCGTTGCGCCGGAGGGGGCGCGACGGTGCCACTGCGGATCGCCCATGTCCAGGGCAAGCTCGATCCGATCGACGCGGGGTCGCTGATGGCGACGCCCATCTGTGTGACCGGAGGGCTAATAGGCCGGGGCCCGGGTACCGGTGATCCTGGTGGAAGTGGTACCCAACTTGACCGGCGGTGACACCGTGTGTCCCTCTTCCACGGCGTCAGCGCGGCGCTGTTCCTGATGGACGAGGATCCGTGCCGCGACGCCGATCGCGAGGCGCGTGCAGTCGACGTCATCGCTGACCAGATCGGCCAGTTCGGAAAATGCTACGGACTTGCCACCCTTGGCCTCCAGCGCCCGCGTTGCGATCGGTTCGGGTCCTTCGGGCGCCCCTCATGCGACCGAAGAAGCGTTCACGAAGACGACGGCAGGGAAAAGCGAAGTCACCTGTCGGGCTCCGCGCTGGTGCGCATGCCGTTATTGCCGTCGGTCCTGGCTGAGATGGTGGGTGGTCGCGACTGGGTGTCGTTAGCGTCCACGCCGTGGTTACCGTTGGGGTCTTGCTGATGTTGGGGGTTGCTCGCCGGCCGGTCATGCGGTGATCACCGAAGCGACCGCACGCGTGCCAGTTTTCTGATCTGGAGCCGGCAAGTCATGGTCCGCCTGGTGATCACCTCCCTGCATTTCCAGAGTTCGCTACCGCGATCGAAAAGAGTAAGAAGACGGTGGCCGCAAGGTCCATGGTGCTGTTGCTCTTGGTCCGCGCTGGTGTCACAGGCCTGCTGGTGCGTCGGTCTTGCCTCGATAGTGAGAGCGAGCGCATGGGGGCCGGCTTTTTGATCAGCAGCCGCCAGGTGACGGTCCCGTTCGTGATCGGGCCTCGGTCGTTCGAGCGTCCGCGCGTGCAAGCGAAAAACGCCTGAAGAAGGACATCGGACTGACGGAGAAAGTCGGTTAGGGGCAGGGCAAGATAAAGGGCCGGGTCGCGCCGCGCAGAAGTGCGCGTGCTCCCGGCCAAAAATGTAACTCCCTGGGTGCACGCCTTGGAGTCGCGGCACTTCGAAACAGGCGACATGTTGTGCCTTCCGACGACTCCAATCAGGCTGGCCGGAGCCGGCCACCGACGGAGAGCGCTTGGGCAACACCTTTTTCGGACTCGCAACCGACATGACCGACCCCAGGTGGTCACATGAGCCGACCGAGAGTCCAGTCGTACGTCACGCACGCCCTTCAGAAGCGGCTGCGCGGGTTCTCAGCCGCCAGGGCGCGACCGAAAGCGCTGTCGTTCAGGCATCCGTCCAGGAGTACCTGGATCGCGACGTGAAGGACAACGTCATCATCATGCGACGACTGGATCGGGTTGCCCGGGCCGCTGGCCGCCACGAGCGCGAGTGGCTTGAGTCGTTACCAGAAGTTCGTCAATTACGTGGCCGCCAAGTTCGCGGGCGGCGTGCGCCTCGGCGCGATGTCGTCAAGGAAGATCCCGCAGGTGATCTGGCAGACCTCGCCGCGGTGCCTGCGGCTGGCGACCAGGCCGGCACATGAGACCCATAGCGGCCAGGCTGCGCGGCAGCGCAGCCCCCACGGCTCGGCCGCATGGTGCGCTCGACCCGCGCCGGGGTTGACGCGGGTCGAGCGCATACCCGAAGCTCGCGCATCCGAGCCAATGACACCCGCCATCACCGCCTTCACCGACAATCAAGGTGTCTCGCTCCCCCGGACCTGAAGGTGAACATCAAGGCCCTGGGGGACGCCGGCGTGTGCTTCGTGGCCACTAGCCAGGGCATCGACGTGAAGCCCGATGGCGACGAGATCTCCCGCCGGGTGGTGACGATCCTGGCGAGCGTGGCCGAGTTCGAGCGCGAGCTGATCACCGAGCGCAGCGCCCTGGCCGCCGCCGTTGCAGTCGCCGCCGGCCGCCCCGGGGGCCGCAGGCGAGGCCCCGGCGGCCCGCCCGCCGGCAAGGTGCTGGCCCTGCGCAGGAGGGGCGCTAGCTGGACCCAGATACCCGACCGCCTGGAGTGCACCGTCGGCATGGCTCGGCGCAGCGCGGAGGCAGAGTGAGCGCCTCCGACGTTCTCGAATCGAAAGTCCGCCTCATCATCGACGACATGGATCGGACGGTAGCCACCACCACCAAGGACGAGGTGCAGGCCCGTTCGGCGAAGAAGATCCTCCGGACGGGCGCCACCATCGGGCGCGTTTTCCAGATCGGCCTGGCCGGCGTGAAGACCGCTGCGGACAAGATGCTCGAAGCGCACCTGTCCACCACCGGGGCCAGCGACGCCGAGATTGCCGCCACCGTGCGGGGCCAGCTGGAGCCGTTCCTGCGCACGCACCTCGACAAGGAGCGGTCGAAAGGATACGCCGCCAACTCCGACCGCTGGAGCAAGTGCGTGGCGGAGCTGTGGCCCGAGGCCGAAACCTACTTCATCCAGTTGGAGGACCGGGCGCGGGGCCTCCGCCACGATAAGAACTCGAAGGACACCCGGCTGGACCGCCTGCTGCGCAAGCCGAAGGACCACCCGGCTCTCGCCTGGGTCCTATTCATAGTCATCGGGGCCATTGGCGCCATCGGTGCCGTCGAGGTGGTGGGCAATGGGGTACAGCAGGTGCGGGCCCGCATGAAGCCGGTCGCCCCCGCGGTGGCTGCAACCCAACCAGCGCCGCCGCCGTTCGTGACGGCCGCGCCCCACCCGCCGAAGTTCGGCGTCGGCGACTGAGTCCTGCCCGACGCGGACACCAGTCCCAAGAAGATCGTGAAAGTAGTGGGAGTGGGCGACGACAAGTACCGGGTGTTGACCCACGTCACCTCGCAGGGCCACCTGGTCCTGGCGGAGGACTACGGCACCATGCCCCGCGCCGCGCTCGATGCGGGCCACAGCAAGGTTGAGTGCCCGGCCGTGGGGAGCAACTTCTCGCCGGACAAGTTCATCAAGGCCGGCGAGAATCCCTGAGCCTCACCGGTTAAGTAGTCGACCGTCGTCATCGATACGAGGGATTTTCCGACGCCGCCCTTGCCGGCGCCGATGACAGATGTGTGTTGTCGTCGATGGCGCGCGCGCCTTCGACTCGAGCGCCAACTTCACCCAGCGCGGCCAGGAGCGGAACATCGAGGTGGGTGTCTTGATAGCGGACCCGAGCTTCGCCAGCTACCTCGCCGGCCAGTGCCTTCACGCTGATCGATGCGGGAGTTGCCCGGGAGTACCGAAGGTGAGCCATGACTCGCTTGATGGCCCCCGCCTTTGCAACGAGGGCCGACCATTGCCGCGGGGCCGCGACGTCGCCACCCTCGGAAACAGTCGCAACGCCACCGGGTATCATGGCGACACCATGGCCTGGGCGCGCTGGAAGCGAATCACGGCATCACCAAGCAAGAAGGAGGTGAACGTCCGCGCTATCCCGCTGCTGCCGCTGTCGGGGTGGCGTGTCTACACGATCGATGAATGGCCGCTGATCGGAGCCGTACCCAAAGGCTATCTCGCCTATGGTGACCCTGAACGCCCAGACTGCGTCGCCTACGTCGCGAAGAAGGGGAGGCTCGCCGAGGGTGCGTTTCGAGAATGCGTTACCGAAGAGATCATTTCCAAGCTTGGGGCGATGCTCCCCATTCGCATGGCCAAGTCGAAGCTCGTGCGGCTCCCCGTACCAAAGGGCCACCCTGCTGATGTGCGCTTTCTCTCCCGGAACTTCATCCGGCGTGGGGGGGAGGTACTCATCCACGGGATCGAAATCGTCGGAGAATACTTCAACGCCAAGCCTGAGGAGGTCGAGGCGGCATTCAACCTGCGAGACAAGCGATCGGAGCAGGATTTCTACACCACCCGCAACATGGTCGAGGTGCTGAAGTGGTTTTGCCGGCCGGGCGCCGAGCTCGACGGCATCCTGGACGGGTTCGCGAGGATGCTTGCCTTCGATGCCCTCGTCGGTGCCCCGGACCGCCACGCCCTCAACTGGGGCGTGGTGGCATCACTTGAGGATCCGACGCGTCCACGGAGGTTCGCCCCGCTTTTCGATACAGCTCGCGGCATGTTCCGAGAGCATTCGGACCAGAAGCTGGCCGAGATTGCAGCTGAAGGTCGCCAAGGCGAGCACATCTCGAACTACGCCGAGAAGTCGCGCCCAATTTTTGGCACGGGCGGGGCCCCCCAAGATGGTCAGCGGTGCAACCACTTCGAGCTGGTCGAGCATGCGCTGCGCCACCTTCCCGACGACCTGGGCCACACGATGGCGCGATTCATCCGGGCCATCCGGCTACCCCAGATGGAGGTGATGATTCAGCGGCGATTCCGGAGAGTTATCACGGCTCTGCGGATGTCGTTTATTCTTGGACTCTTGCGCTGCCGGTATTTTCGGCTCAAGTTGCTTGTGGACAAGACGACGACATGAAAGTGGTCAGACGCTTCTTCGAGCGGATCGAGGCTATTCGGGATCAGATCGACACCTGGGGCGTTCGTGTACCGCACGCCTCTTCCGGAGCGGGGCCACGTGTCTCGGTGCTCGGTCCCCGCGCTGGATCGGACATGCAGCTCATCGGGACGTTGTGGCAAGAGGACGGCGAGTTCGTGTTCCGCTATGACCCGCCGTTCGTCGCTTCGGATGGCGCGGAGCCCATCTCCGCTTTTCCTGACCTTCACGAGGAGTACCGGTCGCGAGCCTTGTGGCCATTCTTCGCCGTCCGGATCCCTCCCGCGGACCGCTCCGACGTCCGCGATGCGCTAGCGCGCAGGGGTCTCCGGCCAGATCAGACCCTCGAGGTGCTGGGGGCGCTTGCGGGGCGTTCCATCTCGAACCCGTATCGGCTGGAACTGGCCGCCGCGCACTAGGGGGCGGAGCAACTGCCGACGCCATCGTTGGTGGCCTCTAAGCGCTCCGCTGGCCTGCGGCCACATCGCACCATGAGCGCCGGTGGCCTCTTGTGCTTCAGTTCACTCAGCACCCCATGCTCGCTATTATCCTGCCCATGAGAATCGCCCTCGTGTCGATGCTGCGCCGGCTGGCGAGCGCAGCCACCGCGGGGCCCGTTGAAGATGCGAATGCCGCATACGCCAGGGGCGACTTCGCGTCAGCGCTGCGGATGTACCGCCCACTTGCCGACAAGGGACGCCCCCAGGCCCAGCTCAACATCGGCCTCATGTATTTCAAAGGCGAGGGCGTGGAGCGGGACGATGCCCAAGCGGTGACGTGGTACCGCAAGGCCGCTGACCAGGGCAACGCGGACGCCCAGTACAGCCTTGGCCTCATGTACTCCAGGGGCGAGGGCGTGCCGCAAGACCACGCCCAGGCGGCCGAGCGGTACCGCGAGGCGGCTGACCAGGGCGACGCGGGGGCCCAGTACAACCTTGGCCTCAAGTATTTCAAGGGCGAGGGCGTGGGGCAGGACTATGCCCAGGCGGTCGAGGGGTTCCGCAGGGCGGCTGACCAGGCCACGCGGACGCCCAGTACAACCTTGCGCACGCCCTGATCGACCTTGTTGGTCAGCGATGAAGTCTGCGGAGGGCGCGCGCGCTTCGCGGCCTCCGCAGAAGCGTCGTCGCACCTTGTCGGGCCTCAGCCGGAGCTCGAATAGGCGATCGTGCGGACGCTTCGTTGGCGGCGCGCCTTGTGGAATGGCGGCGATAGCCCTCGTGCTCGGGGGCTGGGGTGGCTGCTCTGAGGAGAGCGCCGGCGACGTACCGGCTACCCTCGCTCGCTTGCGCGAAGGCAAGGCAGTTTACGGCTTCGCCTACACCGCCCCTCCTCCGGAAGGGCAACGGCTCGTGGTTTCGGTTCACGATGCTCAGACCGCGAATCCGTGTGAGCTGTACAGCGCCGGTGCGAGCGGCGAGTTTTGGTACTTGAGGTTGGAGGGGAACGACGCGCGTGCAGCATCCTATCTGATTGCGCCGAACGCCGACTCAGTTGGGTCCGCGAGCCTCAAACTGTCTCTGGTCCGGCGCGGCGAGAAGGTCCACGTATTTCGGGCGATGAAGGGAGAGGTCTCTTCCAAGGTCGACCTGACCGGCCATGGCGCGGCCGAGGTGTCGCTCCACGCGGAGTTCCCGACGCATCAAGCGAATGCTGGCGAGTGCAGCTCTACAGGCACGGCCGGGGGTGTCGTGAACAGTAGCTGTTTGTGCAAGTTCGAGGATGGAACTCAGACGACCTGTAAGCCGCTGGCCGACGAAGACTGCTGTCTGGCGGCCGCGAGCGGTGAGCTCGAGCCCCTCGACGGACACTGGGCAGCCGAATTCTGTCCTGAGATGTGCTCGTTTACGAGTCCCGAGCTGGCGCAGTACTGTTATTCGAATGCTCGACCCTAGGCTGTGTGTGAGTTTCCTTTCGATCGTCACTGCCGCCGTTCTCGTCGGGAGTTGTAGTGGCACCTCGTCGAACGCCCCGGCAGGCGGGTGCGCTACGTCTTGTGAGACTCGAGGGTGGGGGCGCATCATTGTGGGCGCCATCAGCGTCGGCGACGCTGGAGCCCTGCCTCCGCTAACGGCCCACGCCGAGTTCTCGGACGGGTTCTCGACGGCGCTCGATGCGCTCCAGTGTCAAGCGCTGCCGCCACCCTACGTATGCAGTTTCAACGCGTTCGGGAACCCGAAGGAGACGTGGGTGAGGGTTACGGTGAACACGCCAGATCACAGCGTGACGCAGACCGTGAACCTGATGAAGTTCAATCTGTGCGGCCGCGACATCGCGTACTTGCCCATGTTCGTCGACGCGGGGAGCGAGCCGATGTTCGGGGAAGTCAGCTACATAAGTCCATGCCGTATTTTGAACTGAGAGCGTGAGCAAGAAGCGAAGCGCGGACGGATTGCGAGCATTTTGTTGTGGTTAGGGTGTTGTGCCTCAGCAACGCCCAGGACTGCCGCCGTGGCCGAATCGTTGATCGATTTTCCGAAGGAAGCCACGTGACCCTCGCATGGCTCAGTCAGCGCGACGTGGCGTGCACCTCCGGGGATCAGGCTTTCAGAGAACGTGACCGCAGGCGCCGGACCGTGCTTCTTCTCCGGCCCCCGACGTCAGCCGAATTTCCACCAGAGCAGGCGGCCGTCGAAGGAGGCGACTCGCTCCGGGCGCGGCGGGATTCGCTTCGCGCGACCGAGGAGAGAGAGAAGTTGCTCCGCGACGTCGTATGAAGCGGTCGCCGACACGCCTCAGAGATTCCGCCGCGCCAGGGCCAGTACGTCCGCAAGCTCGCGCTCCAAGGCGTGGACGTCACCGCGCTCTCGCCAACGTGCGAGCGCGACTGCCAAGGTTTCGGCGATCGGATCCACTGCCCTGACCTCGGGCCGAGTGACACTGTGACACTCGGCCTGTCGTTGATTGCACTCAGGCGCGTCCGAAGGGGTCTCGACCACGTCCAAGTGCGCGGAATCGCGCGACGGCTGCGTTGGAGTTTGCGCTGGCGCGCCGTCAAGGTGGGTTCGAGTCCCCCTCCTCGCACTACCGACGACCTCGTCCTGTACCAACACGATCGTGAGAAAGCTGCACGATGGCGAGTAGTTGCGCCCGGTCTGGAGGGCTTTACAGACGCGAGATGGAGGCGTACAAGGCACCCATGAGCCGCAAGGACCAACGCGCGCGACCGGAATCGGCCGAAGGCGCAGCCCGGGCGAGATCGTGCGGCTGATCGTGGAAATGGCGACGAGAAACGCGGGGTGGGGCTACTCGCGGATCCGCGGTGCGCTCAAGAACCTTGGTCTTGAAGTTGGGCGCAGCACAATCAAGCGGGTGCTCCAGGAGCACGGCATCGATCCGGCGCCTGCGCGCAAGTCTGAGTACTCGTGCACCAACGGGCGAGTCCGGCGCCGCGCGCGCCTGGGCGGCCTGCTCAACTACTATCATCGCGATGCGGCCTGAGGCCCAGGATCGCAGGTCAGGAGAGAACACGTGGCGAAGGTCAGCGATCACGCCCGCCGCCAGTTGACACGCCGTGGAGTCGACGAGGCGACTGTCGAGGCCGTCGCGTCGTCGCCCGAGCAACGCTATGCCACGCGCCCTGGGCGGGAGGTCCGGCAGTCTCGGGTGCCATTTCCACCGGATGGCAACGTATAGTTGGTTCGCGTGTTCGTCGATGCGGGACCGGCCGGCGAAACCATCGTCACTGCCTATCGGACGAGCAAGATCGCCAAGTACTGGAGGACCTGATGAAGGTGAACTACGACGCCTAAACCGACACACTGACGGTGATCCTGCGGGACGGCGCGGTCGCCGAAAGCGACGAGGACAAGGAAGGTGTGATCCTCGACTACGACGCGAAGGGGAACCTCATCTCGCTCGAGATCCTGGATGCCTCCGAACGTGTCGAAGAGCCCCGTTCGGTGACGCTCGTGGCGTGAGCGGCCGACCAAACAGCCTATTCGTAGCGAAGCGCTTGGATCGGGTCCAGGCTGGCTGCCTTGCGCGCCGGGTAGAACCCGAAGGCCACCCCGATGCCGACCGAGATGGCGACGGCCAGCAGCACCCAGAACGGTGTGATCAGTACGGGCCATTCCATGAAGTGAGCCATGGCTATGGCCCCGCCTATGCCGACCGCGACGCCTATGATCCCCCCCATCGCCGACAGCACCACGGCCTCGACCAGGAACTGCAACAGCACTTGCACCTCGGCGGCCCCGATCGCCAGACGCAAGCCGATCTCGCGGGTTCGTTCGGTCACGGACACCAGCATGATGTTCATGATGCCGATCCCGCCCACCAGCAAGGAGACCGCGGCAATATTGCGTAGCATCCCGGTCTGCGTCTCGACGATCTTTTCCCGTGCCTTGGCCATGTCGCTCAGATTGCGAACGCGGAAGTCGTCCTCGCCGCCATCGGGGATGCGGTGCTTCTGGCGCACGATGGCCGTCACCTGCCGCTGCGCCAGCTCCATGTCCGCCGCCGAGACCACGGACAGAATGAGATCGTGCACGACGTTGCGGTCCTCGTTCAGCATGCGTGATTTGAACGTGGGCTGAGGCATCAGCACGAGGTCGTCCTGGTCCTGTCCCATCGAGCTTTGGCCCTTGGAGCGAAGCGTTCCGATCACCTCGCACGGCATCTGCCTCACCCGGATCGTCTGTCCCACGGGGTCCTGGCTGCCGAAGATGTTCTCGACCACCGTGTGCCCCAGCAGACAGACCTTGGCCGCGCGCTCGACCTCGCGCTCGTCGAAAAATCGGCCGCTCACCAGCGACCAGTCGCGGATCTCGAAGAAGGCGGCCCAAACGCCGTACACCGACGTGGCCCAGTTGCGATCGCCGTTGATGACCTGGGCGCTCTGGCGATCGACGGGCGAGGCCAGCTTCACCGCCGACGCCGAGCGGACGATCTCCAGCAGATCTTCCTTCATCAATGCCCGCGAGCCAGCCCCGAGCCGTACCGCTCCCGCGCTGGTCGCGCGCCCATCGACCAGCAAGATGTTTGCGCCCAGCGAGGCGACCTGCTCGTTGATCTGGGCGCGTGCGCCCTCGCCCGACGCCACGGTCACGATGAGCGCCGCCACACCGATGATCACGCCCAACTCGGTCAAGAGCGAACGCATGCGGTTGCGCAGGATCGCGCGGAAGGCCAGGTGGAATGCCGCCAGGAAACTCATGTGATCCTTTCCTCTTCCTCGGCCGGGTCTTGCTCTTCGTCGTGCCACACGGCCAGATCCGCGGCGGCATCCTGAGGGGTGCGGCGCTCGTCCTTGCGGATTCGCCCGTCGCGGCAGACCAGAACGCGCGAGGCATATTTGGCGATGTCCGATTCGTGGGTCACGATCACCAGGGTTGCGCCGTCCCGGTTCAGGGTCTGCAGCGTCGCCATCACCTCAAGCGAGGTGCGGGAATCCAGGTTTCCCGTCGGCTCGTCGGCCAGCACCAACCGGGGGCGCTGCACCAGCGCGCGCGCGATCGCGACACGTTGTTGCTGGCCGCCGGAAAGCTCCGCCGAGGTGTGGTGCTGGCGATCTTCAAGGCCGACACGATTCAGCGCCGCCATGGCGCGCGCCCTCCGCTCCTGCTTCGGCACGCCCGCGTAGACCAGCGGCAGCTCGACGTTCTCTAGCGCGCTGGTACGAGGCAGGAGGTGAAAGCTCTGGAAGATGAACCCCAGGCGCCGCAGACGAATGGCCGACAGATCGCGCTTCGACACGCCGGCCACGTCCTGTCCGTCCAGTAGATAGCGGCCGGCCGAAGGGCGATCTAGGCATCCAAGGATATTCATCAGCGTCGATTTTCCCGATCCGGACGGGCCCATCACGGCCACCATCTCGCCCTCGGCGATCTCGAGATCGACCCCGCGCAGGGCGTGCACGACGTTGTCGCCCCGGCCATAGGTTCTTGCTATGCCCGCCAGGGAGACGACGGGCTCAGTAACCACGCCCGCTACCACCCGAGGACGGTGCCGGCTCGGGTGCCTTGTCCCGCAACAGATCGAGGATGACTTCCTGGCCTTCGGGGATCCCCGTCACCTCGGTCACTGTGCCGTCGGTGATGCCCAGCTCCACCGGTACGCGGCGGGTCTGCTCGCCGGAGATCACGTACACCGAGCCCGACCCGATCGGGTTCTTTATTGCTGCGTCCTCGGCAGGCCGGAAGCGCAGGGCGCCCGCGGGTACGCCCAGAACGTTCTGCCTGCCCGCGCTTACAATGCTGACGTTGGCGGTCATGCCGGGACGAAGTTGCAAATCGGCGTTGTCGACCGCCATGACGACGTCATAGGTGACGACGTTCGACAGGGTCTGGGCCGCGTTCCGGATCTGGTGCACGACGGCCTGGAACCGGCGCCCGCGAAAGGTATCGACGCTGAAGGTCGCCTGCTGCCCCACCAGCAGCTGACCGATGTCGGCCTCGTCGACGTTGGCGTGAACGTACATCTTCGACAGATCCTCGGCGATGGTGAACAGGGTCGGCGCGGTGAAAGACGACGCGACCGCCTGACCGACGTCGACGTTTCGCGAGATGACCGTGCCGGTGACCGGCGAATGGATGATTGAATGGGCGAGATCCAGGCGCGCCCGCTCGGTCTGCGCTTTCGCCTGGAGGATGGCGGCTTGAGATGCCTCCAGCGCCGCCTTCACGCTATCGACGTTGGCCTGGGCGGTGTCTGCTTCGGCCTGGGGTAAGAACCGTTCGCCGGCGAGGGTGCGGCTGCGATCGCGGGTCCGCACCGCGTCCGCCAGCAGCGCGCGCACCTTTGCGGCGTTGGCGTGGGCGGTGCTCAGGTTTGCTTCGGCCTGGAGAACGGCGTTGCGAAACAGAGCCGGCTCCAGCTCGACCAGGACTTCGCCCGCCTTCACGTGCGAATTGAAGTCCGCGTGCAGCTTCCAGACAATGCCGGAAACCTGAGCGCCGACGGGGGCGGTCACCACCGGCTGCAAGGATCCGGTGGCGGTGACGGTGGCCTCGATGTTCGTCCGCGCAACCCTGGCGGTGCGCCAACGTGGCCGGTCGGCCTTCCCGCGCGAGCGCATGCCGAACGTAATGGCAGCGATCGTCGCCAGGCAGCCGACCGCCAGCAGGATGACTCGGGCCCTCATGGCGCCGCAGTCTAGTCCAAGACAAGCCCCGTGCGCGTCGTCGCCTGATTTGCAACAACACGGACGTCAGCTTGGCTGCTTCTTCAGCTCGGCGGCCACGCGCTGCGCTTCCCTGCCGACGGTGTCGCCGGGCGGAAAGCCCTTCACCACGCCCTTGTCCTTGGCCAGCTTGCCGACGAACTCGGCGTCGGTGTTGAAGCCGGTCTTCTCCATGGTCAGGACCGCGGCCATGCGCGCCAGCGGCGACGTCTTCGATTCAAGGGCCTTGAGCAGCCCCTCGCGGTTCTCGAAACCCATCGAATAGATCGGATCGACGAAGTGCTTGCGGATCTCGTCCGCGGTGATGGCCACGTCGGCCGGGAACGCCTCCAGCACCGGCGCGATGGCGCCGCTACGGCCCATCTTGAGCGCAGCGTCGCACACCGCGAAGCGGAACGCCGGATCGGCCCCGACCTTGACCAGTTCGATAAGTCCCTTCTGGGCGTCCTGGCCGCCCACGTTCTGCACGACCTCCATCATCCGGTCGCGAATGCTCTGCCGGAACGTCGGATCGGCGGCGACCTTCAATGCGGTGGCCAGCAACGCCGGCTCGCGGCGGATCTTGACCAGCGCATCGGCGGCTTTCTGCGCGGCGTCCACGGCGCCACGATCCCGCACCTTCTCCAGCAGAAACTCGATCGCGTCCTTGCCGGCCAGTGTGCCAAGCGCGTCCCACAGCGGTGCCGGCACCACCTCCATCGCTCGCGCGCGCCGGGCCAGGGCCGCGCCGCCCTTCTCGCGCGCGGCCCGATCGCCGACCTTCTCCAGGATCTGCGTCGCGGTCTCGAACGGCGCTGCGGCATCGTCGAGCACCCTGTGCAAGGTAGGCACCGACGACGACGCCACGGCTACCATCATGTCCTTCACGGTGCGCCGCCCCCCCGGCCGACCGGCGCGCAGATCCGCCTCCAGCGCCGGGAACCAGACGTCGTCGATGCGGGTGCGCGCGCCATCGGTGGTGGCCTGAGCGCGCAGGCCGAACAGGGCCTCGCGCGCGTCCTGGGCGTGGTTTGCATCCGGACTGCCAAGCCCGCGAGCGACCAGCCCAACGATCGACGGGATCAGCTGCGCCCGCTCGTCGATGGGCATGCCCGCGATCGCGCCATCGAGCCGATCGACGAAGCCGATGTCAACCAGCGCCGCCGCCGCCTGGGCACGCAGGGGCAGTGTCACGGTGGTGTCGCGCAGGGCTGCCGACAGGTGTTCGGGACCCTCGCCGCCCCGATCGGCTTGCCACGAAGCGATCTTCTCGGGCGTGACCGCGTGACAGCCGCACACCAGCGCCAACAGCAGGACGGGTGTCCTGCTTGCGCGGCGAAGGTCGGTCGAAAAGCGAAGCATGAAGAAGCTCACTTCCTTTTGGGCCCGGCACCGCCTGTCGTCAAGCCTGCAGCGGCACTGACACCGCTTTGCCCCTGCGGTCCGCCCCGGGTTGGTGGAGCCGTGGGGCGAGAGCCTGTAGTCTGCCGGGCGCCGTTTGCCTGAGCCGCCGTCAGTATTTCTTTCGCGTCCGTTCCTCGCGCTGTTCGCCATGCAGTGCGCGTTCGGGTTCTCGCTGTCGGTGTTCTTGCTCCTGCCCAAGTATCTGGCGGTGAACCTGGGCGCGGGCGCGTTCGACATCGGCCTGGTGGCGACGATGTTCAACTTGGCGGCGCTTCTGTGTTTCCCGCTGGTCGGCCAGCGCATCGACCACGCTGGCCGGGTGCGGCTGGTCACGGTAGGCGCGGCGCTGATGACCGTCGGTGCCCTGGGCTACGTGGCGGTCGATCGCGTGGGACCGCTGGCGGCGGTTCTGCGCGCCGTGCACGGCATCGCGTGGGTCACGACGTTCAGCGCCGGCACCGCGCTGGCCGCCGAGCTGGCGCCGCCCGAACGGTTGGCGCAGGTGGTGGGCCTCTACGGCACCGCCAACGTCGCCATGAACGCGATCGCGCCCGCCATCGCAGAACCGATCGCCGATCGCTTCGGTTACCGCTGGGTGTTCGTCATCGCGGCAGCGGCGGGACTGGCGTCGCTGCTGCTCGGGCGCCGCATCCGCGAGCCGCCACGCCACCAGGATGGCGCTTCGGCCGATCTGTGGACGCTGCTGCGACGGCCGCCGATGCCGGCACTGGCGGCGGTCGCAGCCGTGACCGGGACGTCGTTCGGCGTGATGTTCACGTACAGCGGACCATTCGCGCTAGCCCGCGGGTCCCAGCGCATCAGCGGGTTCTTCGTCGCGTTCACCATCGGCGCCCTGCTGGTGCGGCTGGTGCTCGGGCGATTCATCGATCGAATTGGCAAGCATCGAATGACCATGGTGTCGCTGGCGCTGTACGCGATGGTGGTGGCCGCGACTGCCACACTGACGCCCGCGCGCCTTGGCGGACTGGGCTTCGCGTTCGGCTTCGCCCACGGTTTTTTCTTCCCCTCGTTCGTGGGCCTACTGATCGAACGTTGCGAGCGATCGGCGCGCGGCAAGACCCTGGCCATCATCAATGGCGCTACCAGCGCCGGCGCTTTGGCGGTGATTCCACTTGGACTGCTCGCCGAGCGGGTCGGCTATCCATCGGTGTTCATCATTGCCGGCGTTGCGACCCTGGCAGCGCTGGGCCTGCTGATGCGCGCCGTGCCCCGGTGAAACGCCAGGAGAAGTGCTCACGGCCACGCGATTGTCGAAGGTAGTGATGTTGACCACGAACTCGGGCGTGGCCGCCGAACACTGTTCTCGATCAGCAGCGATCAGATTCCTGGAGGCCCAGCTATGTCGCGTCCCATCCGTCTGAGACTTTCGGTGCGCCTTGTGAGGCAAGGCCTGCGCTGGTCGAGTGCGTGGGGCTTCGCCGTAGCCGCGCTGGTGCTGTCAGCTTCGCCGGCCCGCGCCGCCGCGTTGTGGAAGGCCGACTTCGAGACCGGCGATCTGTCGCAGATGGGGAAGGTGGCGCAGGAACTACCGGATCGTATCCGCGTGGTGAGCGCGCCCGCTCCGGTGGGGGCGGGAAAATCCTCGCTTCGGTTCGAGATCAGGCAGGCCGACATCGGCCACCCCAACCACGGTCACAAGGTCCAGATCGACAGCAGCAAACTCTGCAACGCTGTCACCGGCAGCGAGTTGTTCTTCTCGTTCCGGCTCTACATCCCGGCCGACTACCCGAAGGTGGGCAAGCCGCAGGCGATCGCGTTCTGGCGCGCGCGCGGCATCACGCCGCATGTGGACCCGGTCGAGCTGCGCATCAAGAACGATCGCGAGTTCAGCCTGCATGTATCAGGCGCCGAGACCGAGATCTGGAGTGGCCCCTACCGGCGCGGCGTATGGAGCGAGATCGTGGTGCAGGCGCGCTTCGACGTGAGTCCGGCGCAGGGTTTCGTCGCCCTGTGGATCGATCGCAAGCCGGTGCTGGCTCGCACACCCGCGTCGACCCTGGCGCCACCGACCGGCGGTGGCGAGACCGGCTCGGGCTGGAACCTCGGGATCTTTCCCCAGAGCAAGGACTTGCCGACCTACGTGCTGTACATGGACGACGTGCAGTGCGGGCAGTCGTTCGCCGACGTGACGGGGGGACCTGTAAAGAAGGCGAAGTAGTCGCGCTCGGGAGCGCGCGGGTCAGCGTGCCGGCGCGGGCTTCTGCTTCCAGCCCTGCGCACGCAATTCCTGGTACAGCTTCCAGGCTTCGTCAAAGGGGCGAACGCTCCCGCGCTGAGCCCAGGTTTCGTAGCGCGCGGCCAGATCCTTCACGACGGCCGGTTGCTTGGCGGCGAGGTCCGTGATTTCGGTGCGGTCGGCTTCGAGGTCGTAGAGCTGCCAGGCGGCTCCGCGCGGGGCGACCAGCTTCCAGCGGCCGCGACGGACCGCACGCGCGCCCTCATGTTCCCAGTAGAGCGTGTCGTGGCCGGCGCGCTTGCCGCCCGTCAGCAAGGGCAGCAAGCTCTTACCCTCAAGCGGGATGATCGTGTGCTTGGCAAACGTCGTCGGGTAGCGCGCGCCGGCGGCGTCCAGGCAGGTCGCCATGACGTCGATGATGTGCCCAAGATCGTGCCGGATGACGCCGCCCTTGCGGATCACCGCCGGCCATGACGCCAAGAGCGGCGTGCTGATGCCGCCCTCGAAGAGCGATCGCTTGAAGTCACGCAGGGGTGTGGCGGACAGGTTGGCCCACGGCGAGCCGTAGCCGGTAAACGAGGCGGCCGTCCCGACCACTGCGCCCGGCGTCCCGTCCTGTGGCGCTTCCGACGACGGGCCGTTGTCCGACAGGAACAGCACCAGCGTGTTCTGCTCGGCTCCCAGGTCGGCGAGCGCGCGCATCACGCGCCCGAGCCCTGCGTCCATGCTCTCAACCATGGCCGCGTAAACCGCCATCTTGAGGTCCCAGTCGGCCTTCTGCACCGGGGTCAGGCTGTCCCAGGCCGGCACGCCCTTGGGCCGCGGCGACAACGGCCATTTGGCGTCCACGATGCCGAGGTCGATCATCTTGCGGTGCCGCCGCGCGCGCAGCTCGTCCCAGCCGACCGTGTACGTGCCCTTGTGCTTGGCGATGTCTGCGGGGCGGGCGTGCAGCGGCCAGTGGGGCGCGGTGTACGGCAGGTACAAGAAGAACGGGCGCGCGTCCTTCGCCTGCTCTCGGATCATCGCCGCCGCGCGGTCGGAGATCTCGTCCGTGAGGTAGAAGTCGACGCCCGGCGCGGGCTCCCATGGCTCGCCATCGACGACGAGCTGCAGGTCATCGTCGTTGCTGAATCCGGCCTTGGGACCAAAGTAGTTCATGCCCTGGTGCAGGTGGGCGAACGAGCGGTCGAACCCGCGGTCCACGGGCCACGTCCCCTTATCGGGCCCGAGGTGCCACTTGCCGGACATCAGCGTCCGGTACCCACTCGCGCGCAGCACCTCGGCGATGGTCACCGCGCGCTCGCTCAGGTGCCCGAGGTAAGAGGGCGCGCCGCCGGCCTTCTCGCGCACCGGCGCGAAGCGATGGTCGACCATGTGCCCGACGCCCGCCTGGTGCGGGTACAGACCGGTCAGCAGGCTGGCACGTGACGGGCAGCAGCGGGTCGCATTGTAGAACCGGGTGAACCGCACCCCTCGCGTGGCCAGCGCGTCGATGTTCGGCGTCGCGATCTCGGACCCGTACGAGCCGAGGTCGGAGTAGCCCAGATCGTCCGCCAGGACCAGCACGATGTTGGGCCGCGACCCGCGGGCCGCGGCTAGCGCGCCCTGGCACGCCAAAAACGCGAGCAAGAATGACAATCTGGCCGTGTGCATCGTTCTCCGTAAAGGTGGTTGGTCCCTGATCTGGCTCATTCTCCGTGGACTTTCTGTGTGCGTAGCCCCGATGAAACGCGGACGCGGGTCGGGCTTCAGTTCAGCCGCCGGCCGGCCGGCCCGGGCGAGGCAAGCTGAAGCGATCGGTGGTGCGCGCGTAGTCGTCACCGCCCATGCGGGCGATGGTGTCGAGTAAGGCCGGGTCGATCTGGCCGTGCCCATCGAGCACGCGATCATCGACATGGACCAGTACGATGCGTCCGATGATCAAGTTCGCGGCCAGCGGGCCCTTTCCGACCTCGACGATCTGGTGCAGCACGCACTCGAGGTGCGCCGGGGCTTCCTTGACCCGAGGCGGTCGCACCCGCTCACTCGGCTCGGGCGTCAGCCCGCAGGCGGCGAACTCACTCGACTCGTAGGGCAATTCCTCGGACGAGGCGTTCACGGCGAGTCGGTTGGAAAAGCTTGCGATGTTGACCACGAACTCGGGCGTGGTCTCAATGTTGAGCGCGGTGTCCTTCTTCGAGCCATCGCGACGGTTGACCACCGAGAACGCCACGGTCGGCGGATCCGCCGCCACCCCATTGAAGAACGAGAACGGCGCCAGATTGGGAATGCCACGCGGCGAGACTGTGCTGACCCAGGCGATGGGCCGCGGCGTGATGAGCCCGATCATCACGCGGTAGGTCTCGCGCGGGGGCAGCTGCGCGGGATCGATCCTCATGTAGCCACCGCCGCGCGGAACGCTTCGAACGCCGCCCGTACAGTGTCGGGCGGCAACGGCGGCCACGACATCACCGGCAGCGCGTCGGCGACCCAGGCCGGCCGCCGCATGCCGAGCAGGATGCACGACACGCCTGGCGTGCTGGCGAGAACGTGCAAGGTCTTGCGCGACAGCGATTCGGATCGGCGCTCGGGCGGCAACACCGGATCCAGCATGGGCGAGGCCTGGCGCTCGAGCGGCGCCGCGAACCTCATCATGTGCCGGCCGGCTATGGCATTGAGCGGCCGGTTGACCAGCACCCCGATGTCGCGCGCGGCCGCCAGATCGAGCACGGTGCCCCCGTCGCTGTTGCGTTCGAACACCGCGCCCGACTCGATCAGGTTCATCGGCAGCTGCAACACTTTGAAGTGATGCCCGCGCCCGCCTGCCGCCTCGGCCGCCGCCAGCATGCGTGCAAGTGACGTGGCGTCGCTGTCACCCTCGGCTGACGTGCATGTATTCGACGAAACACCATAGGCGCCGATGCGGCCTGCCGCGACCTGGGTCTCGAAGTAAGCGAAGGCCTCGCGCAGCCGGCGGTAGAACTCGTCGCGCAGCGCGGGCAGATCGCTCTGCGTCGCGCCGCGGTGAAGCGCGTCCGAGAAAAAGTACTCGGGGTTGTGCAGCAGGCAGACATCAAGCCTGGGCAAGCGCAGACGAGCCAGCGAGCGGTCGAGCTGATCGGCCAAAAAGACCGGGTGCACGCAGTGCCAGCAGCCGTCCATGTACTCGACCACCTCGGGGAACGCCCTGCCCGCCGCCTGCCGCGCCCGCACGACATCCATGTTGTCGCCCTGCACGTACCCGATCTTGGACACCACGACCACCTCGTCCCGCCGCAGGTCGCCGGCCGCGACCTGCTCGGCGAGGACGTTGCCCACGCAGCGCTCGCTGGCGCCGTCGGTGTAGTTGGTCGACGTGTCGAGCAGGTTCACGCCGCCGTGCAGCGCCTGGCGCATGGCCAGCGCGTGCGCCGGGGTGTGGTCATCGACGCGGTAGCAGCCGAAACCGAGCCGACTGACCTGCAGGCCGGTCGAGCCCAGCGTGACCCGCGGCGCTGTCACTCGCGTCTCGCAAACTCTTCCGTGTAGTACGCCTCGCGGTGGCGCGCGCCCGGCAGGTGCGAGTCCCAGCAGTCAGGCGAGCAGAACACCAGCTTGACCTTGCCCGAGTTGCACGTCGACACCGAGCACTTGATCACCCGGGAGTTGTACGCGATGGGCTTGCGACACATGGAGCAGACAAACAAAGGGGGGGCTGACATCGGCGCGCATTATACTTTCGTCCGATGCCAATGCCGGATGAGATCGTTGGGCTCCTGCGCTCGAAGATCACGCTCAAGTGGCCAGGCCACGAAACCGTCTACCTGGCCCGCGACCTGCGCCTGTCTTGCCGGTGCGCGCACTGCATCGAGGAAACCTCGGGCCGGCCGCTGCTCGACCCCGCCAAGGTGCCCGTCAGTGTACGCGCGTCGTCAATCGAGCTAGTCGGCCAGTACGCCATCTCCATAAACTGGAGCGACGGCCACACCACCGGCATCTTCAGCTTCCGCGAGCTGCGCCGCGGCTGCCCCTGCCCCGAATGCACGGCCCTGCGCGCAGCCGGACAGCACCCGGGCGGGTGAGTCGCGACGCGAGCACCGTCACGCACGGGCGCGCTTGCGCCGCAAGCAGGCGACGGGCCTCCGCGAAGTCACCTCGGCGGCGACGCGGACGTCGTCACAGGAATACCGGCCGGATTCCTCGAAACCGGGTGAAGTCACGATCGGCGGTGAGCAACTCTGCCACCAAGCGCTTGCCAAGGGCACTCGCCGACGGACCCGCGCGCGACCGCTCCCCGAACCGCCCCCTACCCGCCGACCAGGCCCGCGATGGTCCCGGTCAGGAACGTCGCCAGCGAGCCGGCCAGGATCGCGCGCATACCCAGCCGCGCCAGGTCGGGGCGGCGCTCGGGCACCATGCCGCCGAGGCCTCCCAGCACGATCGCCATCGACGCGAAGTTGGCGAAGCCGCACAGGGCGAAGCTGGCGATGCGCACCGTCTGCGGCGATAGCTCCTTGGCGTGCGCGGCAAGTTCGCGGTACGCGAGAAACTCGTTGAGCACGGTCTTTATCCCGAACAGCGACCCGACGAACGGCGCTTCTTTCCACGGCACGCCCATCAGCCACGCCAGCGGCGCCAGTGGCCAGCCCAGCAAGGTGGCGAGTCGCGTCTCCGGGTGGCCGAACCAGCCGCCCACGGCGCCGACCGCGCTGTCCGCCATGTACACCAGCGCGACGAACGCGATCAACATCGCGCCGACATTGAGCGCCAGGTGCAGGCCCTCGCCGGCCCCGCGCGCCGCCGCATCGATCACGTTGACATCGATGCGCGGCACCGACATACGCACGCGACCCATGGTCTCGGGCGTACCGGTCTCGGGCACCATGATCTTGGCGATCATGACAGCGGCCGGCGCGCTCATGAACGACGCGGTGACCAGGTAGCCGGCGTCGATTCCCAGGGCCACGTAGGCCAGCAGCACACTGCCGGCAATGGTGGCCATGCCAGCCGCCATGACCGCGAACAGCTCGCTCTCGGTCATCTTCGCGACGTACGGCCGCACCAGCAGCGGCGCTTCCGTCATGCCGAGGAAGATGTCACCCACCGTCGACAGCGCCTCGGCGCCCGAGATGTGCATCAGCCGCGACAACGCCCGCGCCAGCACCTCGACCACCTTTTGCATGATGCCCAGGTGGTACAGCACGGCCATCAGGCTTGCGACGAAGATGATGATGGGCAACACCTTGGCGGCGAACACGAAGCCGACCACCACGCTCTTCAGGCCGGCGCCGTCAGGCGTCTGCACCACGGTCACGGCGGGCCAATCGCCCAGCACGAAGCGGATGCCGGCGTCGGTGAAGCCGAGGAAGGCGTCGGCGACTCGGTTCGCGGCCAGGAAGAAGCGCGCGCCCACCGGGGTCCGCAGCACGACGATTGCGATCGCAAGCTGAAGGCCGAGGCCCCAGCCCAGGATGCGCGGGTTGAACGCGCGCCGGCGGTCGGTCGATACCGCGAAGGCAATAGCGAGGATCGCGACGATGCCTAGGACGCCCATCCCGCCGTGCGCCTCACTCGGAGCCGGCTTTTGTCGTCTCGATCAACAACGGCGGCTTGCCGTATTGCGTGCGCACATCGTTGAGAAACTTCAGCACGCTGGGCCGCCCCAGCAGCTTGCGTTCGAGGTGCTTCTTGCCGGGAAAATCCAGCAGCGACAGCGCGATGACGATGAACACCAGTCCCGGCCCGGGCACCAGCGGCAACGCCATCACCACCCCCATGGGCAAGATGGCAAGGCCCAGCAGGTTCTTGAGCACGAACAGGCTCCAGCGCAACAACGGATGCCGATATATGAAGCTGTCGCGCGACGCCTGGCGCGTGAAGTGATCGGGCGGCAGCCACACCACCACCGCCATGGCCAGCGCGGTGGTTCCAACAGTGACCACGACCACCAGAACAATTTTC
Organism: Myxococcales bacterium; assembly: GCA_031431215.1. Taxonomy (GTDB): domain Bacteria; phylum Myxococcota_A; class Polyangia; order Fen-1088; family Fen-1088; genus JANPCZ01. The sequence continues at coordinate 34,408 of JANPCZ010000026.1, forward strand.
GCCGTCAGACCCAGGCCGCCAAACAGGCCGACGATTTTGCGGTAGAACTCGATCACCCGGCTATATTGCACCCCTCCGGCTCCAACTTCGAGTGCTCCGTCGTCGAAAGCGTGACCGCTGTCGATGCTGCCGATTGGGATGCCCTGGTCGACCACGACGATCCGTTCCTTGAGCACGCTTTCCTGGCGGCGCTTGAGCGATCCAGCAGCGTCGCCCCGTCGGCCGGATGGCGCCCGCGCCTCTTGCTCGCGCGCCAGGATGGTGCACTGGTGGGCGCGGTGCCGCTCTACCTCAAGGACAACAGCTACGGCGAGTTCGTGTTCGACTTCGGCTGGGCGGCGGCGTCCGAGCGCGCCGGTTTGCGCTACTACCCCAAGCTCATCGCCGCAGTGCCTTTCACCCCCGTCACCGGGCGGCGCCTATTGGTTCACCCGCGCGCAGATCGGAGCACCGTGATGGCGGCGTTGCTGGCTGGCATCCAGAAGGTCGCCGACGCCGAGCGCGCCTCGTCGGTGCATTTCTTGTTCTGCACCGAGGACGAGGCCGGCGTGCTGGCGGACTGCGGCTACGCGACCCGCCTGGGCATGCAGTTCCACTGGTACAACCGCACACCCACGCCGTACCGTGACTTCGACGACTACCTGGGCGCGCTACGCTCGCGCAACCGCAAGCAGATGCGCAAAGAACGCGGGGTGTGCCGCGACAGCGGCTTGCGGGTCGTGACCCGCGCTGGCACCGAGCTGGATGACAGCGACTGGCAGGCGCTGGCGACGCTGTACCGCGCGAACGCCGCCCGGCACGACTCGACCGAGTACCTGGTGCCGGAGTTCTTCGACGAGATCCGCCGCACCTTCGCCCATCGGGTGGTCGCTGCCATCGCGTACGACGGCCAACGCGCGGTCGCGGGCACTTTGAACTTCGAGCGCGGCCGTCACATCTATGGCCGCTACTGGGGCACGCTGGTTGCGCAGCCCATGCTGCACTTCGAGCTGTGCTACTACCAGCTCATCGATCGAGCCATCGCCCGCGGCCAGGTCAGGTTCGAGGCCGGCGCCGGCGGCGAGCACAAGCTCAAGCGCGGTCTCTTGCCCGCGCCGACTTGGAGCGCACACTGGTTGCGCCACCCTGATCTCGGGCGCGCGGTGGCCCGCGCCGTGGCCGCCGAGGCCGTGGAGGTCAAGCAGCGCATTGCCGCCTACCAGGAACTGTCGCCGTTCGCCCGCGCCGGCGCACCTGGCGACACCGATCCCGACCAGGGCGCATGAGCCTCCGGATCCTTTACGGCGTCTACTTCACCGCCGTGGCAGTGAGCCTGCCGTTCTTCCCGCCCTACCTGCGCGCGCTTGGCCTGTCGGGCAAGCAGGTGTCGCTGTTGCTCGCGGTGCCACCGATGCTGCATATGGGCGCGCCGCTGCTATGGGGCTGGCTGGCGGATCGCACGCGGCGTCCGGATCTGGTGTTGCGTGCCGCGATCTGCGGCGCGTTCCTGAGTTACGCGCCCATCATCTTCGTGCGCACCATGCCGGCCCTGCTGCTGGCCTATGGCGCGCACCAATTTTTCGCGGTGCCGGTGCCGGGTCTGGCCGACGCGCTGGCGCTCGAGCAAGCGCGTCGCGGCGACGACTACACCCGCATTCGGTTTTGGGGGTCAGTCAGCTTCACCCTCACGTGTCTGGCCATCGCGCCGGTGTTCGCGGCGCGCGGCCCACGCGGTGGCGACGCGCTGGTGCCGATCCTGCTGGCGATTTTTCTTGGCTGCGCCTCGCTGGCGTCGTTCGGCCTGCGCGGCCACGTTGATGCCGATCGCGAGCGGCCGCACGCCCGCGACGTGCTGGTGCTGCTGCGCGACCGGCGCTTCCTGCTCATCCTGGCGCTCGGCCCCTTGCACTGGAGTTGCCTGGCGCCGTACCACGGTTTCTTCGGCATCCTGCTCGGTGACCGTGGCCATAGCGCCAATGTCATCGGCGCCGCCTTCGTCATCAGCGTGATAGGCGAGATGGCCGCGTTCTTCTTTTTCCGCAACCTGCGCGCGCGATTGCCGCTGCCGACCCTGATGGCCCTGGCGTTCGTGGCAACGATCGTGCGCTGGCTGGTGGTGGGCTTCGCGCACTCGGCGCCGGTGCTGGCCGGCATGCAGATCTTCCATGCGCTGACCTTCGGCGTGTTCTGGGGCGCGGCGATGGCGTGGCTGGCCGCATGCGTGTCACCGAAACTGCGCGCCACCGGGCAAACCCTGTTCACCGCCGCCACCTACGGTTTCGGCAACATGATCGGACTTTTCGCCAGCGGTGCGGCCTACGATGCGTTCTTCAGCGCGGCGCCGTCATTCGTGGCCGCCGCGGCGTTCGAACTGGTGCCGCTCACGCTGGTGCTGGCCCTGGGACGCAAGCTTGATCCCACGCGGGCCCGGGTCCCGGCGCGGACTTTGAGTGCCTAACCGGTCAGCTCCGGATGGCGACGGCCGACGTGCGGAAGCCGTCATTGGCCACACCCACGAGCCCGGCCGTGGGGCTACGTAGCCACGCCCAGACCGCAGCCAAAGTGGTGAACAAGAACACGCCGCCCGCCATCGCCCAGGTCACGGCGTCCGGGGCCAGCACCGGGATGCCGCGCAAGGCCTGAATCAGGGTTGTCGCCAGGAGCCCGGCAAAGCCGGCACCCAGGACCACCATCAGGCGCGCGGACACAGCGGCGCGGCCCCGTCGGCGCGACAGCAGCCACCCCGCGAGCGGCAGCAGCTGCAGCGCGTGCAGTCCAAGAAAATGCGGGACGCGCAGATCACCACCGGTGGTGTTCCATCGGGTGACGGGCAAACCTGGGCCTCCGTCTTCGACGCCGACCGAGTGGCCGCCCAGCAAAGTCGGGCGCCCGGCCTGCAGATTCTCGATCTGGGCCGGGGTCGGCCGCGCCGTCATCGTGAAGCCGAGACTCGCTCCCAAGGTGGCCACCAGCAAACCCATGCGGATGCCCCAGCCCAGAGTCGTATCGGCGAATCGATGGCGGAACGCCCGCACCGTCAGCCACACCTGCCCGAACCAGAACACCGTAATCGCAGCGCCCATGGTCTGGAACACGATGGCGTCCGGCCGGGTGAGTAGATTGAAATGGCTGGGCACGCCGCGGGCCGCCTGGATCGTTATCAGCACCAGTTCGATCACGAACGTTGCCGAGAACACCGCCGCCACCCGGCGCAACCCGCGGGACGCCGGACGCAGCTGGCCTAGAATCCACGCCAGAACTGGCCCGGTCAGCAGCACGCTGGCGCCGAACTTCGCCGGCTTGAGCCAGGTGGAAACGCCGCCGACGATGCGGTGGTCCACCAGCTGAAGACCAAGCGACACCGCGAGCAGGCCACCGGCGCCGATCGAGGTCCAGAACAGAAGCGCAGAGCCACGATGGGCGCCGCGAGCGAAAGACAGCAAGTGCCTGGCCAGGACGTGGGCCACAGGCGAGCGTGCGACAAGGTACCCAAGTAGCCCGATGGGCCCGACCATGAGGGTCAGGAAAAGCAACGGCGAGACCAGCCAGGACGATAGGCGCCGCTCGGCGGCGTCGAGATACACCCAGCGCGCGACGAACAGATCAAAGGCCAGAAAGTGCAGCCAGGCGATGGTGGCGCCCGCGGGAGTCGCCAGCAGGGCGGCGATCGATGGTAGTTCGGGGCGCATGACCTGCGGCAGGATCTGGGCCAGACGCGGGATCACCAACAAGCTGTAGACCAGGGCCGGCCCAAGAACCGCCCAGGGCGACTGCAACACGCGCCGGGTCAGGTGCCAATGCGGGGCGAAGATCATGAGCGCCCGGAAGGGAAGAACCAGGAATCCACTGGCCGAAAAAATCAGTTCCATCGCGATCTCCTTTGTGTCCGAAGCTGAATGATGACAGTGTAAACATTCTAAGTAGTCACTGTCAACATTTATGTAGTCAGCGTCTACATGCTAGAG
>JANPCZ010000027.1:0-15042 GCA_031431215.1 Myxococcales bacterium
GGCGTTCATCGACGCGGGCGTGTACCGCAGCGGCGATCTGCTGGGCGCGTGGGCTTTCACCGGCCTGGGCGGCCTGGGTCTGGGTCTGCCGGGCCGCTCGCTGGTCGCCGCGGCGATGTGCGGCGTGTGGACCGTGGTCGCAATCTTCGTCGCGCGCCGCCACGATCGGGTCCAGGCTACTGGATGAGCGGCGTGCTTGCGAAGACCATGACACCTGTATCAGAGTCCCCGCGTGGCCCCCGCACACGAGGAAGGCTTTAGCCTTCCCTCACCCCCCGCGCTAGCGCCGCCTTCGCTGACGGTCAAGGGTTGGAGCGCCGACGCTTTCGCGACCCTCTTCGAGGCACTGCCAAGCGAAGTCGCCGAGGTGGCGCGCGTCCTGGCGGCGCACCAGATCGCCGCCGCCGCCAGCTTCCAGGATCTCCTGTGCCTCGACTCGCTGGCTGGGGTGGAGCGGCACGCCTACCAGATCGAAACCGTCCGGCGCGTCCTGCGCGTGCTGCGCGGGCGGGGCCTGCTTGCGGACGAGGTGGGCCTGGGAAAGACGATCGAGGGGATCATGGTGTTGCGGGAGTACCAGCTTCGCGGCATGGCGCGGCGGACGCTGGTGCTGGTACCGCCGTCCCTGGTGGGCCAGTGGATGGGCGAGCTCGCGGCGAAAGCTGGCGTGCGGGCGATCTCCACCGACGACGCGCAGCTACGCCTTCGACCCGATGATCTCTGGGACCACGAGGGTGTGATCGTCGCGTCCCTGGCGCTGGCTCGCGGGGCCACGCACGCGGCCGCCATCCAGGCTCGCTCGTGGGATCTCGTGATGGTGGACGAAGCTCACCGGATCAAGAACCGAACCACCCTCGGCTGGAAGCTGCTCAACGGGATCCGCAGTCGCTTCCTCCTGCTATTGACCGCGACGCCGGTCGAGACCGATCTCGAGGAGCTGTACAACCTGGTGACGCTGCTCAAGCCTGGGCAGTTCCCGACGCCGGCGGCGTTCCGCAAGGAGTTCATCGATCCCAAGGAGCCGACCTCGCCGCGGAACCGTGATCGCCTGCGCGCGCTTCTCGGGGAAGTCATGGTGCGAAACACGCGAGCCACCTGCGGGCTGAAGCTACCTCCGCGTTTCGTGACCACCGTCGTCGTCGATCCACTTCCCAAGGAGGATGCCCTGTACCAAAGCGTGCTGGCGCTCCTGCGCACGCACGCCGAGGACGGCGGCGCCCGCCGTGCCGCGGCCACCCTGCTGCTCGAAGCCGGGTCCAGCCCGGACGCACTGCGGGCCACGCTCGGTGTCATGGCCGAGGGGAACAAGCACTCGCCGGCCTTCCAGGCGGACGTGGCGGCGATCATGGGCCTGGCCGCATCCGTCCCTTCGACGAAGAAGGTCCAGGTCCTGCTGCGCTTCGTGCGCCAGGGACCAGACAAGGTCTTGGTGTTCAGCCGGTACCGGCGAACGCTGGAGCATCTTTCCGCGGCGCTGGCGGCCGAAGGGGTTTCTCACGTCACATTTCATGGCGGCCTGGACCGCGCGGAAAAACTTGCCGCCATCGACGCCTTCCGCGCCGATGCGCAGGTGATGATCGCCACGGACGTCGGCAGCGAGGGCCACAACCTTCACTTTTGTCATCAGCTAGTGAACTTCGACTTGCCGTGGAATCCCATGGTGATCGAGCAGCGGATTGGCCGCCTTCATCGCTTCGGGCAAGAACACGAGGTCGTCGTTCAGAATCTGTGCGCCCGGGGAACAGTCGAAGAGCGCATTCTCGAGCTGCTGGATAAGCGGATCCACCTGTTCGAGCTGGTGGTGGGCGAAATGGATATGGTTCTCGGAAACTTGACCGATGATCGCGACTTCGACGAGCGGATCGTCGACATCGTCGCAACCGCTCGGTCCGAGGACGAGGTCGGCCGCGGGTTCGACACCCTGGCGGCGGAGCTTCTCAAGGCGCGCGGACAGTACGAGCGGGCGCGCGCGCTGGATCAGGCCTTGTTCGAGCGGGACTTCGAGACCTGATGGAACGGCAGGTGGACGCTCTCGGTTTTGTCCAGGAAGCGCTGGCCGCGCGGGGCGCGCTTGTCGAGCCGGGTGAGACCACGGCGCTGGCACTGCTTCCGGCTGAGCTGGGACGCGCTCTCGGGGTTGCGGAAATCTTGCAACTGACAGGTGCGCCGCCGGATGGTCCGGGCGAGCTGGTTTTCTGCGGCTACGGCTCGCCGCTTCTGGAGCGCCTGGTCGGGGAAGAGCGCGAGCGGACACCCACGGCATTCCTGCGACTGACCGGAGACGCTCCCCGAGCCGCGCAGGCGATGGCCGCCGCCGGGCGGCTCATGCTGCGCAACGGATTGTGCGACGCCCTCGATACGTCGACCGGCGAGGCGACCTACCTTTTGATGACCGCGGCTTATTCGGCCGAAGCCGACGACCTGTATGAAGGCCTGGTGAGTGCCGCATCGGAGAGCAGCACCGGCGGCGCGCCGGACGACATCTTCCTCGACCGCCTGACGCCCGCGCGCATCGCCTCCGGCGCCACCGTGGTCGAGGCCGCCGGTGTACCCGGGTTCGACCGGCAACTGGCATCTGATGTCCTTGCGGCGCGGGTACGGCAGGCCGTGAAAAAGGACCTGCAGCCCATCTTGCAGGCCATAGCGCGCCGCCAGCTTCGCGAGCACGAGCGCATCGTCGGATACTTCGCGGATCTTGCCCGGGAGGCCCGGAACCCACGCCGGGCCGTGTCGCCAGAAGCCATCCGGGCCAAGCTTGATCACCTCGCGGCGGAGCGGGACGGCAAGCTGCGCGATCTATCCGCGCGCTATGCGTTGCGAGTCGCGATCCGCCCGGCCGCGCTCATCTGCGTCACCGCGGCCGTGACGTGCGTGCGTCTGCGCCTGCGGCGCCGAAAAGCCGAGCGCGAGATCATCGCGACCCTGCCGGCGGGCGCACGGGCGGTCGACGCGCTGGCCTGCTCCGGCTGCCGTGGCGCCACACGGCGTCCGTTGGCCTGCGACGCCGAGCTGCACCTGCTGTGCGAATCGTGCGCGCCGCACGCGGAGGGTCGACCGGACTGCGCCGCGTGCAAGGGATCGCGGCAGCCGAAGCGCGAACCGGGGACGGGAGAATCGCAGACGGAAAAGTGGTGAGCGGATGGAGTACGATGCCCGCCGCATGGCCAACGGCGTCGCGGGGATCTCGGAGCTCACGTCCTTCATCTGGTCGGTCGCCGATCTGCTTCGCGGCGACTACAAGCAGGCCGACTACGGCAAGGTGATTCTGCCGATGACGGTCCTGCGACGGCTCGACTGCGTGCTCGGCGATACGAAGGAGGCGGTGCTCAAGCGGTACGCCGAGTTGAAGGCCAAGGACAGCGTCAAAAACGTCGACCCGGTCCTCCAGCGCATCACCAAGGTCCCGTTCCACAACGTCTCGAAGCTCGACTTCGAGAAGCTCAAGGGCGATCCGAACCACATCGCGCAGAACCTGGCCTCCTACGTGAAGGGCTTCTCCGAGAGCGCCCGCGACGTCATCGACCAGTTCAAGTTCGCCGAGCAGATCGCCAAGCTCGACGAATCGAACCTGCTCTACCAGATCGTCGCCAAGTTCGCGGACATGGATCTGCACCCGCGCACGGTGCCGAACCACCTCATGGGCTCGATTTTCGAGGAGCTGATTCGCCGCTTCGCCGAGCAGTCGAACGAGACCGCCGGCGAGCACTTCACGCCCCGCGAGGTCATCCGCCTGATGGTCGACTTGCTTTTCGTCGAGGACGACGACGCCCTACGCAAGCGCGGGGTGGTCAAGACGCTGTACGACCCGGCCTGCGGCACCGGCGGCATGCTGTCAGTGGCCGAGGAGTACCTGCGCGAGCTGAACCCGGACGCGCGCCTGGAGGTCTTCGGTCAGGAGCTGAACGCGGAGTCCTACGCCATCTGCCGGTCCGACATGATGATCAAGGGCCAGGACCCGAGCCGCATCGTGCGCGGCAACAGCTTCAGCGAGGACGGCCACGTCGGGGCGAGGTTCGATTACATGCTGTCAAACCCGCCGTTCGGGGTCGAGTGGAAGAAGGTCGAGAAGGAGATCCGGGACGAGGCCGAGACGCAGGGCTTCGCCGGCCGCTTCGGACCGGGCCTGCCGCGCATCAACGACGGCTCGCTGCTGTTCCTGCTGCACATGGTCTCGAAGATGAAACCGGCGGAGGCGAGGACGGACAGCGGTGGCAGCCGGATCGGCATCGTCTTCAACGGCTCGCCGTTGTTCACCGGCGACGCGGGCTCGGGCGAGAGCGAGATCCGGCGCTGGATCATCGAGAACGACATGCTGGAGGCCATCGTCGCGCTGCCGGACCAGCTTTTCTACAACACGGGCATCAGCACCTACGTCTGGATCGTGACCAACCGCAAGCCCAAGGCGCGCAGAGGCAAGGTGCAGCTCATCAACGGGGCCGACCTGTCGAGGAAGATGCGCAAGTCGCTGGGCAACAAGCGGAACGAGCTGGGCTCGGAGCACATCGAGACCATCGCCAGGACCTTCGGCGAGTTCCGCGAGACTGAAATCTCGAAGATTTTCGACAACGAGGACTTCGGCTACCGGCGCATCGTCGTCGAGCGGCCGTTGCGGCTCGCGTTCCAGGCGACGGCCGAACGGATCGCGCTCTTGAAGGAAGAGACCGGCTTCGCCAACCTGGCGAAATCGAAGAAGAAGGGCGCGGTCGCCGAGAAGGAGATCGAGGAGGGGCGCGCGCTGCAGACGCGAGTGCTGGCGGCGCTCGGCAAGCTGGACGCCGGGCGCGGGTGGAAGAAGCGCGAAGCCTTCGAGGAGCAGCTCGACCGCGTGCTGCGCGCCGCCGAGGTGAAGGTGCCCGCGCCGGTGCGGGGGGCGATCCTGTCGGCCTTGGGCGAGCGCGACGAGACCGCCGAGATCTGCCGCGACGACAAGGGCAACCCCGAGCCCGACAGCGAGCTGCGCGACAACGAGAATGTGCCGCTCACGGAGAAGGTGCAGGTCTACTTCGACCGCGAGGTGAAGCCGCACGTACCCGACGCCTGGATCGACGAGAGCAAGGAGAAGATCGGCTACGAGATCCCGTTCACGCGGCACTTCTACAAGTACAAGCCGCTGCGGCCGCTCGCGGAGATCGAGGGCGAGATCAAGGCGCTGGAGAAGGAGATTCAGGGGATGTTGGGCGAGGTGGTGGGGTGATGACTTCCGCCGAGCCCGCCCGACGCAGAGATCCCATCGACAAGCCAGCGGGCTGGGCTCGGGTCCGCCTCGGCCTTCTCTCCTTCATGCGAAGCGGCGAAGGGATCACGTCGGAGGGGATTCGAGAGGAAGGCCCGTTCCCGGTGTACGGCGGCAACGGCGTTCGCGGGTACTCTGACCGGCACACGCACGATGGCGAGTACGTCCTCGTCGGGCGGCAAGGCGCGCTTTGCGGAAACGTCCGTCGCGTGTCTGGGACGTTCTGGGCGTCGGAACACGCTGTGGTGGCGGGCCTGCGAGCGGGTAATTCGGTCGGATGGTTCGCATATCTCCTCGAATCGCTGAACCTGAACCAGTACTCCGTCTCTGCGGCACAGCCGGGCCTGGCCATTGACCGAATCAAGAGCCTCATCGCTCCAGTCCCGCCCCTCGATGTGCAACGCTACATCGCCGACTTCCTCGACCGGAAGACGGCGGCCATCGACGCGCTCATCGCCAAGAAGGAGCGCCTCATCGAGCTTCTCGAAGAGAAGCGCCAGGCCCTCATCACCCAGGCCGTCACCAAGGGCCTCGACCCGAACGTGCCGATGAAGGACTCGGGTGTGGAGTGGGTACCGGTGGTCCCACACACCTGGCGGATCGTTCCGCTTCGACATCTGCTCAGCTTCGGGCCAAAGAACGGGATTTCGCCACCGCCAGCAGCGTTCGGCGGCGCACTTTCGTTCTCTATCTCCGCTGTCAGAGACGGTCGTGTCCGAGTGGATGGCCACGAGAAGTACGTTGATCTCGATCCCCGCGTGGCCAAGACATTCTCGATGCGCCCTGGCGACATTCTCCTGATGCGTGGTAACGGAAATCTGGAACTGGTCGGCAGCTGTGGTCTTGTCGACGAAGTCCCCGCCGGATGTACGTATCCAGACATTCTCATGCGGATGCGCCCAGCAGCCGCGGTGCGAGGCGAATTCCTGGTCGCGGCGCTGAACTCCCCATATTCGCGGGGACAGGTCGAAGTGTTGGCGAGGACCTCGAACGGCACGTACAAGGTGTCTGGGGAAGATGTGCGGTCGCTGATGATCGCAGTTCCGCCTCTTGCAGAACAGGACCGACTGATCGACAGGCTGACCAGGGAAACACGTCGCTTGCGTGTTGCTGCAGAGGCCGCTGGCTCCTCGGTCAACTGCCTCCGCGAATACCGCCAGGCCCTCATCTCCGCCGCCGTCACTGGAAAACTCGACGTGCGCGCCAACGCGCCCGATCCTGAAGCCGCCGCCGAGCGCGAGGCACAGGCACAGCCACCATGAAGACGCACGTCGACGTGAAGCCCGCGCTGCTGCGCTGGGCGTGGGAGCGCACCGGCCGCGACCTCGCCGCGTTCGCGGACCGGTTCCCGCATCTCGAGGCGTGGTCGCGCGGCGAAGCCTCGCCGACGCTCAAGCAACTCGGGAGCTTCGCCAAGGCGACCTACACGCCCATCGGCTACCTGTTTCTCAGCGAACCGCCCGAGGAACGCATCCCGATCTACGAGGAGATCCGTAGCGTTGGGCGCCCGGGCCACAGCCCGTCAGGTGGGGGAGCCTGAGCCATGGGTGCCGGGGTTCTGACTGACGAAAAGATCGCGCAGCTTATGACCATGGCAAAAAAGGTGACGTCGGCGCAGCGCAAGCCCAAGATCAAGGCGAGGCATGAGGAGAACGGCTACGAGTTGCTCGGCGACGATGACAAGACGACATTCACGATCTACACGCGCCAGAACACGATCCTTGGTGACGACTTCTCGTGCGGGATCATCTGGCATGCTCCCAGCGCGGAGGATTTCACCCTGGCGAGGTACAACGGAAGCAGCCATGTTCATCGGAACCAGATCGAGGGCGACACAATCGTGAAGAAGTGCCACATCCACCGCGCGACTGAACGCTACGCCCGCGAGGGTCGGACGGCCGAACACTTCGCCACGCCGACGGCCGCGTATCACGACCTCAAGGGGGCGCTCGCTGCCATGGCGCAGGACTGCAAGATCGACGGACTGGCGGAACCACAGCTGGACCTGGACCTGCGCCGATGAACCTCGACGTCGACAAGCTTCGCGAGGCGTTCTCCCGCAGCATGTGCGCCAGCGTCGACCTTCACGAGAGGCCCGGCGAGGATCGCGTTCTCATCGAGACGCCGTTCACGTTCGACGATGGGGACGCCTACGCCTTGTACGCCGAGCCCTTGCCTAGCGGCGGTGTGCGCCTGACCGACTGCGGGCACACGCTGATGCACCTCAGCTATTCCCTCGACGTGGACAACCTCCGGGGCGAGGGCAATCGGGCGAGACTGTTCCAGAAGGTACTGGCCGAGGGCGGGGTCGCGGACGTCGATGGCGAACTGGTAGTCGAATCTTCGCTGGATGATCTCGGCAACAACCTTTTTCGCTTTGGACAGACGATCACGCGGATTCACGACATTACCTTCCTGAAGCGGCTTCGTGCGGAGTCGACCTTTTACGATGTGCTCAAGGACGCGATGATGCGCCTGGTTCCCCCCGAAAAGCTGCGCGAGAACTACGTCGTGCCTGGGTTCCCTGATGCAAGCCAGTATCCGATCGACTATCGGATTGATGCCAAGGACGAGCAGGTCTTCGTGTTCGGCATCCCTAACAAGGACAAGGCGCAACTTTCGACGATCATTCTCCAGCACTGGACCCAGGCGCAGGTCAAGTTCGGCTCCCTCCTCGTGTTCGCGAACCAGGAGGACATTCCGCGCCCGGTGCTTGCTCGCCTGTCGAACGTCGGCGGTGAGATGGTGTCCTCACTCGACGCTACCGAAGATCTGGAACGTAAGGTGAAGAAGCGAGCGGCCTGAGGGCCGCCTCCAGTGAGGCGCCCGGCATTTGATCGGGCGGTCACCGGCGCCACATCTCGCACCATGAGAAACAAGCGATTTCATGCAGTTGTGCCATTTGATGGGCATTTGATGGCGCTCGTGGCGGGCGCCGGCCAAGGCTCCTTCGCGCTGGAAGCGGGGATTCGAGGACTCGGTCCGAAGGCCGTCATCCCCGCCGCCGTCACTGGAAAACTCGACGTCCTCCATCTCGCGACTAATCCTGAACCGGCCAGCGAGAGCGAGGTACACGCACCATGAAGACCCACGTCCCCGTGAAGCCCGCGATGCTGCGCTGGGCGTGGGAGCGCACCGACCGCGACCTCGCCGCGTTCACGGACCGGTTTCCGCACCTCGAGGCGAGGTCGCGCGGCGAAGCATCGTCCACGCTCAAGCAACTGGAGAGCTTCGCCAAGGCGACCTACACGCCCATCGGCTACCTGTTCTTCAGCGAACCGCCCGAGGAACGCATCCCGATTCCCGACTTCCGTACGGTCGCGCGTCAGAAGGCAAAGGGCCCGAGCCCAGATCTCCTCGACACGATCTACGTCTGCCAGCAGCGCCAGGAGTGGTACCGCGAGTTCGCCCGTTCGGTGGGTGAGAAGGCGCTCACCTTTGTCGGTGCGGCCCGCGTGGCCGACGACGTCGTGACGACAGCCCGGGCGATCTGTGATGCGCTCGCGGTTGATCTTTCCGTGCGTGAGAAAATGCACACGTGGACCGATGCGCTCCTGCACTTCATCGAGCAAGCCGACGCGGCCGGCATCATGGTCATGTGCGGCGGCGGCGTGTTGAATAACAACCGCCGTCACCTGGACCCGGACGAGTTTCGCGGCTTCGCCATCGCCGACCCCGTCGCGCCCGTGATCTTCATCAACGGCGCGGACACCAAGCCCGCGCATATGTTCACGCTCGCCCATGAGCTGGCCCACGTCTGGCTCGGGCAGTCAGCCGTGTCGGATGCCGAGGCGGCGCGCCTGCCGAACCACGAGGTGGAACGCTGGTGCCATCAGGTGGCCGCCGAGCTGCTCGTGCCGCTGGTTGCGCGCCGTCGATCCATCCCCCACGGGAGCGGCGCCAAGTTCTACCTTACCGCCGCCGCGCGGGTCAGCAAGCGCTTCGCCCGCGCCATTGTGGTCAGCACATGGGAGGGCCGCTCCTCGTTCACCGAGGCGTTCCGTCTCCTCGGGGTGAAAAGGATGGAGACCTTCCGCGGCCTGAGCGAGAGCCTCGGGATGTTCTCGATCGCCGCCGAGGCCGCGGCCTGATGCCGCCGCCCCCACCCCCGGCCGACCCGGCCATCTACCACATCACCCACGTCGACAACCTGTCCGCCATCGTCGCAGCTGACCGCCTCCTATGCGACGCACAGGTCCGGACCCTGGGTGCGGCCCGAACCGGCATCGGCCACCAGCACATCAAGGACCGGCGTCTTCGGCGCGCGGTCGATGCCGCTGCCCGCGGATTCCTCGGTGACTACGTCCCATTCAACTTCTGCCGGCGGTCGGTGATGTTGTACGTGGTCGGGCAGGGACACGAGGGCTACCGAGGAGGCCAGGATCCGATCCTTCACCTGGTCTCGACCGTCAAGACCGCCATCGCGACCGGCCGGCCCTGGGCGTTCACCGACCGCCACGCAGAGCTTGGGCACGCCATCTACTTCGACGATCTCGGTCAGCTCGCGGAAGTAGACTGGGGCGTGATGAACCTCAAGCATTGGGGTGGCGACAGCGACGTGAAGGAGCGGCGGCAGGCCGAGTTCCTGATTCACGAGTGGCTGCCGTGGGCGGCCATCCGTGGCGTCGTCGCCAGAACCGAGGCGACGGCCGGCCGGGTTCGGTCTATCCTGCGCGGACCTGGGGCGTCACCGCCCGTGACGGTCGAACCAAGCTGGTACTACGAGGGGATCCCATGATCGAGTGGAGCAGCGGCAACCTCCTCGGGGCCAAGGCCGAGGCGCTGGTGAACACGGTGAACACCGTGGGCGTGATGGGCAAGGGCATCGCGCTCCAGTTCAAGAGGGCGTACCCGGAGAACGACGCCGCGTACCGGCGCGCATGCGAGCAGGGCAAGCTCAGACCCGGGGACGTCTTCGTGTACCAGGTCGGTGGGATCGTGTTGCCTCGCTACATACTGAACGTGGCGACCAAGGAACATTGGCGCTCGCGCTCGCGCATCGAGTGGATCGAGCAGGGGCTGGGGCATCTCGTGGAGGAGGTCCGCGCGCTCAAGATCAAGTCGATCGCGGTGCCGCCGCTCGGCTGCGGGAACGGCGGTCTGGCCTGGAGTGCCGTCCGGCCGATGATCGAGGGCACCTTCGCGACTCTGCCCGACGTGCGGGTGCTGGCGTATGAACCCAAGGGCGCGCCGGCCCCCGAGCGCATGCCCGACCGCACGAAGAAGCCGGGCATGACGATGGGGCGAGCAGCGGTACTGGCCCTCATGCGCCAGTACCTGGTGCCAGGCTACGACTACTTGCTGTCGCTCCTCGAGGTTCAGAAGCTCTCGTACTTGCTTCAGGAAGCCGGCCAGGAGTTGAAGCTCCAATACACGAGAGGCAACTACGGTCCGTACGCCGACAACCTCCGGCACGTGCTCAATCACATGGAGTCGCACTACATCCAGGGGTACGGTGACGGCGCCAACAAGCCGAAGACTCCCATCAAGTTGCTGCCGCAGGCGGCCGACGAGGCGGAGGCATTCTTGGCCGGGGACCAGACGGTCCATGAGCGTTTCGACCGCGTCAGCAAGCTGATCGAGGGCTTCGAGACCCCGCTCGGCATGGAGATCCTGACTAGCGTGCACTGGGTTGCGAAACATGAGGATCCCGCCGCCCCGAGTGCCGATGCGGCCGTGGCGAAGATCCAGGCGTGGTCGCCGAGGAAGGCCAAGCTCATGAAGCCCGCTCAGATCCGAGCGGCATGGTCACGCCTGCACGCGCAGGGCTGGATCTGACCCGCGGCGGGCGAGTGGGCCCCACGTGACGGCAAAGCACACCGAACGCGCCTTCGAGGACTCGGTCGAGCGCGGCCTGCTGTCATCTGTTGGCGGATGGACCAAGGGCCGCCCAGAGGACTTCGATCGAGAGATTGCGGTCGTGCCGCCCGAGGTGATGGCGTTCATCGAGGCGACGCAGCCCGCCCTGTGGGCCGACCTGCGCAAGCAGCACGCCGCCGGGCTCGAGGCCGGAATTCTCGACGCCGTGACCAAGGCCCTCGACGCGCGCGGCACGCTCGATGTCCTTCGCCACGGGTTCAAGTTCTTCGGCAAGAAGATCGACATGGCGTTCTTCCGGCCGGCGCACGGGATGAACCCCGACATCCTGGCGCAGTACGGCCGCAACCGGCTGGTCGTGACTCGCCAGGTGCGCTTCGTGCCCGGCGGCGACCAGTCCGTGGACGTCGCCCTGTTCGTGAACGGCCTGCCCATCGCCACCGTCGAGCTGAAGAATCCACTCACCGGCCAGACCGTCGAGCACGCGCTGGCGCAGTACCGGCGGCGCGATCCTCGCGACCGCCTGTTCCACTGGAAGAAGCGGACCCTGGTCCACTTCGCCGTCGATCCCGATCTCGCCTACATGACGACCAAGCTGGAAGGCGGCGCCACCACGTTCCTGCCCTTCAACCGAGGCGTCGACAAGGGCGCCGGCAACCCCGACCACCCGAGCGGCTACAGGACGGCGTACCTTTGGGAGGAGGTCTGGCAGCGCGACAGCTTCCTCGACATCCTGGGACGGTTCCTGCATGTCCAGTCGGAGACCAAGCAGGTCGCGGGCCGAACGGTGACGAAGGAGTCCGTCATCTTTCCCCGCTACCACCAGCTTGATGTCGTGCGGAAGCTGGAGGCTGCCGCGCGTTCCGACGGGCCGGGGAAGCACTACCTGGTCCAGCACTCTGCGGGCAGCGGCAAGTCGAACTCCATAGCCTGGCTCGCGCACCGCCTGTCGAGCCTGCACGCGGACGACGACAAGCGCGTGTTCGACTCGGTCGTGGTCATCACCGACCGGCGCGTCCTCGACAAGCAGCTCCAGGACACCATCTACCAGTTCGAGCACAAGCAGGGCGTCGTGGCGCGAATCGACGAGCACTCCGAGCAACTCGCGGGCGCCTTGAAGTCGGGCACGGCGATCATCATCACCACGTTGCAAAAGTTCCCATTCGTCACCAAGCACATCGGCGATCTGCCGGCGCGCCGCTACGCCGTCATCGTCGACGAAGCGCACAGCTCGCAAACCGGCGAGTCGGCCCAGAAGCTGAAGGAGGTGTTGACGGCCCGGACCCTCGAAGACGCCGAGCGCGAGGAGGAAGCCGACGAGCCCACCGACGACAGCGCCGAGGACAAGATGCTCCGGGTGATGCAGGCGCGGGGGCCGCAGAAGAACCTCAGCTTTTTCGGCTTCACGGCGACACCAAAAGCCAAGACGCTGGAAATCTTCGGCAGGCGCGATGCCGAAGGGAAGCCGATCCCGTTCCATCTCTATTCGATGCGGCAGGCGATCGAAGAGCGGTTCATCCTGGACGTGCTGCGGAACTACACCACGTACAAGGCGTTCTACCGGCTCGTGAAGGCGGTGGCCGACGATCCCAAAGTGCCGAAGCGGCAGGCAGCCGCCCAGCTTGCCCGGTTCATGTCGCTGCACCCGCACAACATCGCGCAGAAGACCGAAGTGATGGTCGAGCACTTCCGCCAGGTCGTGCTGCCCAAGATCGCGGGCAAGGCCAAGGCGATGGTCGTGACCAGCTCGCGCCTGCACGCCGTGCGCTACAAGCTGACGTTCGAGCGCTACATCAAGGAACACAGCTACAGCGACGTCGGCGTCTTGGTGGCGTTCTCGGGCACGGTCAAGGATCCGGACAGCCTGGGCGAGTTCACCGAGGTCGGGATGAACCAAGGGATCCGCGAGAAGGAGCTGCCCGAGCGTTTCGAGACCGCCGAGTACCGGCTGCTGCTGGTAGCCAACAAGTACCAGACCGGCTTCGACCAGCCGCTGCTGCACACGATGTACGTCGACAAGCGGCTGTCGGGCGTGCAGGCCGTGCAGACGTTGTCGCGACTCAACCGCATGTACCCCGGCAAGGACGAGACCTTCGTCCTCGATTTCGTGAACGACGTCGAGGAGATCCTGCGATCGTTCCAGCCCTACTACGAGCAGACGACGGTATCGGAGAGCCCGGATCCGCAGCAGCTCTACGAGCTCCAGCACCGCCTGGAATCGTCGCAAGTCTTCTGGAAGACCGAGGTCGAGCAGTTCTGCGCGGCGTTCTACGCGGCCAAGGAGAACCAGGGCGAGTTGTACCGACTGCTGAACCCCGCCCTCGACCGCTTCGGGGCGCTGGAGCACGACGCACAGGAGGAGTTCCGCAACGCCCTCACCGGCTACGTCCGGCTCTACGCCTTCGTGGCCCAGGTCATGCCGTTCCAGGACGCCGATCTGGAGAAGCTGTACATCTTCACGCGCTGGCTGGAAGCCAAGCTGCCCCGCGATTCCCGACGCGGCCCCATCCCCATCGAGGGCGACGTTGCGCTCAAGTACTACCGGCTCCAGAAGACCGGCGACCGGCAGATCTTCATGATGCGGGACGCGGACGCCGGTCTGAAGGCACCGACCGACGTCGGGACCCGAGAAGCCACGGACGACGAGGCCCCGCTGTCGCAGATCATCGAGATCCTGAACGAGCGGTTCGGCACCGAGTTCACCAACGCCGACCAGTTCTTGTTCGATCAGTTCGTCGAAGAGGCGAAGCGCGACGAAGAGACGATCCAGCGCGCCAAGGCCAACCCGCTCGACAACTTCGAGCTGGCCATGCGCAAGAAGATCGAGGGCCTGATGATCGACCGCATGGACCAGAACCAGGAGATCGTCACCCGCTACCTGAACGACGCCGAGTTCCAGGACGCCGCGTTTCGGGCGCTGGCGAAGCGAATCTACGACGAGATCCGCGCAAAGCCGACGACGGGACCGTAGGCGTCCCGCCTCGACTCAACTACTCAATTCGAGGAACTTCTTCTCCAGTGTGGTGCCCTTGCGCACGCCCGACACGCGTGCGCCCGCGTCCAGCAACACCCGCAGCGCCAGTGCGATGGCGTCCTCGGCCAGCACGCCGGGCCGCGGCTGAAACCGTATGCGCAGAAGCCGCGTCTCGACATCGAAGGTGACCGTGTCACCCACCAGCACGCCCGCGACGGCGTCGGTGGGCACCGGCCCTTCGGCCAGCAGGATCTCGATCTCCTGGCCTTTGCCTGTGATCACGTCGGTGGTGCCCGACGACACCACGATGCCGCGATCGATGAACGCGACGTGGTCGCACAGCGATTCCAGCTCGGGCAGGTTGTGCGACGAAACCACGATGGTCTGGCCTTGCCGCCGCGAGCGCCGGAACACCTCGCGCAGCTCGTGGGCGTGGCGTGGATCGAGGCCGGATGTGGGCTCGTCGAACAACGCCAGCTCGGGTGAGCCGAGCAGCGCCTGCGCCACCGACAGCCGGCGCAGCATGCCGTGCGACAGCGTCTTGGTCCTGGCGGTACGCTTTTCACCCAGGCCCACATCATCAAGCACGCGCAGGGCTTCGCTGCGAGCGGCCGTGGCGCTCAGGCCCTGCAGCTCGCCGAAGTACACCAGGTGATCGACACACCTGGTCTCGCGGCCAAGCGCCGCGTCCTGCGGCATCGCACTCATGCGCCCCTTGAGCCGCATGGCCTCGAACGCGCCACCACCCAGGATCGCTACCTCGCCCTGGTCGGCCTGCAAGAAGCCACACGCGATCGAAAACGCGGTGGTCTTGCCGGCGCCGTTCGGTCCGATAAGGCCGTACAGCGCCCCGCGCGGCACGTCGAGATCGAGGCCGCGCAACGCCTCGGTGCGGCCGAAGCGTTTGCGCACGTCCGAGAAACGCAACGCCGACGTCACAGGTCCCGCCTGCGTAGCACCGCGAAGCCAGCGGCGAAGTACAGCACCGCCAGCGCCAGGCACACCGCGATGTCGGTCG
>JANPCZ010000028.1:0-1918 GCA_031431215.1 Myxococcales bacterium
CACCTGGGCGATGACGTCCAGGCGGCGACCGCGGGCGGCCTCGCGGGCGTTGGCGGCGTCCTCATCCGCCACGCGCGCGCGCGCCGCCCGTGTGCCCCAGGCGGGCAGCGCCTGCCGCACACCCAGCATCAGCGTGTCGGAATGGTCAAGCGCCCAGGGACGCGAAAGCGGCACCCCCCATTGCTCGTACTTCAACTCAGGCTCAGGTAGCCGCCCGGCCGCCCGGCCGCCGATCTCGGCCGCGGCAGCGCGCAGGCGGCCCTCGTCGATCTCGGGGTTGTGCGCCAGTGCCAGGCGCAGGATGGCGTCCAGCCGTGCGCTTTGCATCAGCTCGCGCGTGTCGGCGCTGCCGGCGTTATCGTCGTCGGCGGCTCCTGCGCGCGCCGTCCACATGCACAGCGCCGCTGCGATCAAAGTACTGGTTCCGTGGCGAATCATGCTGCGATCTCCTGGTTGTGCGAACCCGAGGGCGCTCATGTCCGAGCGCGCCCCACCAAACGTTCCGAGCCGGCCAGCCGCGGATCGCTCGCGCGATCCGACACGCGGCGCTCAGATCAGGAACGCTTGCTTGACCTGGAGAATCGGCGGCCCAATCGGGACCGCGAAACGTTCGGGAGCGAAGCCGTGCGCGTGCGCGGTGATGGTGGGCAGCAGGGGTATGCGAATCGCGATCGCAACGGGAACCTCGGCGCGGGCTACCTGAGGGCCGACCACGGTCGGCCCGGGTCCAGCCTTGAGCGCCTGCAGGCGGCAGCAGCTTTCGCGACCGATTGTGCCGGGTGAGGGCGGTGCCTCGGGTGCGGCAGCGGCTTTGTCCGCGACTGGGCAGCAACACCGGGCCAGCACCAGACCGGCCATCTTGCACTGCACGGCCAGAGCGGGCGTAGACGCTGAAAGGATCAGAAGCGGAAGCACTATCACCGCGCTCACCCACCTGGTGAAAGAACTGCCCTTCGAGGCTCGTTTCGAGCCTGCTCCACCACCCCTATGGACCTGACTTGTCATCTAGCTGTCCGCCCTGAGAATGATTTCGCCTGATGCACCTGTCAAGGTTGAGCGCGGTAGATCTTGCCGAGGGTCAACGCCACCGTCGGCACCGCGACACCGTCGCGGCGGGGATGTCGCGATAGGCAGGCCGGCGCGGCCAGCGACTCGCGGGAGGACGGCTTTTTCGAGGCACGAGCTTTGCTGGTAGCCTGCCGGCATGAAGCCATCGATCTACTGGTGCGTGGGTGGTTTGGTACTGACGGGTCTGGTGGCGGGTTGCGGAGGCGGGAGCGACGCAACGTTCTCGGGTTCCCCTCCTGGCGCCGGGGCCGGTGATGGTGCAAACAAGGGCGTACCAGGCGGCACGGCAAGCGGACCCGGCATCAGCGGAACTGGCGGGTCCAGCGGTGGCGCCTTTTCACCTGGAGCCGGCGGCGCTGGCCCCCTGCCGCCGCCTCCCAAAGAAACCGAGGATCGGCGGGACTTCGAGGCGCCGCGCGCCGGCGCCCGGTATGTCTACGTGGCGAATCCGCGGCGCAACACGGTGGCTGTGATCGACTCGATGACCCTGGCGGTGAAGCCGGTGGCGGCGGACGAGGCGCCGACTTACCTGCGGACGATCCCGGGCAAGGACATCGCGGTGGTGATCAACGTCGGCTCGCGCACCGCGAGCATCCTGCGCACCAGCGGGGGCAAGACCGCGGTGACCAGCGTGCCGTTGGTTGGCGGTACCAACGCACTGTCGATCGCTCCTGGCGGGCGGCACGCGATCGCGTGGTACGACAGCGCCGCGCGCGGCACGTCGCCGACCGCGGGCGCGGGCAGCTACCAGGATGTGTCAGTGGTCAGTCTTGAGGAGGGCAAGGAAGCCGGGGTTGCGCTGACGGTGGGCTTCCGGCCGTCCGATGTGGTGTTCACCAGCGACGGGGCG
>JANPCZ010000029.1:0-31972 GCA_031431215.1 Myxococcales bacterium
TGGGCGCGCTGGCGGCGATCGCACTCTTGGTCACGGTGTTCTTCGACCTGCGCACCTCGTACACCCTCGATCTGCAGCCGCCCGGCGATCCGGTCGGTGCCCGCGTGATCGTGCGACTTGGCCGGCCCAGTCTGTCCTTCCTGTATTTCCTGCCGTCGCACCCACGCTTCGGCTCAGTGCTCGCGGACACCGGATTCTCGGGCGCCAGCATGGCCGCCGACGTGTCGCAGAAGATCGCCACCGGTCGCGCCTCGGGCAGTCTTGAGCGCGATCGCACCACCGCGGTACCGGGCTGGATGCACACCGTGATCGACGGCCTGCGCCCGGTGCCACGCGGAGTGACCCTGGTGTTGCTCGGCGATCCCAACGGCATCATCTCGCTCAAGCAAGCCTTCGCCGATCCGGTGTCGCGGCGCGAGGCCCTGGACGCACTGGCGGTGATAGGTGGTGGCCGCGCCGGCGAGGACGAGATCCTGGCCGCGGCTCTGACCGACCCGTCGCCGGAGATTCGCCGGCGCGGCGTCGAGGTCGCCGCGGCTATCGACCGCCGCTTCGGCAAGGGATCGCACGGCACCACCTTGCGCAGCGCCCTGGGCGATACGTCCTTCGATGTGAAGACCGCCGTGCTGCGGGAATGTGAATCTCTCGCGCCGACGGAGGCCGCTGCGATCCTGGCCGTGGCGCTTACCAACCGCGACCCCGACCTGCGCCACCTGGCCGAGAAAGCCCTACTGGCGCTGGCCACGCGCGCGCCGGCCGCCGCCGCCGCCGCCGCCCGGCCCATGGTGCGCAGCACTGACGCGCAAGCGCGGCGCACCGGTCTGTCGCTGCTCGAGCAGATCGCCGCGGCAGCGCCCGCCGAGGCATCGAGTGCGCTCATGGATCTGGTGGCAGACGAGAAGGCGCCCGAGGAGGCGCGCGTGGCGGCGTTGCTGTATCTGCGCAAGACCGGCGTGCCGCTGTCCCAGCTTGGCCCCACGCTGGAGAAAGCGACCGGCGCCGACGCCTCGCCGCGTCTGCGCGCCGCCGCGCTGCCGCTGCAGGCTCGCCTGCTCGACCCGGTGAAAGCCGAGGAACTCGCCGTCGCCGAGGGCAAAGGGCCGCCGGCCGCGCGCGCCGTGGCCGCCGCGGTCTGGGGCGCGGTGGCCGCACACAACCCGGACCGCGCCGCCAAGGCGCTCAAGGGATTCGTGTACGATCCAGCGGCCGAGGTGCGCACAGAAGCTGCGCGCTCGTTCGCGGCTCTGCGGCGTGACGGCCTGCCGCTGGCGCAGAAGCTGCTGCTCGATCCCAACCCCGAAGTCCAGCGCGCGGCGATCGAATCGGTGGTGCAACTCGCCGCCGTGCAGCCCTACCCCGCCGGCGAAGCGCTGGGGCGCGCGTTCAAGAATGTGCGTCCCGCCATGCGCCGGACCATCGTGCAGGCCATGGCCAAGATCGCGGTCGAGCGCCCGGCCGCCGTGGTGGCGCCGCTCGCTCGGGCCCTCAAAGAGGGCGACAGCGCGTCGCGTGCGGCGGCCGCCGCCACCTTCTGTGCGATGGCGAAGAAGAACGCGGCCGCCGCCTCGCCGTACCTGCGCATCGCCGCCCGCGACGATGATCGCGACGTGCGCACCACCGCGGCCTCGTGTCTATCGGCCCTGGCCGAAGGTGATCCGAAAAGCGCCGCTCGCATCGCCGTCGAGTTGGCGGCGGCCAGCGAAGCGCCAGTCCGCGCTGCCGCCGCCGCGTCGCTGGGCGGGCTGGCAGCCAAGGCGCGCGAGCTGGTGCTGTCGCCACTGCTGCTCCTGCTGGCCGATCCCGATCGCGGCGTGCGCGCAGCCGCGCTGGAGGCGCTGTCGACGGTCGACGTCGGCGAGACGCCAGACCCGGCGGCCGCGCAGGCCGACCCCGCGCGCCCGCGCGGTAAGCGAGCCGACGACATCGAGAAGGCGCTGAGCATTCTGCTTTCGCAAGGCGATCAGGACGAACGGCGCCGCGCACTGGTCGTCGCGGCGAAGAACAGCATGCTGGGCCTGATCCGCCAAGCGGCCTCCGACGCTGACGAGTCAGTGCGCCTTGAAGCGATCCGCGCCGCCGGCACATTGGGCGCACCCGGTGCGGAGATTCTGCAGGGCGCCGTCGAGGATCGCTCCGGCGCCGTGCGTGCGCTGGCGGTGCGACGGCTGGCCGAAACCTCGGACCGCGCCGGTACCCAGGTCCTGCCGGTACTTGAAGCCATGCTGCGTTCGGGCGACGCGGCCAGCCGCCGATCGAGCGTGGCGGCGCTCGGCGATCTCGGGGCCACCGGCGACGCCGCGACTCGCATCCTGGGCGAGGTGCTGGCGCAGCCGGGCGAGAGCGTTCGCGCGGCGGCGGCCAGCGCGCTTGGCCGCATCGCGCTTCGCAACCCGGCAGGCGCAACCCCGCTGCTCGAGCGCGCGCTCTTTGATGCCGCCCACGACGTCCGCGCCGCCGCAGTCGCGGGTCTGGCGGGCGTGTGGGCGCGGGAGCGTCCGGCCGCGGAGCTAGCCACCGCACTCGCAAGCGCAGAGACCGACAGCCCGCGCCGCCTGGTCGCACTACAGGCGTTGGTGTTGCAAGCCCACAGCCCCGACAAGGGCGCCGACGCCGCGCGCGCCCTGGATCACGTGGCCGAGACCGGCCCGCCACTCGCTCGCCTGGCCGCCCAGATCGGCCGCGCCTTCCTGCACAGCAAGCCCGCCGAGATGGAAGCGTTCCTCGGAAAACTGTTCGGCGGATAGCGTTTTTTTTTCGACGGAGGTAAGAAATCCACATGCGTCCTCTCTTGCTCGTCTCGACCTTCATTTTCGCCCTGCTGGCTCCCCTGTCCGCGCATGCGGGCTTCATCATCGAGGGGTCTGTCGGTAAGGGCATGGACCTCAAGCCCGAGGTGAAGGCTACGCCCAGCAATGTAATGGTGGCGCCCGGCTTGTCGCTCCTGGCCGACATGCTGCGGCTGGAAGTCGGCCTGGTGGCAGAGCTTCCCGACGTGAAGAACAGCAAGTTCGATTTCGGCGTGCGCCCGATGGTGGTGGTGAGCCCGCCGGTGCTGCCGATCTACGCACGCGGGATCCTGGGCTTCTCCAACTTGACCCACAAGGCGAGCCGTCACATCGAGTACGGGGCCGCGCTCGGCTTCTCCATTTCCCTGGTCGGCCTCGGCGTCTTTGCCGAAGCCGGCTTGCTGCCCTACAGCATCAACGACCAGTTCCACTGGAACCTGGAAGGCCGCCTGGGCGCCTTCTACAAGTTCTGACCCGCGCGCATCACCTTCAGAACCGGGATCGCAGCGCCAGCATCGCGCCGCCGGGAATCACAGCGGGCTGGACCCGGATCGCCATGCGAAACGGACTCTCTTTGCCACGCTCGTACCCGGTGCCGTAGCCGGCTGCCAGCGCACCGAGCGCCAGCGTCGGCGTGACGGCGAGCGAGATCAGCGCCGCGTTGGAAAACGTCTGGCCGCGACACGGGCTGCCGCCGTTCGCCGACAGCGTGCAATCGAGCGTCTTGTAGACCGCGTAGCCGAACAGCAGGGTCTTGGTCAGATACGACAACCCAGCAACGACGGCACCGGTGTCTCGTAACGTGCGACGATCGCGCTCAGAGGGTCGCCCGCGATCGATGTGTCCATCGCGGTTACCGAGCTGCCAGGCCCAGATCGCGAGAAACGAAGCTCCCATGGGCTCCAGCAGAGACGCGCTGCCCCACCCGAGGACGCAGGTCGCCTGCAAGCAGCGAGACTGGGTCAAGTCACGCTGGGTTAACACGGCAGAAACCTGCAGGGCGGCGCTGATGCCAACCATGGCCGCGCCGGCTATCAGCCAGGCGGAACTCGGATCCTCCAGTTCGTCGGCGGCCGCCATTGGGGTTGACGCCAACCCCGCCATCGCCAGGATCCCTGCGCCAAGCCCTGCCGAAACTTTCCTCACACCCCCTCCCGAAACGGACCCAGCGTCGCGGTGGCAAGCGCGTCCACGGCCGCGCGCACCTCGTCGTCCGTTACCGCGGCGCCACCGACGGGCCGGTCATCAAACAGTGCTGCGCTGCGATCCAGGAATGCCTGCACCTGAGGCCGCGTGCGCACCTGCATCCCGTCGAGCACCAGGATGTTCCCGATCTTCTGATCAACGGTGAAACGCCGATGCAGCTCTCGCTTGGCTGCGAAGTACGCCCGCACCGCCAGATCGGTTCGCCACACCGAGAACGCAACCACCCGCCGAGCCCCCGGGCCCAGCAGCACCGCCGCCGGCAGGCCAACATCGCCACGCACCCCGAACCACCGCAGCACACTCAGCAACGACGGATTGCGCGTGACCGGCACCGGCACCGGCGCCACCGCACCGCCGGCAACCAGAACGTCGGCCACCAACTCGGTGCAGAACAGCGCCTCGTGTTCGTCCAGGTCCCAGTACGGATCGAAGGGGACCTGGCGCGCCCACAACTGATCCAGCCGCCCCGCCATGCGTGCCCGATCCACGGTTTCGGGCGGCTCCTGCACCTCGGCGTACAGATTCGATGCCACGTAGTCGAGAAACGGCACCTTGCGCATGCCTCCGTCCAGCGCATCCGCGGGCTTCCTGGCGAAGCGGGGCTTGTACTCGGCGGCGGTGTCGTAAACGAACGCTTCACCGGTGGCGGGGTCCACCTTGACGATCGCCGCGTGGGTCAACGGATAGAAGGTCTCGGTGCCCAGACTGAAAAGAAAGCTGTGCGCGCCCGGCGCTTCACTCAACACCAGTTGACCTGTGTGTAGAGGAAAGGCCAGCCCCGGCGCACCAGGCCGTGCCGCCGGATCCAGGTAGACGACGTGGGTTCGAAACGAGCCCGAGGCGGACGCGCAAGCGTCGACTGCCACCGCGAGCGCCAAAAGAAGGCTCGCCTTGCGCAAAGGCCTCACCGTATGCGCGAGTGTGTTCATGGCCGGGCCGGCTTTTCCGCGCGGCAGTCGAAATGATTGGCTGGACAAGGCTGCGCACCAAATTCACCGCGAATTCGCAACGGCACCACCAGGCAGCCGGACATCATCGCAACGACCAACGCCGCCAACACGCAGCCGAAAGCCATCCCCGGGCGCATGGTTTCAGGGCTTGCCGAGAGGCCGCAACGAGTAGTTGCTGTCGGGCACCGCCGCCCACAGCACACCCGAAGTCAGCAGGAACGCTCCACCCACACCCGCGAAGCCCCACCCGGTGATCTGACTCCACCGACCGGTGTCGGCGATCGCATGCAAGGCCAGAAAGCCACCGCCTATCGCTCCGAATAGCACCGCGCCTAGCAGGGTGGCCGGTGGCCAGAGGTGCGATGAAGCACCCGAGAGCTGGGCGCGCAACTGAGAGTCGGCCGACGGCAGCTTGAACCAAGGGGTGGGCTGCGACCCGTAGCCGCCGATCCGGTAGTTCTGTGGGTCGGCGACCGGCAACGGGATCCTGCACGGAAGCATGCAGACGATGTGATAGGCGACGATCTCCGTCCCCTCGACGTCCGAGATCTGCCGCTCGAGCATCGCCATCCTGTTGGATGTGACCTCGAGCCGGACGCGCGGCCCGGGAATCTTGCCTAGTTCACGCGCCAGATCGCTGGTGGCAGGAATGGGGCCGAGATCAGGCGGGGGCTCTGCCGGTCCGGGCACCGCGGGCTCTCCTGCCAGAGGCAAAGGTCGGCCGCCTCGAATGGCGGCGCGAACCTCGGCGATGGGGATCCGCCGCAATTCGCCGTTCGCCAGCTTGAGAACCACGTGGCTTCCGGGCTCGAATTCGACGATCGCCCCACGAACGAAGGCACCCGACGCCAGATCCACTTCGTCTTCCAGACCAGCATTCGGCGCCGATGCTGGAGCGTCCGCACGGGCTCTACGTCCTGCGCCCGCAGACAGAAGAAGCCCGCCGGTCACCAGCACGGTTACAGCCAGGCGAGCGTGCGCAAGAGCCATCGCTGTGGTCGGCCTTCTGATTAGCACGCAACGAAAAAAAAGCCGCGGCCCCAGCTTGGGTACCGCGGCCTTGTCGTTGTGCCTGAAGCTACTCGCCCGAGACAACCACGCAGTACTTGCCCAAGACCCCGAGGATGTTCGAGTGGCTACCGTCCACCGTGGCGATCTTCGTGATGCCGGCCTTCTTGGCGGCGCTCAGAGCCGAGCTGTCACCCGTCGCGATCGCGCTGAGAATCGAGGTCGAGCAGCCCTCGCCTTGCTTCATGCCCACAGCGGCTTGTCCGTTGGCGTTCTCGTTGAAATGGACGTCGGAGTAGAGGCTACCAGCCCCCGTCGGCTTCCCCATGACCACGGCGCCACAACCCGAACCAAGACCTGCGACTGCGAGCAGAAGGACTAGCTTTTTCATGTCGTTCCTCTTCCAAGAGTGAGTGCGCATCCAGCGTGCGCGGCGCGACCATAGGGCGAGTAGACGCTGGCTGTCAATAATTGTTTCGAGGCGGTTTCGCTCGATTTGAGCAGCGCCGCTGAACGGCAACACGCGGACGCGGCTGTCGCGATCACGGCGCGAGGGCCGCGGCCGATGCGAGTGGCTGAGACCCGGATTGATCTGTCCGCCTAGCGAAGAGTCCACCACGGTGACGGTCGATCTCAACCATTCCTGACACTCTGCTGTCGTCTTGAGCGGATACGCGTCGGTGGCCCCAGGCTTGCTGTGCGGGCTAGGCCATGAAATCACGAAGCCCTGCGCGTCTACTCCGAACTGCGATGTTGGCCGCTCCAGTCTGGGTCTGTGCCGCCCTACAGCCATCGACCGCCCTGGCCAGCACTGTGGTGCTCATGCCCTTCGATCATGTGGGCGTGACGCCCGACGAGGCGCTGGCAGCTCACCTGGTGTTCCGGCGCGCATACGAAGCGGCGACCGGAAACCAGGTTGCCAGTCCGCCCGGAGATCCGGCCGGCGCGACGTCCATTCAACTCTGTCAGAGCACCAGCTGCGAGGCCGTGCTCACCGGCAGCATGACCCGGCTCGGTTCCCGCCTCTTGGTCGTCACCAGCGAGCAGTCGCCCGCCGGTCGGGTCACCCACAGCACGCAGGCCACGGCGACTTCGATGGAGGATCTCGAAAGCGTCCTGCCCCGGCTCGCCAGGGCCATGGCTCGCCACACCAGCTACGAAACGTCGCGAACGCCGGAGACCGTCACCCAGCGCGAAACCTTCGTCGCCGACAAGTTGACTGCTGTGCACGTGCCGGTGCTCCGTGCTGGCCTGTTCCTCGCCAACGTGGACGGCAAGCTGGGCTCGTCAGTCGAGGGCGCGATCGATCTGCGCTTCGAGCGCGGGCAAAGCTTCGTCAGCTTCGGCGTCGGGTTGGTGATCCCTGCTGGCGGCGATGGCAACCACCCGTCCTATGGCGGACTCACCGCCGAGCTAGGCGGTGGTGTTTACCTGACCGAGGGCGATATCGCGCCGTATGTAGCGGGTGCGGTGATCCCCAAGATCGTGGGCCTGAGCCGCTGCGCCAACTGCCTTGCGAGTGATCAGGAGAGCCGTTCGGGCACCATGGGCGCCGCGCTTGGCGCAGCCGCCAAAGTGGGTCTCATGTTTGGCCGCGCCAGCCGCACGCGTTTCCTGGTCGAAGCTGGCGTCGAACAGGATCTTATCGCCTTAGCGGGAGTTCGCCCGACCATTGGCCGGCTATCCGCCGGGGTCGCCTTTTGATCGGCCTCGGCCTCGGCCGCCCGACCTAGCCGCCGCCGTCGCCGCCGTCCGGAACGGCTGTGCCCGCGCCACCGTCGGATGCCGCCACGCCACCGTCGGGTACCGGCACCGGCGCGGGCGCGCCCGCGAATGCCTTGCACGACGACGAGTCACCGGCGAACGACAGGCCCACGCCGCAGCCGCGGGTGTACGGATCGCAGTAGCCAGTGCGGCAGTCGTCGTGGCCGGCGCAGGCCGCACCCATGTCCAGGCGATCGGCGCACAGGCCACCCTGGCAGCGCAGGTCTTCCGCGCACGGCTCGGTCATGCCGCATGGCATGCCGCGCCCACGCTTCTTGCCGCACAGGTACACGTCGGACGTCTTGCTGCAGTATTCGCCGCGCGGGCACGCCTCGCCGACGTTCGCACAGCCCATCAGCGAAGCGACGACCCTGCGGGCGCCGCAGCGACCCTTCGCACGATCGCAGCTTAGCGAGCCTTCGCATTCATGGTCGATGGTGCACATCTCATTGGCCTTGGCGGTGCCCTGGAACACCCGCGCACAGATCTCGTTCAGCACCTCGAAATCGGCGGCCGTGATCGGGGTGGCTTTGCCGTAAGACTCGCCCACCTTCTTGAGACAGGCGTCCGCATTGGCGGGACGGTACACCCGGGTGCCGCCCTTGGCTTCCCTGGCGAAGTCCTCGCACGCCTTCTTGCGCGCCATCTCGCACGACATCACGCTGAACGGCGTGCAGCGCATGGCCACCGGTCCACATTCGCGCTTGCCCCACTCGGTACAGAACTGGTCCTCGCTCAAGCTCTCGCTACCCACACTGCACCCGCCGGCCCCGACCGCAGCGACCGCGATCACCACCTGCGTAACCCAGGACATGCCTCTGCTGCGTCGGTTGCGTCCAGTCATCGGCCGAGTGTCCTGCCAGACGAAAACCCGGTCAACAAAACTACTTGGCGTAGTCGGTGGCCCGGGTCTCGCGAATGACCGCGACCCTGACCTGCCCTGGGTAGGACAGCTCGGCCTCCACCCGGCGCGCGATGTCCCGTGACAACACCCGCGCTTCGTCGTCGCTGACCTTGGCGTTCTCCACCAGGACGCGCACCTCACGCCCGGCCTGGATGGCGAAGGCACGCTCGACCCCGGCAAAGCTGGTGGCGATCTTTTCCAGATCGGTCAGCCGCTGCACGTACGATTCCAGCAGCTCGCGCCGCGCCCCCGGCCGCTGTCCCGAGAGCACGTTGGCGGCGTCAACCAAGTGGTCGAGCGCATGCGCAGGGGCAATGTCGCCGTGGTGGGCTTCGATCGCGCGGCACACCGCCGGGTCTTCGTCGAACCTGCGTGCCATCAAGGCGCCCACCTGCGCGTGCGAGCCCTCCGCCTTCTGATCCACCGCTTTGCCGATGTCGTGCAGGAGGCCGGCCCGCCGCGCCAGCCTGACCGGGATCCCAAGTTCACCGGCCATCGCACCGGCCAGGAACCCCACCTCGATCGAGTGCTGCAACAAATTCTGCGCATTCGACGTCCGGAATTTCAGCCGCCCAAGCAGCATGACGAGTTCGCCGGCCAGGCCAGGCAATCCCAGGTCAAAGAGCGCCTGCTCGCCCGCATCCTTGCACTGCTGGTCAATGTCCTGTGCCGCTTGCTCGACCACCTCCTCGATGCGCGATGGGTGAATACGCCCGTCGGCGCAGAGCCGCGTGAGCGCCAGCCGGGCAATCTCTCGGCGCACCGGATTGAAGCACGAGATCACCACCGCCTCGGGCGTGTCATCGATGATGATATCGACCCCGGTGGCCTGCTCGAGGGCCCGGATGTTGCGCCCCTCGCGACCGATGATGCGGCCTTTCATGTCGTCCGACGGCAACTGCACCACCGAAACGGTGGCCAAGTTCGCGTACTCGCCGGCGTGGCGCTGGACCGCGGCCGCGACGATCAATCGTGATCGCCGGTCGGCCTCCGTGCGCGCCTCGTCCTCGATGCGCCGAACGTCCCCGGCGACACTGCGCCGGGCGTCGTCGCGCAGTTCGATCTCAAGCTGCAAGCGCGCCTCCGCCGCCGATAGACCGGCGATGCTCTCGAGCCGCGCCGTTGCCGCGGCTGCCTGCATCGCCGCTGCCCGAGTCGCGACCTCGGCCTCGGCCTGTCGCGCCGCCAGCTGCTCGCTGTCGCGAGCCAGCGCCTCGTGCTCGGCGGCCAGATCCTGTTCCCGCCGTGCCAGCGCCGCGGCGCGGGCTTCCAGGTCATGGTCGGCACGGTCGAGATCAGCGCGGCGTGCGTCCAGCTCGGCACTGACCGCCGCGCGGATCTGGTGCGCGGCCTCCCGCGCCGCGAGTTCGGCTTGACGCCGGCGCTCGTCCGCCTCGATGCCGGCTGCTTCGAGCAGGCGTGGCCCGTCGTCTTCGCTCAACACCGCGACCGCGGACTTGTTGGCTCGCCCAACCAAGAAAGACACCACGGCCGCAAGCAACGCCGCCGCAATCCCAACCAGCAACCCGGTGGCGCTCATCCTGGCGCCTGGCCAACAGTGGCATGGCGAATCAGGCGCGCTGCACTGACGACACAGTCGACTCCGACGTCGCCCGGACCCGCCGGGCATCGCTCTACCAGCTGGCACGTGAAAGCCACCCCGACCAGAAAACCGCGCCCGGCCGCGCGCAGCAAGGCCCCGACTTCGTCGTAGTAGCCACCGCCGTAACCCAAACGCCGCCCGCGATCGTCGAACGCGAGACCAGGCATCAACATGAGGTCGATATCGACCGCGGCCACCTCGGGTGCGTCGGCGCCTGGTTCCAGAATGCCGAAAGCGCCACGACGCAGATCGCCCCGCCCCACCACTCGATGGAAACGCAACCTTGGTCGGGTGTCGCTGACCCGCGGGTAAACCACGCTGATGCCGCGCTCGATGGCCACGTCCACGACTGCCGACGGATCGAGTTCCGAGTGCATGGCTGCGAACGCCGACACCACATGAGCCGTGGCAAATTCCGGCAGTTCCAGCAACCGCGCCGCAACCGCCGCCGATTCCCGTGCGCGAAGATCGACCGGGAGCGCCTTGCGGCGCAAGGCCATCACCCGACGCAGGGCGGTCTTTTCGTCAGCGAGAGCGGAACCGACGGAAGCCAAGGCCAAGTCTACCCGTCACACCAAGCCGACAAGCCCGCGATCAGACTCTCGCCTGGCGCTCGAGGAACGTCAGCAGCCCCTGACTCTTGTCGCGGATCTTCTTCTTGAGGGCTGCAGACGCCGCCCGCTCCTTGAATAGATCCTCCGCGACCTGAAGCGCGGCCAGGACCGCGACCGACTGCGTGTCGGCGCCGCGAACCGCTTTCTGAATCTCGCGAATGCGGCTGTCCACGTGTGCCGCCAACGCCTTGACCTCGTCCTCGTCGGCGTCGCTCTTGAGCGTGTAGCGCTGGCCGGCGATCTGTACCGTGATGGACCGCTTCATCGCGCAGAAGCTTACTCCCGCGTGGGCGCGATGGGGAATTCAGGCCGATCCGCTGGGCGGCTGTGCTTCCAGTGGCTCGGGGCCGCCATCGCGCAGGGCGCTGAGCAGGATGCGATCTTCGAGCGGCACATCGTCGAACTTGATGCCCATGCCACAATTGTCCGGACCCTCGTTGACCCAGCGGACCTCGCCGCGCAACTCAAGCGGCGCAGCGCGGGACGGAATCTCGATCCACACGCGGGCGAACTCTCCACGGTCGTCAAGATAGTCAGAACAGAAGAAAAGCCCATCGGGGCTCAAGTCGGTGACCAGACCCTCCAGGTTCAGGGTCGCGCTGACGTAGCGGGCATGCAGGTGGACGCGGACTCGTGAGGCCCTGCGTTTGTCGGCGTACCGATTGGTGAAACTGGCGTGTCCCGTCATTGACTACATATCCGCCCGCGTAGGTGATCGACCTTCCATCTGCAGCTTCAATAGTCCAGACGAATGGATTCTGTCAACCAGAGAAGCGAGACGAAACAATGCATCGCGGTTTATACTGATGGCGCCTTGCCTCTCGGTGGATGCCGACGAGACCATGCCCGACGCTTGCCAGAGAAATAAGCCCCGTGAAGCGTGAGCCGGTCCGGCGCTCAACGCCGATGGAGATTGCGAGTCTGGCCCCCGGCCAGATAATCACCGGCACGCGCTACCGGGTCCTGAGCAGGATTGGTGAGGGTGCCATGGGCGTCGTGTTCGCGGCCGAACACGTCGATCTCGAAAAGAAGGTCGCGATAAAGCTCTTGCTCGGCGACATCGCACGCTTGCCCGAGGCCGTGGAAAAGTTCCGACAGGAGGCCCGCGCCGCCTCGAAGATCGGCAGCCCGTACATCTGCGATGTGACCGATTTCGGCGAACTGCCCGACGGGCAGGTGTTCTTCGTCATGGAATACCTCGACGGCGCTTCGGTGGCCGACCTGCTGAAGAAAGGTGGGCCGCTGCCGGCGCCGCGCGCGGTGGCGCTGCTGCGCCAGGCCGCCAAGGCGCTAGGCGCCGCGCACGAAAAAGGCATCATCCACCTCGACGTCAAGCCCGACAACGTCATGGTGCTCGCACGTGGGCGCCGCCCCGACGCCGTCAAGATGGTCGATTTCGGCATCGCCGGCCTGCTTTACAACCAGCCCATGGGCGACAAGATCAGCGGCACCCCGGAGTACATCGCTCCCGAGCGCGTGCTGGGCCAGGGCTACACCCATCAAAGCGATGTGTACTCGATGGGCGTGATGGCTTACGAGATGCTCAGCGGCGAGCTGCCGTTTCGCGAGCGAGAGATCCTCGACACGCTCAAGCTGCAGGTCACGGGCACCGCAATCCCCCTGCGTCACCGCGTTCCGACGGTTCCGGCTGAGCTCGACACCCTGGTGGCGCAGATGATGGAGAAGGATCCGGTAGCGCGGCCGGCGAACATGGCGGTGGTAGAGGCCATGCTGTGCGAGGCACAGATCGCGGGCAAGTTCACCACCGACTGGGACGATCTGGAGATCCCAGCGGTCGACGAGACCTGGCAGAAGAAGCTGCTCGAACGCATGCCCTCGCCGCGTGGGCGGCGCCTGCGCAGGCTGATGTTCGGCGCGCTGGGGCTGGCGCTGGTCGCCTCGGCCATCGCGCTCTACTTCGGGGTCATTCGCAAGCCGCGCGTCGAGGTCAGGTTCGTCGAGGTCACCAAGACCGAGGAGGCCGTGCAGGTGGCCGAGTGGCTGTACAAGGCGCAGAACGCGGCGAAGGGGCAGAGGTACGTGACACCGCCGACCGACTCGGCGCTGTTCTACATCGAGGCGGCCGAGGTCGAGGCCGAGCGGTTGCAAGTGAAGTCCGCCGGGGCAGGCTTGGAACGGAGCATCTTCGCGTCGGCGCTGGTGGGCATCGGCAACGATCTACTGAAGGCGGGTCTGCGCGATCTGGCTGTGGTGAAGTTCAAGGAAGCGCTGTTGTTCCGGCCCGGGGATGCCGAGCTAGCAAAGATGGCGGAGATCTCGCCCGAAGAGCGCAAGGCCGAGGCTGCCCGGCCGCGCGGCGCGGGCGTCCCGGCCCGGCAAGCGACGCGGGAGGCGGATGCCAAGAACGCTGCGGCGGCCTTGTTCATGGCCGCCGAGCAGGGCCGCATGTCGGAGGCGCGCCTGGCGCAGCGACAGCTGGCGCAGCTCGATCCGTCGGGGCGGGAGGCAGCAGGATTGGCCGATGCGCTACGCAGGATGGCGCGGGCGGCAACCAACGCCGGCCGCGCTGACGAAGGCCGGGCCCTGTACCAACTGGTGTCCGATCTGGATCCGCGGGATGCAGAGGCAATGAGCCACGCGCGCGCAGAGGCACCGGCGATGGCGGTTGCGCCCGCGCCTGCGCCCGGTGCCACCGAGCCTGCTGCCGCTAGCGCCCCGAAGACGAAAAGGCGTGCCACCGGGGCCGAGGACAGCGCGGATATTCCGGACGGCCCCAGAGATCCTGTGGCTGCGAAGACAGCAGTGGCGGCCGGTGAAACCGCGCTCGGCAAGGGCCGCCTCGGTGAGGCCGAGGAAGCCTTCAACCAGGCGGTGCGCGCCGACCCCACCAACCCGGCCGCGCATGGCGGTCTGGCGGAGGCCGCGTTCGAGCGCGCTCGCTACACCGAGGCACTGGATTTCGCGCGGCGCGCGGTGCGTCTTTCGCCCAAGAATCCCAAGTACCACCGCATCGTGGGCGACGCTTACTTCAAGTCATTCCGTTATGCCGAGGCGCTGGCGGCGTATCAGAAAGGCCTGGCCGCCGCGCCCCAGGACGCTGCCCTGTTGAGCCGCGTCGATCGCGTGAGCGCGAAGCTCGGCGGGCGCTAGCTTAGCTACCTGCAGGCAGTCAGAAGCGGCCACGCACGCCGACGTGAGCAGTCTCGGTTACGCCGGAGACGCCGCCCTGGCTGGCCAGGAACACCGACACACCACCAAGACTCAGGCTGGCAACCCCGACGCCGACCAGCGCTATGGCCAATGCCTTGGTGTCACGCACCTTCGGGCAGTGGCCCCCCATACCTTTGTCTTTGTCGGCGCACGCGATCTCGTTGCCGTCGAGGAAGCCAGCGTAGATCCCGCCGACCACCGACACCGCTCCGACCGCCAGCCCCACCCACCCCAGGGTGCGAAACGGGAACGTAGTGGGCTGCGCGATCATGTCCAGTTCCAGTGTTTCATCGACTCCGCTGACCGCGGTGAACCTGCGCTCGATCGCGCCGAAGCCCTCGCGTGACAGCGACAACCGGTGCTCGCCGCCGGGGACCTGCAAGTCGAGCGGTGTGCGACCGACGACCCGACCGTCGAGCGTTACCTGTGCCTTGGCGGGGCGGGACCGAATGACAAAGCTGGCGGGCGTGCGGGCAACCGCCTCCAGGCGGGCGCGCAGAGCGCTCGCGGCGAGGCCCATCTTCTCGCCCGCTTCCTCGATGCCGCAGGTCTCGCAGCGCTCCCGGTTCTGGCCGATGGAGCCCCCGGAGCGGCCGTTGATGAGATCCAGCGTGATCGTGTACGTCTTGCCGTCCTCCACCACTCGAGCCGCGACCAGAAAACCGACCGCCAGCGCGCTGGCAGCCTCCGGATAGCAGGACATGTCCTTGCATTCCGCGAGTTCCGCACCCTTGGCGCGAAGCTTCTCGCTGACACCGTTGCCGGCGAACACCTCGAATCGAGCCGCCGCCAGCCCCTCGACCAGGCGCTGCATGAACAAATCCCGACCCGCGTCGGACACGGAGCCGGCGAAGTCGACGCGCAGAATGCCGACGCGCTGCACGCCAGCCGCTCCGCCCTGCGCGTCGGCCGGGGCCGTGCCTGCCGCCACCATGGCCAGCACCGTCAGAACCGCGACCGTAAGTCGGCGCAACCAGGATCGTCGCATGTACTGGATGGTACACCGGAAATCCTGACAGATCTCGGTTCGGGAACCACGATCGCGAACCTATTCGTTAGCGCGGCGGGGAAAGCTACGTGCTACCCACGCGCGCACTCTGGCATGGGATCACTTCATGGTGGCGGCGCGCTGCTGGACCCACTCGGCCAGCACCCTGGCGCGCGGCTCGTCGATGAGATCGGCGAAGGTGGGCATCTGCGTGCCAGGCTTGAGTTCCTGGGCGTTGCGGATCCATCGCGCGACCTCGACCGCGGGCCTGCCCACCGACGCTTTGATCTTGTCCCGGTAAATGCCGCCATCACCGTGGCACGCCACACAGCCCAGACCTTGCCACAGCTTCTCGGGCTCGGCGGTCTCGGACGCCTTCGCCACCGGCAGCGTGCCCGCACGCGACGGCCGGATCGATCTCGGCACGGTTTGGAGATAGGCGAAGATCGCTTCGAACTCGATGTCCTCGGCGTGGCGGTAGCGCGGCATCGGGAAACGCAGCACACGGCCGTCGGGGGTCACGCCGTCGCGCAGGGCTGTGGCGAACTGCGCGGCGGTCCATTTGCGACCGCCCAGACCCGTGGCGTCGGGCGTGATGTTGGGTGAATACAGCGTCTTGCCGTCGGCCATGCGGTACTCGAAGCCACCGGCATAAAGGCCGGGCTCGCCAAGTTTGTTGCCCGAAAAACCCTCGGTGTGACACTGGTAGCAGTCGAAGAACGTGGCCATGTACTTGCCGTATTCGGCGGTCGGCGCTCGCGGCGGCGTCGGCACGCT
The DNA here is from genome assembly GCA_031431215.1 of Myxococcales bacterium. GTDB lineage: Bacteria > Myxococcota_A > Polyangia > Fen-1088 > Fen-1088 > JANPCZ01. The sequence continues at coordinate 15,772 of JANPCZ010000029.1, forward strand.
TGCCGGCACGTCGGTGCGTACGCCGAAGATCCAGACGAACACGCCCTTCCCGGCCAGGCTGACCTGCGACTTCGGCGCGGGCACAGCCATCGGCGCGAACAGGGCGTCGCTTGAACGCAGAAAGCCGATCATCGCCGCCAGATCGGTGTCGCCAAGATGCCGAAACGGCGGCATGGGCACCGCCTTGCCGTCGCGACCGATGCCGGTCCGCACCAGGCGCGCGATCTCTTGATCGGTCCATGCGCCGATGCCGCCCACCGGGTCGGACGTGAGGTTGGCCGACGCGAAGGTGCCCATGAACGAGGGGTATTCGGGCAGGGTCTTGCCGCGGGCGCGACCGTCCTCGTCGTTGACGTGGCACTGGGCGCACACGCTGCGGAACAGGCGCTCGCCGCGCGCCAGCGCTACGGGGCTGCTGTCGCGGGTGATGTGGGGCAACGACGCCGCGTGGGTCTTGCCGTAGCGATACGACGTGAGGCCCGCGAACCCGCCGGCCACCGCAAGCAGCAGTAGCAGCAGAACGCCGAGAAGCCTGAGTGCGACGCGGAGCATGCCGTCCGTCCTTTCGGGGCGGCATCGTAGCAGAGCGCAGCTCTCACAGAGGCACGAGGAACGAGGCGCGCGCCGACCACATGAAGTCCCAGTTCACGCTGGGCGTCTCGCCCTGCCGGCCTGCCTGGGCTTTGGACTGCAGAAAATGGAAGCTGGCACCACCGCCGCTAAGGCCAAGCGCAAGGATCAAGGTGGGCGGGCCTTCGATCAGAACGAAACGGTAGCCCAGCGCCAGATCGCCTTGCAGGTAACCAATGAGCCAGCCCTCGGGCGCCAGCTCGTTGAGCGTCAGATCGCGGGTCAGCGACACCTGACCGACGCCGCCCTGGATGTTGGCGTAGCCGTAGAAGCTGCGAATGCCGCCGTCGAAGCTGGTGCCGAGCGCGAGCCCGGCGCCGCGGAAACGACCGTCGAACAGGTACTCCTTCAGCGTGTTGCCGTCGATGGTGACCTGGTAGGGCTTGCTGTACGACATCAGACCGAGGCCCGCGTAGATCGGCGGCAGCGGGCCGCGGCGCGCGCGCAGCACGGGCGAGCCGTCCTTGTCGGAGTTGTACTGGACACCCGCGAGCAGGGTCTCGAAGCTCGACACCATATCGAGCTGGCTGCTGGTGCGCGGGCAGCCCTTGAGATCGGCGGAGGTGTCGCGCGAGACGATGCACACCGGCTCGCGCGGCGTGGCGGTGGTGTTGAAGGCGCGCGCCTCGTAGCGAATGATGGGCTCCCACACCTTGAGCACCGGAAAGCCGATGGCACCCAGCAGCCACGCCGCCTTCGGGATGTGCTCGCCCACGGTCGCGGCGACGGCGGCCTCGCTGGTGCGCGGCCTTTCCAGCGCGTTCGACTCGTAGTAGCCGCGGTGCACGCTCAGGAACTTGAATAGCTTGGCCTTGAGATCGACGCTCCAGGTGTAGTAGCCGGCGACGTCCACCTTGACCGTCGGGTACTGCTGTGGGATCCAGCCGCGGTAGCCGCCGTCAAGCTTGAGATCGAGCTGCAGGTACTTGCCCAGCACGCGCAGAGGCAACTCGCGCCCGTCGGCGGAGCGAGCGGGCGGCGTCGCAGCGGCCGTATCGGTCGAGAACGAGAAGCTAGCTGCCGGGGCAGCGGGATCGGCCGACGGCGGCGGGGCCGACGATGCCGGAGCGCTCCGGGCTTGGGTCGGGGGCGCGGGCGCGGCGGGCGCCGATCGCGGCGGCTTTCGGTCGATCTCCTTGCGGACGTGCTGCTTGACCGCGTCGCGAATGCTCGGGTCATCGGCGGGCGGCTGGTCCTGCGCCGCCACCTGGGCCCCAGCGCCGCCGGCGAGCAGCAGCCAGAGAATTCCCGAGACGGCCATCACGTAGGCAAGACGCGGCATCCGTCGGCAGAATTCTACCCGCCCGAGCGGCGTGAGATACTGCGCGCCTGTTTCCGTCGTCTGATATGTCCAAGCGAACCCTCATCGTCGTAGCGGCCATCGCACTCGGGGGCTGCGGTCGCTCGGCGCTGAAGTCGGGCAGCGCCCGTGGCGACGACGGTGCGACGGACGCGGCAACGGCGCTTGGGCCTGCTGACGACGCGCCCGTGGCCAGGGCGACGGACGGTGGCATCGATGGGGCGGCGGCCGACCGACCGGCGGGACTGCCCGACTTACCCGCTGATTTCGCCCGGCCCGCTGATCTGGCCCGGTCCGCCGATCTGGCGTCGCCCGACGCGAACCCCGCTCGCGACGGCGGCGGCGACAGCCGTGACGGCTTCCCGTCGATGCTGCTCGGACTCGATGTCACGCCGGCCATGGCGCGTGTGCAGGTCAAGACCAGCGTGGCTGTCACGTTGACCGCGCGATTCGCCAACGGCAGCACCATGGATGTCTCTGCGCTGGCAACATGGGTCACTTCCGATCCGGGCGTGGCCACCGTGGCCGGACGCACCGTCACGGGCGTCGGCATCGGCACTGCCACCATCAGCGCGAGCGTGATGGGCATGCGGGCCACCCTGGTGGTTCAAGTCACCGACGTGCCGCTGACGTCGATCGTCGTCGATCCATCCGATGCCCGCGTCGCGGTAGGCGCGCGCGTGCGCTTCCGCGCCACCGCCCTGTTCAACGACGGCAGCCGGCAAGACGTGTCGGCACAGGTCACCTGGACCTCCAGCGCGCCGGTGGTCGCCGCGCTCAGTACCGCGGCCGACAGCGCGGGCACGGCCACCGGCGCGCGCGCCGGCGTCACGACGATCTCCGCGACGCTGTTCGGCATGACCGGCAGCGCCACGTTGGTGGTCACCACCGCGACGCTGTCGTCGATCGAGGTGGCGCCGCCGAGTCCGCGGATCGCAGTCGGCGTCACGCAGACCTTCACCGCCACCGGCGTTTACAGCGACGGCAGCACCGCAGACGTCACCGCACAGGCCGCCTGGTCGTCGAGCGATCCGGCGACCCTGGCGATCGCAGCCGGTGGCCGCGCGATGGCACTCGCGGCCGGCACCAGCATCGTCACCGCTCGCGTGGACACCAGCGAGGGCTCGGTGGTCGTCGCGATCTCGGCCGCGGCGCTGACGTCCATCGTGGTCACGCCCGCCACGGCGACCACCGCGACCGGCACCACCCGTCGGTTCACCGCGCGAGGCACCTGGGCCGACGGCAGCACCGGCGATCTGACGGCATCGGCACTGTGGTCGTCGACTGACGTGAACGTTGCCTCGGTGTCGAACGCGCCCGCCGGCGAAGGCGTCGCCACCGCACTCGGCACCGGCACGGCCACCATCGCCGCCACATTCTCGGGCATGACCGGCCAAGCGCGCCTGTCAGTCACCGCGGCAACTGCCATCAGCCTGGCCCTCGCGCCGCGCACGCTGACCCTCGCAGCCGGGCGCACCGCCGCTCTGACCGCCACACTCACGTTTTCCGATGCCAGCACCCTGGACGTGACCGCAACTGCCGCCTGGTCATCGAGCGACGCGACCATCGCAGCGGTGTCGAACACGCCCGGCGGTGGCGTCACGGCCCTCAAGCCCGGTACGGTCGATGTCAGCGCCAGCGCATCCGGGCTCTCGGACACCGTGCGGGTCACCATCACGGGCGCCACGCTCGACAGTATCGCGATCAAGCCAGCACCGGCGACACTGGCAGCTGGCAGCGCGCAAGCGTTCACGGCCACCGGCAGCTTCTCGGACGGCACATCACTCGACGTGACCGGGCAAGCGACCTGGTCGAGCGACGACGCTCGCATCGCCGTCGTGTCCAACGATGCCGCCACCCGCGGCAGAGTGACCGGCGTTGGCGCTGGTACCACCAGCATCCACGCGCGCACGGGCGGCAAGGACGGCACTGCCGCTGTCACAGTGACCGTGCCGCCCACCCGTTCGCTGTCGGTGTCGCCCATCAACCCGACCCGCCACGTCGGCGAGCCGGTGCAATTCGGCGCCAGCGTGATCTACGCCAACAACACCAGCCAGGACGTCACCACCAAGGCGATGTGGTCGTCGTCGGACGCGTTGGTTGCCAGCGTATCTGCGGTCGGCACCGCACGCTGCTTGAGCACGGGCGCCGCCACCATCACCGCGAGCTACACCGGCGTCACCGACTCGTCGGCGCTGATGTGCGGCGATCCAGGCATCATCCGGTTGCAGGTGCTGCCCATCCTGGTGACCATCCTGGTCGGCGCTCAGCAACCCTACCAGGCGGTCGCCATTTTCTCGGATGGGACCACGCGCGACGTGACCAACCTCGCGGCCTGGACATCGTCGGCGCCGGCCATCGCCGACGTGACCAACAACATGCGCCGCGGCCTGACCACCGGCGTGGCCGCCGGCACCGCCACCATCACCGCCGGCTACATGGGTTTCACCGACGACGCCAAGCTGACCGTCAGCGACGCCAAGCTGACCGGCCTCAGTGTCACGCCGGCGCTGGCCTCCCTGCGCGTCGGGCAATCAGCACAGCTGGTGGCGGTCGGTCTGTACAGCGACGGCATCACGCGACCGCTGAATCCGCTGGCGACCTGGACCACTTCGGACATGACGGTCGCCGACGTGTCAAACGTGGGTGCACGCGGCGCTGTCACGGCGCTCAAGAACGGTACCGCAACGGTGACCGCGAGCTACGGTGGCTTTTCCGATGGCGCGCGGGTGACTGTCGCCGGCGGCAAGGTGACCGGCCTGTCGCTTTTCCCGCAACTGGCCACGATCACCGTTGGACAGGTGCAGCCCTACCAGGTCAGCGCGCTGTACGACGACGGCGCATCGGTCCCGGTGACCGTCGACGCCATCTGGACCTCGTCCGACGCGACCATCGCCGACGTCTCGAACGGCATCGGCCGCGGTCAGGCCACCGGCCTGCGCGGCGGCACCGTCACCATCACCGCCACGTTCATGGGCTTTGCTGCCTCGGGCAGCTTGACCATCTCGGCCGCAAAGGTCACGGCCGTCAACGTCAGCCCCATCACCACGACCATTCTGGTCGGCGGGCTGCAGGGCTTCTCGGCGGTGGCCGTCTACGACGACGGATCGAGCCGCCTGGTCACGGCGCTTGCCGCCTGGTCCAGTTCCGACGCCAGCATCGCCGATGTGTCCAACAGCAACCGGGGCCTGGTCACCGGCCTGCGCGCCGGCAGTGCGGTCATCAGGGCGGCCTTCATGGGCCTGTCCGATTCGGGCACGGTCACAGTGTCGGGTGCGAAGGTCACCGGCCTCAACGTCAGCCCGATCACCGCAGCCGCGCACATCGGGCAGGCGCAACCGTTCGTCGCGTTCGCTTTATACGACGACGGCATCACCCGCAACGTCACGCCGCTAGCTGCATGGTCAAGCTCGGATGCCGCGGTTGCCGATGTCACCAACGGACCCGGGGCCGGCGTCGTCACGCCGTTCAAGGCAGGCACTGTGACCATCAAGGCGGCGTTCATGGGCTTCTCGGACGCGGGTGCGCTGACCGTGTCGGGGGCCAAGGTGACCGGGGTCCAGGTCAACCCGGCGACCGCGAATGTGCCGGTGGGCCAAGCGCAGTCGTTCCAGGCGGTGGCGCTCTACGAGGACGGCAGCACCGCCAACGTGACCAGCCAGGCAACGTGGTCGAGTTCCGACGTCACGATTGCCGATATCTCGAACGGCGTCGGGCGCGGCCAGGCCACCGGTTTGCGGGGCGGCAGCGTCACCATCAAAGCCAACTTCCTGGTTTTCTCGGACGCCGCGACCCTGACGGTGTCGGCGGCGAAGATGACCGGCCTGCAGGTTTCGCCGGTAGGCGCGTCGTTGGTCATCGGGCAACTCACCCAGTACCAGGCGGTCGCCACCTACGATGATGGCACCAGCCGCAACGTGACCTTCCAGGCGACCTGGACCACGTCGGACGCGACCGTGGCGGACATCTCGGACGGCTTCAACCGTGGCCAGGCCACACCGCTGAAGGCCGGCACAACGACCATAACCGCTGCGTACGCGGGCGCCGCCGCGTCGACCACGCTGACGGTATCGAGCGCGACCCTGATGGCGATCGAGGTCAGCCCGCCCGGCGCCACGGTGCCCAAGGGGCTATCGCAGCAGTTCCAGGCCATCGGCCTGTACTCCGACGGCGGCAGCCGCAACATCACCGGCCTGTGCGCCTGGGCGTCCAGCAACGCGACCATCGCCTTGGTGTCGAACGCGTTCGGCACGCAGGGCGCGGTCACGGGCGCCGGGGCCGGTTTGGCCGACATAAGTGCCAGCTTCGGTGGCGTCACCGGCAAGACCCAGGTGACGGTCACCGACGTGACGATCAAGGAGATCCAGGTGACGCCTGTCGGGCTGACGTTGCCCAGGGGCATCCCACAGTTCTTCACCGCAACCGCTGTGTTCTCGGATCTGACCGTCCGCAATGTGACCGCGATGGCGACCTGGACGTCGAGCAGTCCGACGGTGGCGCAGGTCTCGAACGCACCGCGGGGGCAGGCAGTGGGTCTGGCCGAGGGCACGACCATGATCACCGCCAGCTACCTGGGCACATCCGGCTCGGCGACACTCACGATCACCGCCGCCACAGTGAAGGAGATCCAGGTGACACCTGCCGCAGCATCGACGCCGGTGGGCTTGTGGCTGGATCTCACGGCCACCGCGGTGCTGAGCGACGGCGCGCGCCTGGACGTCACTGCACGCGTGACCTGGACGTCGAGCGACGCCACCGTCGCCGCTGCGTCGAACGCCGGCGGCTCGCAAGGCCGTGCCACGGCGCTCAAGCCGGGCGTCAGCACCATCACGGCGACCCTGCAAGGCACGAGAGGCACCACCGTCTACACCGTCGGCGCTGGAAAGCTGGTCAGCATCGCGGTCACGCCCGCTGCTGCAGCCATTGCCAAGGGCGGCCAGCTTCAGGCCACCGCCACCGGCAGCTACGACGATGGCAGCAGCCAGAACCTCACGCAGTTCGCGACCTGGCTGTCGAGCGCGAGCGCCATCGCCAGCGTGTCCAACGCCGACGGTTCACGCGGCGTCATCACCGGCCTTGCTGCTGGCACCGCCACGATCGATGCCAGCTTCGGCGCGGTGAAGGGCAGCGCCATAGCGACCGTCATTCCCTAGCCCCGGCGGCCCCTAGCCCTGGCGGCCCGGCAGCGTGTCGTGCGTCAGCGCGCCGGGTAGGTCGGCGTGATGAGGTTGGCGGTCTTCACATACTTGCTGTCGCTCGCCCACAGCAGGCCGCGCTTGACCATCTCGAACGCCTCGGGAATGTCGAACACCGAGGCCTGGTGACCGAGCGACGTGTAGAAGACGCGGCCCTTGCCGTAAACCCGCTTCCACAGCACCGGCATGGTGCTGCCGTCGATCCACGCGGCATGGTCGCCGTTGAAGGTCGTCGTTGCCAGCACCTTGTTGTTGGGATCGACGTGCATGTAGTACTGCTCGGAACGGATGTTGAAGTCGCTGATACCCGCGGTGATGGGATCCTCGTGGTCGGTGATGTTGACCCGATAGTCGACCTGCCCGCCCGGGTGCGCGACCCACTGGCCGCCGACCATGAACTGGTATTCCGTCTGCTGCCGGTAGGCGTCGCCCAGCCCGCCATGCCAGCCGCCTATGCCAGCGCCGTCGCGGACCGCCTCGAGCAGCCCCTTGAGTTGCGGCGCCGTGATGGTCCCCATGGTCCAGATCTGCACGATCAGATCGATGGTCTTCATCAGCGCCGGGTCGGCGTAGGGCTCTTGGTTGTTCGACACCACCACCTCGAAGCCCTGGGTCTTGAGCCAGGGCACGAAGATGTCCTTGCAGCGCTCGGGCTGGTGGCCCTCCCAGCCGCCGTACACGAACAACGCCTTCTTCCGGGCCGGGCGTGCCGGTGTAATCGTCTTCATGGGGCCCGCAGCGCGCGCCTGCCGGCCGGCTGCGGCGATCGCGCTGGCGGCGGCGGCCGCAATCGATGCCCTGATCAAGTCTCGTCGTGCAAGTTCGGTGTTGGTCATGGTGTCCCCGCTGGCTGGATTGCGCCGGATGTTACACCAGCCCCCGAGTGTGCGGTGTCACAGGCGCGGGTTGATGCGGGGGCGGGGAGCGAAGAACAGGACGTGCTGCCATGGCAGCCGGTCGTAGCTGCTCGCGAGCACGAAGCCGTTGGCCGCCAGTTCGCGCACGGCTTGGGCCTTCGACATCTTGTGTTCGGGCTTGATGGGCACCTTGGGATCCTCGGCGCGGAACTCGACCAGGACGACGCGGCCGCGCGGCGTGAGCGACGCGAGCAAGTGGCGCAGCATCGCCTCTGGGTCCGACAGCTCGTGGTACACATCGACCAGCAACACAAGATCGCATACGTGCGCGCCCAGCTTCGGATCATCCGGCGTGCCCAGGATGGCGGTGACGTTGGCAAGCCGCGCCTCCTTCACGCGCTTGGCAAGCAGCTCCAACATCTCGGCTTGCACGTCCACGGCCAGCACGCGCCCCTTCGGACCCACCAGACGCGCGATTGGCAGCACGTGAAAGCCGCTACCCGCGCCAAGATCACACACCGTCATGCCGGGCGACAAACCAAGCGCGGTGAGCAACTCGGACGGCCGCTCCTCGGCCTCGCGGGTGTCACGGGTCAACCACGACGCGCCCGTGAAGTGCATGGTCTGGGCGATCGGGCGCCCCATATATTGAGAGCGCGGGGCGCGTCGCGGTGGCGCTGGCTCGTCGGCGAGCGCAGGCGGCGCTGAGATCGCGGCGGCCAATACCGACAGCCAGACCACGCGATCCATCGCGCCAAAGTGTGGCCCGACGGTCCGCGCAGCGCCAGAGTCACTGCGCTGGTAACATCGCCGCCCCATGACTTCCCCCAAGCACGCTCCCGCGTTGTGGCTGCTCTTCGCGGCAGCTTCTTCGTGTGCGGGAAATGGCGCCCGCCCCCGACCGGCCGGGAGCGTCGTCGTCGCCGCCGCCCAGGACCCGTGCGGCATCGACGCCTTCGCCGGTCCCTGGCTGCTGGGCAGCGGCACAGCGACCCTGGCGTGCGACGACGGGCACAAGACCACGGTCCCGGCGGGCGGCAACATCAAGCTCGACCCGGCTGACATCGGCACCGCCGGCCTCGCGATGGTGGAGGGCCGCTGCCGCTATCCCCTGTCCCGCAGCGGCTGCGCCCTCACCGGCGGCCCCGGTGTCACCTGCACCGACGACGGCGTTCGCTACACCTCGCTCGAGGTCAAGGTCGCCCGCGACGAGTCCGGTGTGTTCAGGCTGCTCTACGCGCTGGAACAGGCCGATCCAGACGACGCTCGAAAGAAGTGCGTCGCATCGACCGATGCCAGGATGATCCGTGCCGCGCGCGACGCCGCCGCCTGCGCTCTGCCGGGCGTATGGGAATCGTCGATGACCTCCGATGGAAAACCCGCGCGCACGGCCTTGCTGATCGAGTCCGGCCGCTGCACAGTGGAAGCTCCCGGCCTCAAGGCCAGCGGTCGCTGCCAGTTCCAGGGTAACGTGCTGACGATCGTCGATGACGGCGAAGGAGCCAAAGGCACCTGCCGCGCGGGCCCGCCCGCCAGTTACGCGGTGACCTTCACCGAGAACTGCACCGCCATCGAGCTGGAAGCCAGGAGCGACGCCTGCCAGCCGCGGCGGGATGCAATCGAGTTCCTGCTGCTATCCCACCAGCGGTAGCCCGTCGTCGGCTCGTTGGTCGCTCGAAAGCCTTGGAGCGGACCTCAGCCTCGATCATCGGGCGCCCGACCAAATGAAGGAGTGCGGCACTAACCTGCCATGCCCGAGCAGGGTCGTTTCGCAGCGGAGGCCATCTTGAGGACACGTTTCACATTCTCTCTGTCATCGCTGTTCGCCCTGGCGCTGTTTGCCCAGGTGGGCTGCGAGGACGACGAAAAGGCCGGTGACAACGCCACACCAAAAATGACGACCAGGCCGGCCGCGCGGGTGGTGGTCATCAGCGTCGACGGACTGCGCCCCGATGCCATACGCCTTGCGCCAGCACCCACGATCATGGAGCTGGCCAGTCGAGCTGCGTACACCTGGGACGGTCAGACCATCCGACCGTCGATCACGCTGCCGTCACACACCTCGATGATGACCGGTACCTCGCCGACCGAGCACGGCGTCGTGTGGAACGACTACCGCCCGGGCTATGTCAGGGAGACGACTCCGACGGTGCTCAAGCTGGCGCGCGACGCCGGCATGCGCGCGGTGCTGGTGTCGGGCAAGGAAAAGTTTTTCACGCTGGCCCCGCCCGGAGGCACCACTGTGTTCGTGTGGGCGTCGGGTGGCGACATGGACGTCGCCGCCAGCGCAATCGCCGAGTTGGACAAGGGCTTCAATCTGGCACTGATCCATTTTCCTGGTACCGACGACATGGGACACGCCGCGAGCTGGATGAGCCCGTCGTACCTGGCGCAGGTGCGTGTCGCTGACGCCGCGGTCGCGCAGGTCCTGAAGAAGTTGCCCGCCGACACGACCATCATCCTCACCGCCGATCACGGCGGGCTTGGTAACAACCACGCCGAGGACATTCCCGAAAACACCACCATTCCCTGGATCATCGTGGGCCCGGGCGTGCGCAAGAACCATCAGTTGAATTTCGACGTCTGGACCACCGACACGGCCGGCACAGTGGCATATGCGCTTGGCTTGAAGCTCGGACCGTTGGCGATCGGCCGCGCGGTCGAGGAGGCGTTCGAGTCTTTCAAGGGCACCGTCGAATCCTGTGGTGATGTCGCCAACGACGGGCCCATCGTCATGGAACAGGCGATTCCCGGTGCCGCCCCGTCGCCAGCGGGCGGCGCCACCAGCCCTGGCCTCTACCAGCTCTCATCGGCCACGGTGTACACGGGTGATTTGATCCCGCAAGCGATCCCAAGCGGGCGACGTTTCAAGACAGCGCTGCGAATCACCAAGGAGGCCGATGGCTCGACCGCCATGGAGCAGGTCGAGGGCAGCATCGGCGGCTCGGGGGGCCTTAGTGGCATTGGGCTTGGCGGCGTGGGAATGGGCGGCATGGGCATGGGCGGTGGTGGCTTGAACCCGAACGCTGCCGCGGCCATGGGGCCCGATCGGCGCAGCCGGTTCCGGATTGCCACCACCGACAGCAAGCTGGAACGCAAGCGCCTGTGCTCGCGTACGGTCGAGCCGGGCACCACCGTCAGCGGCCCGTATACGGCCAGCGGCGACGAGCTGATGTTCTTCGGTGAGATTCCGCTCGGACGCGACATCAAGCTTCCGACGACCCTCAAGTACACCAGGCAGGCCCAGTGATCACGACCCACGAGTCGACCATGAAGACATTGGCCCTGGCCCGCTGCCATCACCTGTTCGCCTCCGGCTTCCTGCTCGCCTCCGTGCTAGCGACCGCCGGCTGCGAGGACGACGAGGACGACGCGACCCCGACTGCCGTCACGATTCCTTCCGGCGCCCTGCCCGCCGACTGGACCGCGGCGACCTTGAGTCCGGGCAAGAGCGAGCCAGCAGCGACTGGCCAGGCCGGCCACGCGGCGGGTCGCTTCGGTCTGCGCGCGAGCGGCGCGGGATTCGATCCCAGCGGCAGCGGCGACGAGCACCTGTTCGTCTACCGCAAAGCGAGTGGCAACGTCGGCATCACCGCGCGGGTGGTCTCGGCTGACACCTGCGGCGGCCAGGCTTCATTCGGGGTCATCCTGCGACCGTCACTCGAGGGTGATTCGGCCTATGTGCTGTCCGCGACGGTCGGGCCCAAGGGACTGCAAGCGCAAGCCCGGGTGTTCCAGGGCATGATCGCGGTGCCGCTCCGATTCGACACCGACACACCCTTGCCGATCTACCTTCGCGTCGAGCGCCGCGGCTTCAGCCTACTTGCCGGTCTGTCGCGCGACAACGTGAACTGGCAGGTCAAGACCATCGCGTCGCCGTTCCCGCCTGAGCTCTACCTTGGGCTGGTAGCGACCTCGCACGATGCCAAGCGCTCGTGTGCAGCGGTATTCGACAGCGTGACCATCGACGCCGCCAAGCTGCCGCTGCCGACCTTCTCGCCAACCGTGGTACCCGATGCGGCGGCTGGTCCCGCAGACGCCGCCCTGGCCAGCGACGGTGGTGGCAGCGATGCCGGCACCGATCCCGACGCGATCGCCGTCGACACGCGCCCACCCCAGATGATGCAGCCCGGGATGATGGCCATGGCGTGCAACATGCTGCCGTTCGAGGGGCCCGAGGTCACGCAGAAGACCATCGCCGACCTGTCGCCGTTCCCGGCCGGCGGACCACTGAAAGAGGGGGTCTATTTCCGGATGGCGATCGAGACGTACACCGGACCCGACGGCGAGACCATGATCGGTGGCAGCCCGTTCGGACGTGGTTCCCGCGGCATGCTCGCCATCACGAAAGCCGACGAGGGCGTCTACACGGTCGAGTCGACCAATTCGTTTGGTGCCTTCGGCGGGCAACGGCAGAACGCGCGCTGGACGCGGCGGGGCAGCAGCATCTCGGTGCTCAACACCTGCCCAGCCATGGCCATGGCCGCCGGCATGGGCATCGCGATGGAGGAATCGATCACGCCCTTTGCAATGAGCGGCGACGATCTGCTCACCTTCACGGTGAGCCGCCTGCCGTCGGGTGCGCCGGCTGTGAACGTCACTCGCTACACGCACCAGCCCCAGATCACCTACGCGGGCGTCGGCAAGGCGCCCGTCCTGCCCGATGCAGGCGCCGCTGACGGACCGTAGGACGACGAAGCCTGAGGGCTACTGTCGTGGCTCAGGAGTAGGCGTCGGGTTGCCGCCGGACATCACCGACGAGTTGCCGCACTTGGTGCTGAGCGCCTGGCACGACGCAGGCGCCATCGTTCGAAAGTTCGTCGAGTTCAACATCGCGCTCGACATCAAGGTGAGCGACGCGCAGGTGGGCACCATTCCCAAGATGCGGTCGTACTCAGCATTCGTGTCGTTGACGCACGCCTCGAATTCGCCGACCGTGGCGGTGCACGAGACCGGGGGCTTGTTGCAGCTGGTGGTCGGCATGGCCGCAGCGCCGGCGTCGGCGCGCATTGCGATCCTGGCCACGCATTCGTCGTAGCGCTGCTGACATCGCAACTTGATGTCAGCGTCGGTGGTCGCGCCCACCCGAGCCAGAGAGACGGCTGAAACCCGGCAGCTCAGCTTGCGTGTCCTGTCCTGCGTGTTGCTCTGCCACGATTGCACCGAGGCGCAGATCTGGTTGAACTCGTTCTGGTTCAGTGACCCGAGCGGCTTGGAAGGGTCCACCCCGGTGGAGAATCCGCTGCCGCCGCACCCCAGCAATCCCACCACGGCTGCAACTCTTATGATCGCTATTTTCACGCAAATCTCCTTTCAAACGAGTCGTTGTTCGAGAGGCGGGCCGACCTCCCGTGAGCATGATACCAGGCGCCCTCAACGTGGCGGCGCCCGCCCGGCACATCTACAGATCCGCCAACGGATAATCGAGGTTGCGCCCGCCCGTCGTCAGTGTGCCGCCGCCGCCACCGGCAAGCAGGATCGGCATCTGGTCAGCCTGGTGTTTGTCCCCGTCGTTCCTTCCAGGCGTGCGCCCGAACCATAACAGCGGGCGTCGGTGACGCCCAGGAAGTTACCTGGCCTACTCGCCGTCGCCAGACCACCGGCGCGCCGTCTCGGCGACAATGTCGAACGGCTTGGTAATCACCCGGTCGGCATTGGCCTCGACGAAAGCTTGCGCCTCCGGGGTAAAAGCGCCGCCCGTCATGAAGACCAGCTTCCTGGCTTGGTCAGGCGCCCGGGCGCGCAGCTCGCCATCGAGCGCCATCCCGGTCATCCCCTTCATCATCAGGTCGCAATAGACCAGAGCGATGTCCTCGTTGGACAGCAGCAGGTCCATCGCGCGCGCCGGGGCCTCCACCGCCATCGCCGCATATCCCGCATCCTTGAGCCGAGCCAACAGAGCGCGCGCGACCATCGGCTCGTCGTCGATGATCAGGATCCGCCGACCGGACGTCGGTGGCGACGCTGAGGCTGCGTGGGCAGCGGCCAGGGACGGCTCGTGTTGCAACGCCACAGCGGGCAGCGACACCCGGAAGACCGCGCCACCCCCGGGCCGATCGTGAACCGAGACATGCCCGCCGTAACCGCTGAGGATGTTGCGGCACACGAACAGCCCCAGGCCGGTGCCTTCACCGACCTCCTTCGTCGTCACGAACGGTTCGAAGATGCGCTCGCGAAGTCCCTCGGGCACGCCGCGCCCGGTGTCGGAAACCTCGACAATGACCCGCCCGTTGTCCACGCGCCCGACCACCCCGATCTGGTTCGGCCGACCGGGTGTGACAGCCTGCAGGGCGTTGGTGAGCAGATTGAGAAACACCTGGACAAGACGAGCCTGGTTCGCGCGCGCGGGGGCGGCGGGGCCCAAGTCCACCGTCAGGGTGGCGCGCGCCTCCACCTCCTTGCCCATGAGCTGCAGCACCGAACGCAGGACCGCCATCACGTCGACGGTTTCGAGCCGCTGGTCGTCGGGCCGGCTGAAAGTGCGCAAGTCGTGCGTGATGAGCGCCATGCGATCCAGACCGGTCGTCACCGGTTCGAGTTCGGCCTTGATCCTCAAGGCCGCCGCCAGTATCGATGCCATGGGCAGAGGCTGAAACGCCAGCAAGACTTCGAGGCGTGCGACCTCCCGCACCAGCACCTGGGCGCTGCCCAAGACATAGGTGAGCGGATTGTTTATCTCGTGGGCCACGCTGGCCGCCAACGTACCCATGGCGATGATTCGATCGTTCTGGATCGTCTGACCTTGGAGCCGCCGGATTTCGCTCACGTCGTGGGACAGCCCGGCGAGGCCGACGATCTCGCCGGTCGTGCCACGCAGAGGCGTAAGCCAAGTGTCATAGACCGCCTCACCGACCTGCACCGTGTACGAGAACGACTCGCCCGCGAGCCCACGACGGATGAACCCCGGGATGGTCGGATGCTGGGCGTAAAGTTCGAACAGGCTCTGGCCGACCAGTTGCCCGGACTTGACACCCAGCGCGGCGAGTCCCGCTCCCTCCGACAAGGTCACTGTTCCAGCGGGATCGGCCGCCCAGATCGCGATCGGGGCATGGTTCACCGCGAGCGCGAGACGGGCCTCCACTGTGTCGCGCTCGGCCTCGGTCGCGACCTCCTTGTTGATGTCGATGAACGCGACGGTCACGTGGGTGGTTTCGCCGGTCTCGTCAATCCGAGGCGTCGCGAATGCGCGGATGCACACCTGGCCGGCGTCGGGTCGGTGCAGCACCATACCCTCGATGATCACCGCCTTGCGCTCGGCCACCGCTCGCGAGAATGGCAGGTCCTCCTCCGGGAACGGATTGCCGGCTCGGTCGCGGACGTGGTACGTGGCCGACGCGTCCCCGACGCGGCTTTCGACGACCGCGTCCATACCCACGATCCGACGAAACTCGCGGTTGGCGTACACGACCTCGCCCCCGGGGACGCGACCAATCCACACCCCCACCGGCAAGTCGTCGAGCATCCAGTGAGGCAGACCGACCATGGACGCGAGTGTATCTCGTCGATGATCGCTGTGTCGACGGGCACTGCGACACAGGGCCGCTCGCTGCCTTGGCCACAGATGGCCACCCGACGCCCGCACAAGGACGACCGCCGGGTGGGCAGGGTTCCGTTTACGGACCGTAGGGGAACGCGACGGGCAACGTGCCGGCGATCGCGGTGGCGACGGGCTCGCACTTCGGGTGACCCCAGCCGCCCGCGCTGCTGCCGCTGACGATATCGTGCGCGATGTTGTCGGTGCCACCAACCGGGCCGGCCGGCACGAAGTCCAGCTTCAGCTTGTCGCGCGTCTTCCAGGCCACGATGTGGTCGGTGCACGAGGTGTCCCCGCTGACCCCGACGGCGCCCACCAGTTTGCCGGCGCTGTTGTAAAGCGCGAGGCCACCACCGAACACGTTGACGCCGCCGATGCGCGCACCGGTCATGGGATCGTTGGGCTGACCGAAGTTCGCGGCTGGACCCTGGTAAGCAACCTGGGTGGACACCGGATTCGAGTGCTGCAGCCCGAACAGCGTCCCGCCCGGCTGAACGGCCGAGTACAGGTTCGCCGTCGATAGCGCCAGGCCCGGCAGCGAGAAAGCGTTCGCGGTGTTGGCCTTCTGCGCCGAGATCACACGGCTGCCCGGCCATTGATCGCCGCGCTCGTTGCCGGTGAACGCCACCGCGCACACCTGGCCATCGCGGTTGACCACCGTTGCCCACATATTGAGCCCGAAACC
>JANPCZ010000030.1:0-4426 GCA_031431215.1 Myxococcales bacterium
CGAGTTGCGCGATCTGGAGACCATCGAGGCCGCGCTGGTGACCGCCGAGACGGGCCATTTGTGCTTCGCGACGCTGCACACCAACTCGGCGGTGCAGACCATCAACCGCCTCATCGACGTGTTCCCGCCGCACCAGCAGTCACAGATCCGGGCGCAACTGTCGTTCGTCCTGGAGGCTGTCGTGTGCCAATCACTGCTGCCGCACGCTTCGGGTCAGGGCCGGGTGCCGGCGATCGAGGTGATGATCCCGAACGCCGCCATCCGGAACCTCATCCGCGAGGACAAGATCCACCAGGTCTATTCGCAGATACAGATAGGCCAAGGCAAGAGTGGTATGCAGACGCTCAACCAGAGCCTGGCCGGGCTCTACCTCAAGCGCCAGATCAGCCTGGAAGAAGCCATCAACCACAGCTCGGACCCCGAGGAACTGCAGCAGATCATCGCGTCCGGCGGGACGCTGCAGGGTCGCCCGATGGCGGGCCGGCCAGGTGGCAGGTGACGGTCAGCCCATGAAGAAAGAGGAACTGCCATGGCCACGATGATCGCGTTCCTCTGGGAGGCGCGCACGCGCACCGGAGATGTCCGAAAGGGCGTGATGGAGGCCGAGAACGAGGACGCCGTCCTCAACCGGTTGAAACTGCAGCTGCTGCAGCCGGTGTCGGTCAAGAAGCAGCCCAAGCAGATCAACATTCAGTTCGGCACCGGCGTGAAGACGACCGACATCGTCATATTCACCCGCCTGTTCGCCACCATGATCGACGCCGGCTTGCCGATCGTGCAGTGCCTGGAGATCCTGTCGGCGCAGGCCGAGAACAAGATCTTCGGCAAGATCCTGGGTCAGATCAAGGCCAGCGTCGAGGGTGGCCTCACCCTGTCGGACGCGCTCAAGAAACACCCCAAGGTGTTCGACAACTTGTTCGTTCACCTGGTCGCAGCGGGCGAGGCGGGCGGCATCCTCGACACCATCTTGCAACGGCTCTCGGTGTACATGGAAAAGTCCATGCGGCTCGCGCGCCGGATCAAAGGCGCGATGAGCTACCCCATTGTCGTGCTCGGTATCGCGGGGCTCGTGGTGACCATCCTCTTGACCAAGGTCATCCCGGTGTTCGAGAAAATGTTCAAGGACTTCGGCGGCGGAAAACTGCCGGCGCCCACCCAGTTCGTCATCGACGCTTCGCACATGCTGGCCGCGTACCTGCCATACATCGTGGTGGGATTGATCCTGGCCACCGTGGGCTGGCGCGCGATCTTGCGCACCAAGCGCGGACGCTATGCGTTCGATGGCATGCTGCTGAAGTTGCCGGTGCTGGGACCGGTGCTGCGCAAGGTGGTGGTGGCGCGATTCACGCGCACCATGGGCACCCTGCTGTCATCTGGCGTGAACATCCTCGACGCCATGGACATCGTCGCGCGAACGGCCGGCAATGTGATCGTCATGGACGGCATCCTGTACGCGCGAGCGAAGATCTCGGAAGGCAAGGATCTGTCAACTCCGCTGATGGAGACGGCGCTGTTCCCGCCCATGGTGGTGCAGATGATCGCGGTCGGTGAGCAGACCGGCGCGCTTGACAACATGCTGACCAAGATCGCCGACTTCTACGAGGAAGAGGTGGACGTGGCGGTGGCCGCCATGACCAGTCTCATCGAGCCCATCATGATGGTGTTCCTAGGTACCGTGATAGGCGGCCTGGTCATCGCGATGTACATGCCCATCTTCGAGATGGCTGGCAACATCAAGGCCAACTAGGGCGTCCCGGGATGACCGAGGCCGCCTCCCTGTCTCCCGGTGGCGGCGGGGCATTGGACGACCGCCCAGGCAAGATGGACGCGGCGCCGCGGGTGCAGCGGGATGCGCTGCGTACCGTGACGTACCTGATGCTCTTCCGCGTCGGGCTGGCGACCACCCTCCTGGCTACAGTCGTGGTGGTTGCGCTGTTGCAGGACAGCGCCGAAAGCCTGGGCCGGCCGTTCGCCCGGGTGGCATTCGGTCTGCTGGCCGCAACCTACCTGGCGACGCTGGTGTACGCGCTGGCGCTGCCGGGCGTGCGCGATCCGATGCGCTTCGCCGCGGGACAGATCACGGTCGACCTGGCGATCATCACGGTGCTCGTGCATGCCACCGGCGGCGCCCAGAGCGCGTTCACCTTCCTGTACCCGGTCGACATCGTTGCCGTGGCGCTGCTGTCGCGGAAGAACGGTGCCGCCTACGTGGCGGCCGCGAGCGCACTCATGTTCCTGACGGTGTCGCTGCTGGGCTACGCGCATGTGCTGCCGCCGGTGCCGGGACAGAGCATCTTGCCGTGGGAGCTTGCGCCGACGGAGCTGCTCTACCGACTGCTGCTCAACCTGGCCGGCGTGGCCTCGGTCGGCGCCCTGGGCATAAGCCTTTCGAGCCAATCGCGGCAGGCCAGCGAGCGCCTGGTGCGGCACCAGCAGATCGCGGGCGATCTGGCGTCCCTGCACGAGAACACCATCCGGTGCCTGTCGTCGGGCCTCGTGACCGCAACCCTGGAAGGCACCATCACCTCGATCAACGAGGCAGCGTGCGAGATTCTGGGAATGAACCAGTTCGTGGCCCAGGGGCAGCCGCTGGCAAGCCGCATTCCTGGCCTGGCGGCGGTGCTGGCCGAAGCCGGTCCGGTGGGTAGCGTGCGGCGCCACGAGGTCGATGCCATCCGACCCGACGGCAACGCGCGGCGCTTGGGCATCTCGGTGGCGCCGCTCACCGATCACACGGGCAAGGTGGTCGGTCGCGTGATCCATTTCCAGGACCTGACGGAGCTGCGGCGCATGCAAATCGCGGTCGAGCGCTCCCAGCGTCTGGCCGGCATCGGGCGCCTGGCGGCGGGTATTGCGCACGAGATCCGCAACCCGCTCGCAAGCATCTCGGGATCGGTCGAGGTGTTGCGGACACTCCCGGCCGTGGACAGCGAGAGCCGGCAACTGATCGACATCGCGGTTCGTGAGGTGGACCGCCTGAACCGGCTGATCACGGATCTGCTCGACTACGCGCGGCCGCGCACCGACGACAAGCAACGCCTGAACCTGGGCGAACTGGCGCAGGAGATCGCGCTCGCGTTCGAGCAGGAGAAACGCGACACCGAAATCCGCATCAGCGTGGACGCCGAGCCTGGCGCCGACATCGACGCGGCGGCCGGACAGATTCCCCAGGTGCTATGGAACCTGGTGCGCAATGCCGCCCAGGCCATGCCATCGGGCGGCACCATCCGGGTCCGGGTCGCAGGCGAGGAACGCAGCGCGGGGCGCCGGGAGATCGTGCTGTCGGTAAACGACACTGGCATGGGCATCTCGAAGGAGGACCTCGACCGTATCTTCGAGCCGTTCTTCTCGACCAAATCGGGCGGCACCGGTCTGGGACTCGCGACCGTGGCCCGTATCGTCGAGGACCACAAGGGCACCATCGACATCGTCAGTGCGCCAGGCCACGGAACCACCTTCAACCTGCGCTTCCCCGCGGCGCCGCCCGTCGAGGACACGGTGGCAGCGCCGCTGCCGATGGTGGTCGGACGCTGAAAGACCGCTTCCCCGCGCCACCGAATCGGGGCAGCATGCGCCCATGAAAGCAGCCGAGATCGTGTCCTTGGTACTGGCTGGCACCATCGCCGCCTGGGTCGGTACCGCGGCCTCCGCGCCCGCGAAAGCCAAGACCGCGAACAAGGTGCGCGTCCTTTTGTGGTCGGAGCAGACCGAGCCGCGCGAGCTGTATCCGACCGGGATCAGCGGCGCGCTCGCCGAGCACCTGAACCAGCAGAAGGGCTTCGAGGCCAAGACCGCGCAGCTCACTGACGCCGAATCGGGCCTGCCGGAGGCGGCGCTGGCGCAGACCGATGTGCTGGTCTGGTTCGGACACAAGAAGCACGGCGAGGTTCCCGACGAGATCGTCGACCGCGTCGTCAAGCACATCCGCGAGCGCGGCATGGGCTTCGTCGGTTTGCACTCCACTCACTTCTCAAAGGTGCTCAAGAAAGCGCTGGGCGCGACCGGCGCGTGGAGCTCGTACAAGAAACTGGGCCAGCCCGAGCAGATGTGGGTGGTCTCGCCCAAGCACCCGATCGCCAAAGGCGTGACCGACTTCGCCATTCCCAAGGAGGAGATCTACACCGAGCCGTTCGAGGTGCCGGAGCCCGAAGCGGTCATCGTCGAGGGCACGTGGCCGAGCGGCCATCGTAACCGCGAGGTCATGGTGTGGACACTCGACAAGGGCCGCTTCGTCTACATCCGCGCCGGACACGAAGAGTATCCCATCTACTTCATGCCGCCGATGCAGACGCTGGTCCGCAACAGCATCCTGTGGGCCGCGGGCAAGACCAAGGCGCCGGCGAAGTTGCCGAAGCGCGAAGCCGGCCCCGCCGCCACAGCGACCGGGCCCCTGAAGGATCCCGCGAAAGCTGCGGCCAAGTAGCCG
>JANPCZ010000031.1:0-42431 GCA_031431215.1 Myxococcales bacterium
TACCTGCTCGATAGGGGCGCCGCGGTCATTCTCCTGAGCCACCTCGGACGCCCCGACGGGCAGCGCAAGCTCGAGTTCACGCTTGCGCCGGTCGCCGCGAAGCTGGGCGAACTGCTGGGCAAGCCGGTGAAGTTCCTCGACGACTGCGTCGGCCCCGCGGTCGATTCCGCGTGCGCGGCCGCGAAGCCGGGCGAGGTCATCCTCCTCGAAAACGTGCGCTTTCACATCGAGGAGGAGGGCAAGGTCAAGCTCGAGGACGGCACGAAGCGGTCTGCCGACAAGGAGAAGGTCGCCGCGTTCCGAGCGGCGCTCACGCGCCTGGGCGACGTCTACGTCAACGACGCCTTCGGCACGGCCCACCGCGACCACAGCTCGGTCTCGGGCGTACAGCTGCCGCAGCGCGCGTCGGGCTACCTCATGAAGCAAGAGCTCGACTTCCTGGGCGGCGCGATCGAAGCGCCCAGGCGCCCGTTCGTCGGCATCATCGGCGGCGCGAAGGTCTCCGGAAAGATGGACGTCATCAAGGCGATGTTGCCGAAGGTCGACAAGCTCATCATCGGCGGTGGCATGGCCTACACGTTCGCGAAGGCCAGGGGCCTCGAGATCGGCAAGTCACTCGTCGAGCTCGACCGCATCGAACTGGCGAGGGAGATCATGGCGACCGCGGGCGACAAGCTCGTGCTGCCGACCGATTGCCTCATCACCGATGCGTTTGACTTCAAGGCGCGCACGCTGGGCAACACGAAGTTCTGCAAGATGACCGAGATCCCGTCTGACTGGGAGGCCGTCGACATCGGGCCCGAGTCACAGGCGACGTTCGAGGCTATCGTCAAGGCCGCGAAGACGGTCTTGTGGAACGGGCCCATGGGCGTGTTCGAGGTCGAGAAGTCGGCGCAGGGGACGTTTAGGATCGCCAAGGCGCTCGCCGAGGCCACGGCCGCCGGCGCGACGACCATCGTCGGCGGCGGTGACTCGGCATCGGCCATCAGGAGGGCCGGCCTGGCGTCGAAGGTGTCGCACGTCTCCACGGGCGGCGGCGCCTCGCTCGAGTACCTTGAGGGCAAGCCACTGCCCGGCGTTCTCGCGCTCACGGACAAGTAGCGGCAGACGCCGCATCCTTGGATAAGGAGACGCGGCGCTCGCTCGCGCCCGTTCGCTTCCAGTTGCTCAGCCGTTGAGCGCCGCGATCACGCGATCGGTGAACGCGTTCGTTGTGCCGGTGCCACCGATGTCGGGGGTGGTGTCGCGACCTTCTTCGATCACGCGGCGGACGGCTGCATGCAAGCGTGTGGCGCGGTCGCGCTGGCCCAGCCTGTCGAGCAACATGACGCCCGCGAGCATGACCGCGGTCGGGTTGGCGATGCCTTGGCCTGCGATGTCGGGCGCGGTGCCGTGAACGGCTTCGAACATTCCGGTGCCCTCACCGATGTTGGCACCCGCGATGAGGCCCAGGCCCCCCACCAGGCCCGCGGTCAGATCCGACAGGATGTCGCCGAACAAGTTGGTGGTCACGATGACATCGAAGCGCGTCGGATCGCGCACCAGTTGCATGGCGCAGTTGTCGACGATGATGTCGTTGAAAGCGATGTCCGGGTAACTGCGTGCGATGTCGCGGCCCGTGTCCAGGAACAGGCCAGATGTCATCTTCAAGATGTTGGCCTTGTGGACCAGAGTGACGGTCTTGCGCCCGGTGGCGCGCGCGTATTCGAAGGCAAACCTGATGATGCGATCCGAACCGAAGCGCGTGATGATCGAGATGGCCTCGGCGGCGCTGCGCGTGGGATCGATGAAGTGCTCGATGCCCGAGTACTCGCCCTGGGTATTTTCGCGTACCACCACCAGATCGACCTTTTCGTATCGGGTCTTGACACCCGCGAAGCTGCGGGCCGGGCGCAGGTTGGCGTAGAGATCGAACTCCTGCCGCAGGGACACGTTGACGCTGCGGTAGCCACCGCCAATGGGCGTCGCCAGGGGGCCCTTGAGGCACAAGCGGTTTTGCCGGATCGACTCGACCGTGGCCTCGGGCAGTGGCGAGCCGTGTTTGGGGATCGCGCCCGCGCCCGCGTCGCGTGGATCCCAGGTGATGTCGGCGCCGGTGGCGTCGATGGCGCGGACCGCGGCCGCCACCACTTCCGGACCGATACCGTCGCCGGGAATCAACGTAACCTTTGTCGACATGGATGGCTTTGCCCGAGTATAGGGATAGAACCTCGCCGCGAAAGTCACTTTCTCGACGGTCGCAAGTTTTGAGCACCGACGAAGACAAGCTCGCTCGCCACCTTGGGTTCCTCGACTGGCCCGAGGTGATCCTGCGCCTGGCCGAGCGTGCCGACTCCGAGCACGGCCGCGCTGCCTGTCGCGCGCTGCCCCTGGCACAAAGCCGAGCCGAAGCGCTGGCGCTGATGGCCGAGGTGACCGAGATGGTCGGCTTGTTGGTGGCGCGGGCGAACCCGCCGCCGCTGGGTTTCCCTGACATCGAGGCGCACCTCGACGCGGTCGAGAAGGGCGCGGCCCTGGGCGCGGACGAGCTGCGGCAGATCGCCACCTTCTGCGAAGTGGGGCAGGGCGCGCGGCGCTTCTTCGCCAACCTGGCGGACGCCTCGGGCGCGACACCCGGAGCGTCCGGGCTGATACACATCGCGGCCGCCCTGGGCACGCACGAGCATCTCATCGAGGTTGCGCGCGAGACGTTTGATGCCGCGGGCGGGATCCGCGACAGCGCCTCGCCGGATCTGTTCCGGCTGCGCCGCGAGCGCGATCAGCTGGCGGGGCGCGCCCGCGGCGAGGCCGAGCGGCTGCTGCGCTCGCCTACGTTCGCACCTTATTTGCAGGACGAGTTCGTCACGTTGCGCGCCGATCGGTTCGTGTTGCCGTTGAAAGCTTCGTTCAAGTCGATGGGACTCGGCATCGTCCACGACACATCGGGATCAGGCGAGACCGTGTTTCTCGAACCGGCCGCCATGGTCGAGCTGAACAACCGGCTCAAGGTCGTGGAGATCGACATCAGGCGCGAATGCCGTCGCATCCTCGAGGATCTCGCCGCCACGGTCGCCGGCTCGGCCGAATCGCTGCGCGCCGATCGCGCCGTGCTTAGCCGCCTAGACGTGATCGCCGCCAAGGCTCGCCTGGCACAGGACACCGGCGCCACCCCGGTCGAGCTCGACGACGGCGCTGTCCTCGACCTGCGCGGCCTGCGCCATCCGTTGCTGGCGCTGCACCGCCGCGAGGCCAGGCGCCCGGTGGTCGAAAACGACGTCGTGCTGGGCGAGGTGCCGGGGCGCAGCGGTGCGCGGGTGCTGGTGATAAGCGGCCCCAACGCAGGCGGCAAGACGGTATTGCTGAAGGCGGTCGGTCTGGCGGCACTGATGGTCCGGGCGGGCATGCATGTGGTGGCGGCGCCAGGCACCCGCGTCGGATTCTTTCATCACGTGCTCGCCGACATCGGCGATCAACAGTCGGTGATGGGCGACCTGTCGACGTTCTCGGCGCATCTGGCCAACCTGGCCGGCATCATCGAGGCGGCGACCGCCGCGGGATCTGACAACGTGCTGGCGTTGCTTGACGAGTTGATGGCTGGCACGCACCCCGACCAGGGCGCTGCACTGGCGCGGGCCACCCTGGAACGTCTGGCCGACTTGCCCGGCCTGGTCATCACCACCACCCACTACGACAGCTTGAAGGCGCTCACCGAGGGCGACGCGCGTTTTCGCAACGCCGGCATGGAGTACGATCTTGCGGCGCTGTCGCCGACCTTTCGTCTCAAGGATGGCCTGCCCGGTCGCAGCTACGCGCTCGACATCGCAGCACGCATGGGCATGCCCGACGGTGTGCTCGATCGTGCGCGCGAGCTTCTGGGTGGCAGCACACTTGGCCTGGAGGAGGTGCTGCGCGGCCTCGAGGAGCGCGCGCAGACTCTGGCGCGCGCGGAGGCCGCGCTCGATGACGCTCGGCTCGAGCTCGAACGCCGCGCAGGCGAGGAGCACGCCGCCGCTCGCAAGCTGGTCGCGCGCGAGCGCGAGCTGGCACTGGGCGCGCGCGACGAGGTCGAGAAGGCGGTGCGACAGGCTCGCGAGGCCATCGCCGAGGTGGTTGCCGAGGCGCGCAAGGCCCGCAGCGTGCGTGAGATCTCCGCGGCGTCCGACAAGCTCGACAAGACCGCCCGCGCGGTGCAAAGCGGCCTGCCCGCGCACGATCCGCTCACCCTCGACGTGAGCAAGTTGAAGGAAGCGCTGGCTGCGCGGGCGCTTGGGGTCAAGTCCGGCCCGCAGGGCTTGGCCAAAGTCACGCGCCCGCAGGCCGTGGTCGCTGCCGACCCCATCCCGGTAATGGTCTTGCAGTCGCGCGCCAACACGTGCGACCTGCGTGGCATGCGCGTTGATGAGGCGCTGGCCAAGGTCGAGGCCTACCTTGATCAATCGGTGCTCGACGGTGCCGACGCGGTCTTCATCATCCACGGGCACGGCACCGGCGTGCTTCGCAAAGTCGTGCGTGAATACCTGGCGACCTCGCACTACGTCGAGAGGTTCCGTGCCGGCGGTGCCGGTGAGGGTGGCGACGGTGTCAGCGTCGTGACGGTGCGGGGATGAAGCGGCGGATCGTGCTTGGCCTGGTCGCGACAGCGGCGTTCGCGGCGGCGCTCGCAGGTGTGGCGCAGCTGTTCTGGCACGCGCGGCTGTTTGCTGGCCGCGTGGCGTTCCCGCTCGATCTCGAATGGATGGAAGGCGGCATGCTGCTGCACGCGAAGCGCATCGCCGAAGGGCAGCCGATCTATGTGCCGCCGTCGCTCGACTTCATCCCCTTCCTGTACACGCCGTTCTACCCGGCGGTGCTGGCGGCGCTGTCCAAGATCTTCGGTCTGGGCTACCTGCTCGGCCGCATGGTGTCGGTGCTGTCATTTGCCGCAACGCTGGCACTGGTCGTGGTGTCGGCGACGCGCACGTTGGTGGCTACCTCGCGGCCTGGCCGCGCGGCCGCGCTTGCCGTCGGTCTCGGCGGCGCTGGTGTGATCGCGTCCAGCTTCGACTTCGCGGGCGCGTTCTACGATCTCGTCCGCTCGGATTCGCTTCTGATCCTGCTCGAAGGCGCGGCGCTGTTCCTGGCCATCGAGGGCAAGGGCAAGCGCAGCGCAGGTCTGGCCGGCGTCGCCATCGCGCTCGCCTTCTTCACCAAGCAGACGGCGGCCTTCGTCGGGGTGGCCATCGGTGCTGCCCTGCTTGTCACCCGCTGGCGCCGCGGCCTGGTTTTCGGCGCTGTCGCCGCGCTGGTGCTGGCCTTGGGGGCCGGCTGGCTGAACAAATCGAGCGGCGGCTGGTTCTGGAAGTACATCTACCAGCTACACCAGAGCCACGCCTTCCTTGCCGATCGCGCCTACGACTACACCCCCAAGCTTATCCTGCGCAGCTACGGCTTCCTGTTCGGTGCGCTCGGGCTTGCCACCGCGGGGCTTGCCTTGGCGCGCCAGTTACGCCGGACCGACGTCGTTTTGTGGGCCGCGGCGGTGGCGGGATTCTTTGCCGCGTGCAAGGGCTTCGGCACCCAGTGGGCGTGGCCCAACGCCTTCATTCCAGGCGTGGTTTTCCCCGCCTACGCCGCCACCGTGCTGGTGGCGCGCCTCTGTGCGCACGGCCTGGCCAGCGCGAGCCTCCCGGCGGCGGTGCTGGCGAGCGCCGCAGCCGCCGCGCTCGCGGTCCAGTGCGTGAAGGTAGGCGCACCCTTGGCCAGCAGCTTCGTTCCCACGCCCGGCGATCGAGCTGCGGCCATGCGCCACCTGGACCTCCTGCGCGCGTTGCCTGGCGACGGTTTCATTCCGTTCCATCCCTACTACAGCGTGCTCGTCGGCAAGCGTCCGTTCGCTCACCGCATGGGCGTCAAGGATGTGGAAGCGCTACTCGGCCGGCCCGCCGGGCTCGACCAGGCCGTCGCCGCCCAACGGTTCCCCTTCGTGGTGCTCGACGACAAGGTGCAGCCTTACGAGTTCCCACACATGGACGCTCGCTACCATGTGGTCGAGGAAATCTATGCCGGTGCGGCTTCCGTGCGCATGTTTTCCGGCGCTCCGACATCGCCGCGCTACATTCTCTTGCCCACGGTCGATCCGCCTGCATTGCCACCGGGCGGCCTTCGCCTGTTTGACTTCGAGGCTGGCGGTTTCACCGGCTTCACGGTCGACGGCGACGCGTTCGGCGCCAGCCCCGCGCCCGCACGCACCGGTGCCTACGGCCGTTTCGCGGCCGACTCGGCGCGCTTCGGCCCGGTCGCCCTGGGCACGCTGCGCTCACCGCCCATCGCCATCCACAAACCGCACCTGCGTTTCACCCTCACGGGCCCGCCTGATGCCAACCTGCGTGTCGCTCTGGTCAACGGCCCCGACCTGGCTGCCAGCGTCGGCCCCGATGGCACGACGCGGGTGGTGGACCTGGACGTCAGTGGGCTCATGGGTCGCAGCGTGATCTTGCAGATCGAGGATCGCTCCACCACCGCTGGCCTGTGTGTGGACGAGATCGCCGCCTGGTGAGCAGCGGTCTCGGTGGGCGTCGGGTGTGCTCTCGGGAATCGGTGCCGAGGTTCGGGTGAAGCGTACAGAATTTTGACGAAAATGCCGAACGCACTGCACCAACTCACTTTCGATGCGGGAGTTTTCGCAACCCTCGATGCCGCACGGGCACCAGACTCAACGCTCGGCTGGCCTGGCCAGTAGGCCCGGTCGGTGTCAAAATTTGCAGACGCGTCTTGCCCGCTTAATCTTCCACAGCCCGCGGGGTCCGACTGAGGCTTGGAAAAACCCACACCGAGCCCCTTTTTCGCCTGCCCCTGACCGGGTCCGCGGTGTCACTATCTTGGTGAAAGGCAGCTGCGTATGAGCGATCCGGATCCCACCGTGCCCCCCGCCACGATCGGCAAGAAAGCCCCCAAGCGGGGCGGACGGGGCAAGCAAGCAAAGGCGGCCAGCGGCGCCGCTCCGGCTGACGGTCAGCGTGCCACCGTCCCGAGTCCGGCTGACGCGGCCCCGGCCCCCGCTTCCAGGCCCGTTTCGACAACAGAAGCGCGCCCGGCTACCGCCCCGGCGAACGGTTTGACGCACACAGTCGTGGCTCAGGCCGCCAGCAGTGTTTCGAACGATACCTTGTCGCTCGACGATGCTTCTCCACACGCGGCCCTGGAGGACAACTTCTTCCGTCAGGGTATCGAGGCCGAGCGGCCCGGCACCGCGGGCCACGTGTTGTTCGAGGCGTTGGATCGCGACCACCGGCGGAAGCAGCCGCTTGTGTCGCTGTTGCTCGAACGCTTGCCGGCCCTGGTGTCCTTGCCGCCGGTCAAGAAGCGAGAGGCTGCCTTGATGGCGGGTGGTGTCGGCGCCCTCGCCATGATGGGCCTGGGTCTGTGGCTGATATTCACGGGCGATGCCAGTGCGTCGAACAGCACCGCTGCCAAGTCGGCCCCGGCCCCGGCGACGATCGTCGTGGATCCGGCCGTCGCGCCCGTGGTGGCAACCCCGATCGTTGCGGCTGCTCCTGCCGCCGAGCCTCGGATCGCCGCGGCCCAGGCCGTCGCCGCAGGACCGGCTGACGTTGTGGCGGAAAAGGGTGCTCCTGCCGCGCGCGTTCCCGAGGCCGCCGCGCGGCCGGCAATCACCGCTGCGGCGCTTGGTGGGGCGGTGGGGGGCAACCCGCTGTCGCCCGAGTTCGACGCGCAGATTGCCAGGTGTCGCGAAGCCAACGGCAAGAGCAAGTTCGCTGTCGTGGTCGAGAGCTGCGGCCTTGCCTTGGCCGCCAAGCCCGAGGATCCCGAGGCGGCATTGATGATCGCGCATGCCGAGTTTGAGCGCGGGCGCTCGGCTCAGGCCCTGACCTGGGCCAAGAAGGTGATCACCGTGGACCCATCACAGGCCGACGCCTACGTCTTCATGGGCGGTGCCGAGCAGGCCGCAGGTCGCCCCAAGGCAGCGCGCGAGGCCTACCGGAAGTACCTGGAACTCGCACCCAAGGGTCGCTACGCGAGCGATCTGCGCGTGATCCTGCAGACCCTCTGATTCCGTCTGCGGCGCCCAGCGGGGTGTCATGACCCACCGCCGCGTGGCTTTCTCGCGTCAGGCCGGGCTGCTACTCTCCCGCGCGCGTGAGCCCAGATGGTTCTCCGACGGAAACGCCAGCCCCGGGGCCGGCTTGGCGGCGCTGGCTAGCACCGGGCCTGGCGGCGGGCATCGTGCTGCTGGCGCTGACCGAAACCGTGTCGGCGCTGGTGGCACCGTCGCGCGCGCCGTCGGACGAGGACTGGGCGGCCGCGGCGGCGGTGGTGCGCGCGGGTTTTGCCAAGGGCGACCTCATCGTCGCGACGCCAGCGTGGGCCGACCAGGTGATGCGGCTTCACCTGGGAGATCTGGTCACCGTCGGCATGGCGGCGCGGCTCGACGGCGCCAAGTATGGGCGGGTATGGGAACTGAGCCAGCGCGGCGCCTCGGCGCTCGAGTCGGGTGACGGGCGGCCCTTGCGCGAGAGCCGCCATGGCGGCCTGCGGCTGCGGCTGCACGAGCGGCACGCGGCGAGCGTGACTTACGATTTTTTCCAGAGCTGGCGCCTGGCCCGCGTGGTGCGCGTCGAGGCGGGCAATCGCGAAGTGATGTGCGATCGCTTGCCCGAGCGGTTTCAATGTCCCGGCATCGTCTGGAACGAGGCGCGACCGTTCGTGATGGAGATGGGCGAGACTTTGCACCGGGCGTTCTACGTTCACCCGGTGCGCGGTGCCACCATGGTGGTCGAATACCCGGCGGTGCCGATGGGCCGCGAGCTGGCGGTGGGTTCGGGTTTGCACCATGCCTGGTACCGGCGCGCCGCGACCGGCACGGTCAAACTGCGCGTGCTGGTCGACGGCAAGCCGGTGGGCGAGGATCTGGCGACCAACCGATCGGGCTTCAGCGTGCGTCGCTTCGATACCGCGGCGTTCGCGGGCAAGAGCGCCACCGTGCGCTTCGAGATCACGTCGGACAACCCGGACCATCGCCGCTTCGGATTCGCGGCCGAGGCGCGTGACCCGTGACCGCCGCGCCCGCCGCCACGCTGCCCGCGGCCGTGCCAGCGATCGCGCGGCCTGCGCAGCGCCGACACCGGCGCTGGGATCGTTTGTGCGCGCTGGCGCTGGCCGTGGTCACCATCAGCTGGATGCTGGCGGTCGAAGGGCGCCAGGGCATCGGGCGCGACGAGGCGCAGTACTTTCGCGCCGGCGCCCACTACTGGGAATGGTTCGAGGCGCTGGGGACGAACCTCAAGAACGGGCGCCTCGGGGCCTCGTTTACCAAGGAGGGCGTGCTCCCGTTCTGGAGTGACAACCCCGAACACCCGCCGCTGATGAAGACGCTGTACGGAATCTCGTGGCGGCTGTTTCATGAATGCGGCCCCAACCGCACCTGGCATCCGTTGCCGGCCTCCGGGCCGCACCGGACCTTGGCGTTGTTCAAGCGCGAGTCGAGCGCGTTTCGTTTTCCGGCCATCCTGATGGCGGGCCTGGGCGCTGCGATGGTGTTCTTTTTCGCGCGTCTGTTCATGGGGCGGACGGCCGCGGCCGCGGCGTCGATCATGTCGGTGGCGCAGCCGCATTACTTCTTTCACGCCCAGATCGCCTGTTTCGACGCGCCCATCACCACAATGGCGGTGGTGGTCGGCTTCGCGTACTGGAAGTCGCTGCACAGCGCGCGCTGGGGGATCCTGTGCGGCGTGTTGTTCGGGGTGGCGCTGGTGACCAAGCACAACGCCTGGTTGATGCCGTTCTTTCTCGGTGCGCACTACCTATGGATGCGGCGCGGGGATCTGCGTCGGTTGCGACCGCCGCGGGTACCGCTGGTGTTCGTCGCCATGATCACCATCGGTCCGCTGGTGGCGCTGGCGCTGTGGCCGCTGATGTGGTCGCAGCCGATCGCGGGTCCGCGATGGTACTTCCTGCGCCACTTGCAGCACGAGCACTACCACTTCGAATACCTGGGTCGGAACTGGAGCTACCCACCTACCGAACTGGATCTGAAACTCTTGCGCATGACTTTCCCGTTCGTGACGACGCTGTTCACGGTGCCGGTGACGACGCTGGCGCTGGGGCTGGCCGGGGCGCTGGCGCTGTGGCGGCGCTGGCGGTCGCGGTCGAGCGACGTCTTGCCGATCGATGTGCCGGGCTCGACGCAGGCTTCGTGGTTGCGGCCTGGGGTCGACGTCGATCGCGCGCCCGGAATGTTCTTCGCGATGCAGATCCTGGGACCGATGGCGGTGGTCGCGTTGCCGTCGACTCCCATCTTCGGCGGGGCCAAGCACTTCATGCCGGCCATGCCGTATCTGGCGATGGTGGCGGGGCTGGGCGTGGCCTGGTTGGGGCGCGCGTTGCTGGCGCTACCGTTGCAAGGCTGGCTTGCTCGCGAGCGGGCGCGGCGGCTCTGGCCGGTGGCGCTGGCGGCGGCACTGGTGTTGCCCTCGGTGGTGGAGACCCGGCGATCGCATCCTGATGGGCTCGCGCACTACAACTGGCTCGCCGGTGGCTTCGCCGGCGGCGCCTCGCTGGGCATGAACCGGCAGTTCTGGGGGTACTCGGTGTTGCCGATGCTGGGCTGGATGAACGCCCACCTACCGAAATCCCGAAGCGTGTACTGGCACGACGTGCTTCAAGATGCCTTGACGATGTACGTCCGCGACGGAAGGATGCCAGCCTGGCCCGGCTACAGCGGCGTCGGTGAAGAGGCCATCGAACATTCGGACCTGGGCATCATCATCCACGAACGACACATGACACTTTACGAAGGCGTGTTCTGGGACAGCTACGGCACCACCAAGCCGGCCTACGTACGGACCCGCGAGGGCGTGCCCATCGTGACCGTGTACCGACGGCCGGGTACTGGCGGGGCGCCGTGACGGCCGCGACGGTCACGACGACGGTCACGACGACGGCCACGACGACAACGGCCGGCGTCCTGGACAGGGTGTTCACCGGGTGGCGCGGCCGTTTCGTCATCTTCATGCTGTTCCTGGGCGCGTACCTGGGCGCTTCGGGGGGGCGCCTGCGTCACCAGTCGGCGGCCAATCACTTCGTGTACCTGGCCGAAGGCTGGCTGCATGGCCGCCTGTTCATGAACCTCGCGCCGCCCAATGAGAACGACTGGGGCCTGATGGATGTCCTCACGCTCACCGACGGCCGCACCGTCAAGGGCCGCTTCCGCAAGAGTGGC
This sequence comes from Myxococcales bacterium, assembly GCA_031431215.1. GTDB lineage: Bacteria > Myxococcota_A > Polyangia > Fen-1088 > Fen-1088 > JANPCZ01. The sequence continues at coordinate 11,198 of JANPCZ010000031.1, forward strand.
AACCTCGACCGCTTTCATCACTCGAAGGGTGGCTCGGAGACCATCACGGGCGAGAAAATAGCGTCGCGCACCACGCTGCGGTTCGTGTCGTTTCCGCCGTTCCCGGCATTGATGATGTTGCCGTTCGTGGCGATCTGGAAGCTGGCGTTCAACGACGTGGTGTTCAATTGCATCTGGGCGGCGCTCAACCCGGTGCTCCTGTTCGGGCTGCTGCGCAGTCTCGCGCAGCGAAAATATTCGACCCGCTCGCTCGGCGATGATCTCTGGTTGACCGCGCTGTTTGGCGTCGGCTCGGTGTACTACTACAGCTCGGTGGTCGGGCAGGTGTGGTACTCGGCGCATCTGGTCGGGGTGACCTGCGTGCTGGTGTTCGCATGGAGCGCGCTCGACGCGCGCCGGCCGTGGCTGGCCGGGCTCGCTATTGGCCTTGCGTATTGTTGCCGCCCGTCGCTGGCGTTCATCTTTCCGTTCTTCGTGTTCGAGGCGGTGCGGGCGGCGGGTGGCTGGCCCGACCTGTGGTCCAAGCTCAAGGCGCGGACGCTGCCGGCGGGGCTGGTCGGGACGCTCGCGCAGTTCGGCGCGCCGGCGGCCGGGATCCTGGCGCTGGTGCTGCTTTACAACTACGCGCACTTCGGCGGGCTGACGCTGGATTTCGGGCACACATACCTGAACATTTCGTGGACCGAGCGCATCGAGCGCTTCGGCCTGTTCAACTACCACTTCGTGTCGCGCAACCTGGCGTGCGCGCTGGTCCTGATGCCGAAAATTCTGGCGGCCGCGCCCTACGTGAAGGTCAGCCAGCACGGCATGTCGCTGTTGATCACGTCGCCGAATCTCGGTTACTTGGTGGCCCCGGCCGAGAAAAGCGTGCTGTCGCGCGGCCTGTGGTGGACGGTGCTGCTGACCGCGCTGCCGTCGCTGCTGTACCAGAACTCGGGCTATCAGCAGTTCGGTTATCGCTTCAGCCTGGATTACATGGTGTTCCTGGTCATGCTGCTGGCGGTGCGCGGCCGGCCCATGACCGGGTTGTGGAAGACCCTGGTCGTGGTGGCGATCGGCGTCAACCTGTTCGGCGCCATCGTGTTCGACCGCTTCGCACAATTCACCTACGACGACAGCTTCTTCCCCCACGGCTGGAATTGAGGGGCATGTCGATGGGCAAGCCCAGGGCGTGCGCGCGATCGATGTGGCTGACCTCCTTCAGACATTCGCGTTCGCATCGTGCGCATGCTCGAGCGCCGCGGCGTCACCGACGCCTGGACCCGACGCCACGTTGATCGACGACGGTCTGGCCGAGCGTGACCCCTCCCTGTCCCAACTCGCCGCCGCCGCCGTCGCCGGCCTTCCCCCCGCCGGCCCAGAGTTGCGCCGCCGCCCGGTCCTCGTCGTCTTGCCACGCAGACCAGGCGTCGAGATCTCCGCCCCGCTGTCGGTCAGCGAGATCGGCTTCTCGCTGCAACGACTTCGCTCCACAGCCGCCTCATGCAGGCCACGATCGGCTCGGTCCTATCGCTCGCCAGCGCCCTCGCGTGCCCTCCCCACCTGTCGCACCCCCATCGTTTCACTTTCTATGGGCAGGTGGTGCGGGACCCGACATGCGTGTATGGGAGTATGGTCCCCTTGACTCATGAGTGTTTGGGAGTAGGATCCCATTCGTGCGGTCGCGGCGGTATCTGCATTCGACAGTCGAAGGCGTGCTCGCGGGCGGAAAGATGGCCTTCATCGGCGGTCCGCGGCAGGTCGGGAAGACGACACTGGCGCTGCAGATGCTCGCGCCCGAGGCCACCGAGCAACACCCTGCCTACCTGACCTGGGACGACCCGCACGCGGCGTTGCAACTGCGCCGCGCCGAGTTTCCGCCCGGGCAACCGCTGGTGATCCTGGACGAGATCCACAAATACGCGCGCTGGCGCAACCTGGTGAAGGGCTTCTACGACGTGGAGAAGACCAGACGGCGCATCATCGTGACCGGATCGGCGCGCCTTGACTACTACCGCAAGGGCGGCGACTCGCTCGCCAACCGCTATCGCTATTTTCGGCTGCATCCGTTCTCGCTGCCGGAGATGGGGACGGACGCAGGCGCGAAGGAACTCGAGGTGTTGTTGAAGTTCGGAGGTTTCCCGGAGCCGCTGTTCGGACAGGACGAGAGAGAGCATCGCATCTGGCAGCGGGACCGCATCGCGCGCGTCGTGCGCGATGACCTGCGCGACCTCGAGCACGTGCGCGAGATATCCCTGGTCGAGCACCTGGTGGACATGCTGCCGTCCCGAGTTGGCTCTCCGCTGTCAGTCAAAAATCTGTCGGGCGATCTGGAGGTCGACCACAAGACGGTCGAGCGCTGGCTGCAGATCCTCGAGAATCTGTACGTCTGCTTTCGCGTCCCGCCGTTCGGGGCTCCGCGCGTTCGAGCCGTCAAGAAAGAGCGCAAGCTCTACCTGTGGGACTGGTCGGCCGTCGAAGATCCGGGTGCGCGCTTCGAGAATCTGGTCGGCTCGCAGTTGCTCAAGTACTGCCACTTCGTGGCGGATACCGAGGGATGGCCCATGGAGCTGCGTTACCTGAGAGACACGGATGGGCGTGAGGTGGATTTCGTCGTCACCCGCAAAGGCAAACCGTTGTTCGCTGTCGAGTGCAAGCTCTCGGACCGGCACCTGGACCCGGCCCTGCGTTACTTCGCGGCGCGTGCCTCCATCCCGCGCTTCTTCCTCACGCACATGGGACAGGCCCATTTCGAGCGTGATGGCGTGACGGTCCTACCGTTTGCGCGACTGTGCCGGGATCTCGGACTTCCCTGACCCCGGGGCGCATGAAGGGTTGATACCAGTCTCATGATGTGACACCGTTTCGTATCATGAGCCGCCCGCTTCAGGTCTACCTCGACGAGCAAGACCACGCCGCCCTCGAGGCCTGGTCGCGTCGGCGCGGCTGGACCAAGTCTCAGGCAGTCCGCGCCGCCGTTCGTGGATTGACCAGGCCGCGGTCCGACGATCCCCTGCTCGCGGCGGCCGGAATGCTCGACGGGTTACCCGCGAACCTCAGCGCCCGGTTCGACCACTACCTACAGGAGACTTACTTTGCCAAGACGCCCACCCCGGGCGGCCAAGGGCGCCGCCGGCCCCGCGCGCGCGTTCGTCGATAGCGGCGCCTGGCTGGCCTTCTTCAGCGCCCGCGATCAGAATCACGCCGCGGCCCACACTCTTCTGCGGCAAGCGATCGAGCGTCACGCCACCCTGGTCACGACCAACCTGGTTGTGGCCGAGGTGCATCGCCTGGTGCTCCACCGGGTCGGGATCGCCGCGGCTGACGCCGTCCTCACCGCCATCGACGGCGGCGCCAACGTGCGCCTGGTCTTCGTCAGCGGTGACCACCATCTGGCCGCTCGACGCTGGCTCGCCAAGCTATCCGACCAGGTCATCACCTACGCGGATGCCGTGAGCTTCGCGACCATGGCCGCTGAACGCTGCTCGGCGGCCATCAGCTTCGACAACGATTTCGCGATCGCGGGATTCGATCTTTGGCGCGTCTGACGAGAGGTCGGCGGCGCCGCGATTGACCGGTCTTGGCCACGTTGCTAGGGTTCGCGGTCTTGCGGCCGGCAGAACGCCGCCGTGATCTGGGAGGACGGTCCATGAAGAAGATTCGTACCGGCATCATTGGCAGCGGCATGATGGGTCCTATTCACACCGAGGCCCTGCGGCGCCTTGGTTACGTCGAAGTGGTAGCGCTGGCGGAGGCCAACGACGAGCTGGCGAAGGCCAAGAGCGCGGCGCTGCACATCCCCAAGGGCTATGGCGACTACAAGGCGCTGATCGCCGATCCCGAGGTCGATGTCGTGCACAACTGCACGCCCAACGCGGTCCACTTCGAGGTGTCGAAGGCCATCATGGCCGCCGGCAAGCACGTGGTGTCGGAAAAGCCTTTGGCCAAGAGCAGCGCGGAGTCCAAGGAGCTGGTCCAGCTGGCCGCCAAGGCCGGCGTGGTCAACGCCATCCACTTCAACTATCGAAACTACCCGCTGGTGCAGCAGATGCGGGCCATGGTCAAGGCCGGCGAGCTGGGCAAGCTGTTCCTGTTGCAGGGCTCGTACCTGCAGGATTGGCTCATCTTCGACACCGACTACAACTGGCGCGTCGAGACCGGCGCGGGCGGCGATTCGCGCGCCGTCGCCGACATCGGCAGCCACTGGTTCGACACCATCCAGTTCATCACCGGCGATCCCGTGGTCGAGGTCATGGGCGATCTGACGACGGTGCACAAGACGCGCAAGAAGCCGCGCAAGGCGGTCGAGACCTACGCCGGCAAGACCGCGGGCGTCGCCGAATACGACGACGTGCCGGTGGCGACCGAGGACTGCGCGACGATCCTGTTTCGCACCAAGAGCGGCGCGCCCGGATCGTGCGTGGTCAGCCAGATCTCGGCCGGCCGCAAGAACCGCCTGTATCTGGAAGCCGACTACGCCAAGGGCGCTCTCGAATGGGATCAGGAAGAGCCCAACTCGCTGTGGATCGGCCGCCGCGAGACCGCCAACCAGAGCATGATCAAGGACTCCTCGCTGATGCACCCCGAGGCGCGCTCGTTCGCGCACTACCCGGGCGGCCACCCGGAAGGCTACTCGGAGGGTCCGTACAACTTCTTCGCCAACGTGTACGGCCACATCGCCGGTGGTCGCAAGGGCGCGCCGACGTTCTCGACCTTCCAGGACGGCCACGACGAGATCGCCATCTGCGAGGCCATCCTCGCCAGTAGCCGCGCGCGCGCCTGGACCAAGGTCGCGTACTGAGGCTGGAGCAACTTCTCGACCGGCTTTACCGGCAGAACGCGGGGTCGCTGACCGCTGCGCTGACCCGGATCTTCGGGCCGCCACGGCTCGACGCGGTCGAAGCTGTCCTGCACGACACCTTCGTGGCGGCGTTGGAGAGCTGGACGACACGCGGGGTGCCCGACAACCCGCCCGCCTGGCTCATGACGGTTGCCCGCAACCGGGCATTCGACGTGCGCAAGGGCGAGCGACGCCACGGCGAGGTCGCCGCTGCGACCGGCGATCTGCCCGATCCACACGCTGTCTCTGCACCCAGGCTGCGTGGCGAGGTGGCCGACGACGAGCTGCGGATGATGTTCGTCGCGTGCCATCCGTCGTTGAGCCTGGAATCGCAGCTGGCGCTGACCTTGCGCACGTTGTGCGGCTTCGAGGTGGTCGAGATCGCAGGCGCCCTGCTGAGCGACATCGCGGCGCTGGACAAGCGCCTGGTGCGCGCGCGCCAGACGCTACGTGAAGCCGCGGTGACCTTCGAGCTACCCGGTGATCTCGGCCTTCGTCTCGAGAGCGTCCTGCGCGTGCTCTACCTCCTGTTCAGCGAGGGCTACAGCGCGCACCGGGGCGAGCACCCGATCCGCGAAGAGCTGTGTCGTGAAGCTTTGCGCTTGCTCGCTCTGTTGCTTGCGGATCCGCAGACCTGCACCACCGAGGCCCACGCGCTGCGCGCGCTGATGTTGATCCAGACCTCGCGCCTGCCAGCCCGGGTGGACGCCGATGGGAATCTGCGCACGCTCGCCGAGCAGGACCGTACCCGCTGGCAGCGCCCGCTCATCGAGGCAGGGCTTTCGGCGCTGGCCGCGTCTGCGACCGGTGGGCGCATCAGCGAGTACCACCTGGAAGCTGGAATCGCCGCTTGCCACGCGATGGCACGGCGCTTCGAGGACACCGACTGGCGGCGCATCGTCGGTTACTACGACGCGCTCGTCGCGGTGAACCCGTCGCCGGTGATTCGGCTCAACCGTGCCATTGCGGTTGGCTACGCTGACGGACCCGAACGCGGATTGAGTGAGCTGCAGCCGCTCGAGCACGAGCCGCGGCTTGAACGCTATGGCCTGCTCGGGGCGGCGCGCGCCGATCTGCTGGCCCGCATGGGCGACACGCGGAGCGCGCGCGACGCGTACTTGCGCGCGCTGAGTCTGGTCGACACCGAAGCCGAGCGCCGTCACCTGCGCCGCCGCCTGGCCGAACTGGCCTGAGCGTCACGCCGGCTTGGGGAACGCGCCGACCAGCCTGACCTCGACGTAGCCCCCGGTGGCGACGCAGGGACACTCGCCGGCGATGCGGGCCGCCTCGTCCCAGTCGGCGGCTTCAACCAGATAGAAGCCCAGCACCGCCTCCTTGCCCTCGACGTAGGGCCCGTCGACCACCAGTCCTGCGCCCCGCTTGCGCACGGTGCGCCCGTCGGTTCCTTCCAGGCGTTCGACCCCGTGCAGGCGTCCCTCGCGCTTGAGCTTCTCCGCCCATCGCACGAATTTATCGAAATGTGCCGCGGACTCCTCGGGCGTGCGATCGCCGGCCATGAATTGGTCGTCCCTCAGGAACAGTACGTAGCTGGGCATGCGTGACCTTGATGCCACCCTAGCGTACGTGCGGGGTGCCGGTGCCGGTTTCCACATACTGCTTGAGGCTTTGCGTGAAATGACTCCAGCCGCCGACGCACGCCTCGTAGGTCTTGGTCTTCGCGGCAAACCCGCTGTGAGCCAGCTCGACGGTGGTGTGCCCGGCGGCTGCCTGCCGCAGGCGGAACGCGAGGCGCGTGTCCAGCCACTCGGGGTTGTTCTGCTGTCCGATGCAAACAAACTCGGCCGCCTCGTTCGCGGCCAGCGCATCAACGCGGAAGCGAACCTCCATCACGCCCGGGCCGCCGGCCATGGGGTTGAAGCGGAATACCGCCTCGTCGCCCACCTTGCGACCGACCTCGCAGTCGCTGGTCCACCAGCCCCGGTGGCCTGCGGTGGTGGTGAGAGCCTCGAAGATCTTGGCGGGCGTGCCTTTGATGTCGACGGTGGCGTTGATGGTCTCCATGGTGCGTCTCCCTTGCTTGTGTTGGCGGCCGCCTGTCGGCCGGTCGTGCAGAGGTTGACGACCCAGGTCCAGAATAGAGGACAGGGTTTGGAGAAAATCGCACAGGGCCAAGGCCAAGACCGAGCCGGCGCCGGACGAGGCATGCACGGACAGCAACATTGCCGGGACCCGCGCCCCCACGCTAAGACCGGCCCATGCATGAAGTCCACCCGCCCAGGGACGCGCGATGATCGGCGTCGCAGTCGTCGGTGCCGGCCACTGGGGCCCCAACCTGATCCGCAATTTCGAGAACCCGCCGGTGAGCCGTGTGGTGGCGGTGGTCGATCGGGAAGCTGGGCGCCGCGAGCAGGTCGGCCGACGCTTTCCCCACATCGAGACCACGGCGGAGACCGCCGCGGTGTTCGCCAACCCGGAGGTCGAGGCGGTGGTGGTCGCCACGCCGACCAGCACGCACCACGCGATCGTCAAGGCGGCGCTTACGGCCGGCAAGCACGTGCTGGTCGAGAAGCCCATCACCACGCGCGCTGCGGAGGCCGATGAGCTGACCGCGCTGGCGGCCAGCAAGGGCCGTGTCCTGATGGTCGGCCATGTGTTCGTGTTCAACCCGGCGGTGCGGCGCGTGCGCGCCATTCTGGACGCCGGCGATCTGGGGCGCATCTACTACATGTCGATGGTGCGCACCAACCTTGGCCCCATCCGCATGGACGTCAACGCCGCCTGGGATCTGGCGTCGCACGACGTGTCGATCGCCAACTACTGGCTCAACACCGCGCCCGACAGCGCGTCCGCGATCGGTGGCGCATGGATCAACCCGGGCATCGAGGACGCCGTGTTCGCGACCCTGCGCTATCCCGGCAACGTGCTGGTCAACATGCACGCATCCTGGCTGAACCCGCGCAAGGCGCGCGAGATCACCGTCGCCGGCGATCGCCGCATGCTGACCTTCGACGACATGAACATGCTCGAACCGTTGCGCCTGTACGACAAGCAGGTGACCGACGCGGTCACCACGCCCGGCTTCGTCGATACGTTTTCGGCGTTCCGCGCCAGCGTGCGCGAGGGCGACATCACGATTCCTCGGGTTCCCGGCGGCGAGCCGTTGCGCAACGAGTGCGATCACTTCCTCGACTGCATCCGCACCGGCAACGCGCCGATGACCGGCGGCGCGTTCGCGGCCGGGGTGGTGCGGGCCCTCGAGGCCATCGCGCGCTCGGTGAACAACGCCGGCCGCGAAGAGAAAGTGTAGGCTGCGCCGCCATGGCGCACATTCCCCTGGTCGACCTGGGCGCGCAGCACCGGCAGGTCGCCGAAGAGATCGCGCGCGGCTTCGAGCGCGTGCTGGGCAACACGTCGTTCATCCTGGGCAAGGACGTCAAGGAGTTCGAGGACGCCTTCGCGCGTTTCTCGGGCGTGCCCCACTGCATTGGCGTCGCCAACGGCACCGACGCGCTGGAGCTGTGCGTGCGCGCCGTGGGCCTTGGCCCCGGCGACGAGGTCCTGGTTCCCGCCAACAGTTTCATCGCCTCGGCGCTGGCCGTGGCGCGCGCCGGTGCCACGCCAGTGTTCGTGGATTCCGATCCGGTGTTCCACCTCATCGACGTCGAGCAGGTCGCCGCCCGTATCACCCCGCGCACGCGCGCTATCATGCCGGTGCACCTGTATGGCCAGTTGGCACCGATGCTGGCGATCGAGGCGCTGGCGAAGGACCGGGGCCTTTTCGTGATCGAGGACGCGGCGCAAGCGCAGGGCGCGACGCGCGACGGCCGCGGCGCGGGCACGTTCGGACTTTGCGCCGGCACCAGCTTCTACCCGGGCAAGAACCTGGGAGCCTATGGCGACGCGGGCGCTGTCGTGACCACCTCCGCCGAGGTCGACAAGAAGATCCGTGCGCTTCGCAACTACGGCAGCGAGGTCAAGTACCACCACCCCGAGACCGGCTTCAACTCGCGGCTCGACACCCTGCAGGCGGTGGTGCTGAACGCCAAGCTCGCTCGGCTTGCGGGCTGGAACCAGCAGCGCCGGGCGGCGGCGCGCCGCTACGACGAGCTGTTGGCGGACGTCCCGGGTGTGACGTTGCCGCGCACGCTGCCCGGTAACGAGCACATCTTCCACCTCTATGTCATCCGGGTTCCCGGCCGCGACCAGGTTCTCGCCAAGCTAAACGCCGCCGGTATCGGTGCCGGTATCCACTACCCGGTGCCCATCCACCTGCAGGGCGCGTTTCGGCACCTGGGTGGCAAGCCTGGTGATTTTCCGGTGGCCGAACAGGCTGCGCACGAGATCCTGTCCTTGCCCATGTTCGCCGAGATCACGCCCGGGCAGCAGGACGAGGTCGTAGCTGCGCTCCGGCGCGCGTTGGCGTAATCTGCGCGCGCGCCATGAGCAACAAGCCGTCAGGCAAGCCCCCCGAGAGGTCGTCCGAAGAGCCGACGTCCCCGGCGCGTGGCCCGCAGATCCACCGCCTGGCAGTGGTCGAGAGCGACGACATCGGTGCCGGCACGCGGGTGTGGGCGCACGCCCATGTCATGCGCGGCGCGAAAGTGGGCGCGCGCTGCAACCTGGGCGATGGCGTGTTCGTCGAGAGCGGCGTCACTGTTGGCGACGACGTCACCATCAAGAACGGGGTTGCTCTGTACGACGGCGTGACGGTAGGGCCCGAGGTGTTCCTGGGTCCGCACTGCGTGTTCACCAATGATCTGCGGCCGCGCTCGGGCCGTCACAAGCGGCCGCCCAGCAGCTTCCTGCCCACGCGCATCGACAAGGGCGCCACCGTTGGCGCCAATGCCACCGTGGTGTGCGGCGTGACCATCGGCAGCTATGCCATGGTGGCGGCGGGCGCGGTGGTGACCAGAAATGTGCCGCCGTACGCGCTGGTCGCTGGCGTGCCGGCGCGGCGGCGCGGTTTCGTGTGCGCGTGCGGTGAATCGCTGCTCGAAGCGCTCGAGTGCTCGTGTGGTCTGACTTACGCGCGCGCGGGTGAGGGGCTGCGGCCGCTCTGACCGCGGCCGTGGCAACCACCATGGCGGCGGGTCTGTCGGAACTGTTTCGCCGCAAATCGTTGCATACGGCGGCGGCCGACGCCGAGAATCCCGCGAACCGGCTGCGGCGCACACTGGGCGCCACCGATCTCACCATGCTGGGGGTGGGTGCCATCGTCGGTGCCGGCATCTTCACCAGCGTCGGCCAGATGGCGGCGGGCAGTGCCACCCATCCCGGCGCCGGCCCGGCCCTGATCCTGTCGTATCTGTTGACCGCCGTTGCCTGCGGATTCGCAGCGCTGTGCTACAGCGAGATCGCCGCACTGGTTCCGCTGGCGGGCAGTGCGTACACCTACGCGTACGTGGCGCTCGGCGAACTCATCGCCTGGATCATCGGCTGGGATCTGATCATCGAGTACGCGGTCGGCAACATCTATGTCGCGCAGAGCTGGGCCGACTATTTCAGATCGTTCCTTGCCGGCGCGTTCGGGCTCGACTTCCCGGCGTGGCTGGCGACTGACATACAGACCGCCGCGCACACCACCGCGATCGCGGCCGCCGCCCCGCACATCGGCGGATTCGTTTTCGCGTGCAACTTGCCGGCGGCGCTCATCACCGCTGGCATCACAACGGTGCTGGTCATCGGCATACGCGAGAGCGCGCGCTTCAACACCGTAATCGTCGCTTTCAAGGTCGTGCTGGTGCTGGGCTTCGTCAGCGTGGGCGCGTTCTTCGTCAAGCCCGCCAACTGGCACCCGTTCGCGCCCCACGGTTTTGCCGGCGTGTGGAGTGGGGCGTCGCTGGCGTTCTTCTCCTACATCGGCTTCGACGCCGTCTCGACCGCGGCCGAGGAGACCCGCGACCCGCAAAAGAACATCCCGCGCGGCATGATCGCGTCGCTGGTCCTGTGCACGGTGCTGTACATCGCGACCGCCGCCGTCATGACTGGCCTGGTGCCGGCCGCCGAACTGGGCGCCGGCGATCCTCTGGCGCACGCCCTGCGCCAGGTCGGCCTCGACCGTCTGGCAACGGTCATGTCGTTCGGCGCGGTGATTGCGGTAACCGCGGTTCTGCTGGTGTTCCAGATGGGCCAGCCGCGCATCTTCATGGCGATGGCGCGTGATGGCCTGTTGCCGCCGATGTTCGGCCGCGTACACCCGCGCTTCCGCACGCCGGCGCTGGGCACCATGATGACCGGCGCGTTCGTCGCCATCATGCCCACCTTCATGACGCCTGATCAGGCGCTTGAACTGACCAACATCGGTACCCTGTTCGCGTTCGTACTGGTATCGCTGGGCGTGATCGTGCTGCGCGTGCGCGAGCCCCATATCGTGCGTCCGTTTCGCTGCCCGGGTTACCCGGTCACGCCGGTCATATCGATTGTCTGTTGTCTGGGCTTGATGTTCGGCCTGCCGGCGTCGAACTGGATCCGCTTCGCCGTCTGGTTGGCGGTGGGCGCGGTCATCTATTTCGGCTACGGCCGGAAGCGTAGCCGTCTGGCCCGCGCTGGTCACGATGGCAGTGCTGCCGGCTGACGCAGCCGCGGGGCGCCCGGCCTCGGGCCCACCCGCGCACGCGTCGATCGCCACCGGCGCGGCGGTGCTGGCCGCGGTGCTGTTCTCGACCGGGGGCCTGTTCATCAAGCTGGCTCCCATGCCGGGCCTGGCTGTGGTGTGCGGGCGGGCGCTGGTGTGCACGCTGTTCTTCGCCATCGTCTTGCGGCCGAACCTGCGCCACGCGCGCTTCGATACCGCCGTGGTTTACGCCCTGATGATGGGCACGTTCGTGGTGGCGACCAAGCTGACCACGGCGGCCAACGCGGTGTTGCTGCAGTTCACCGGCACTGCGTATGTCCTCGTCCTCGGACCGGTCATTCTCAAGGAGAGATTTCGCCCGGTGGATGCGATCTCGGTTGCGGCGTCGCTGGCTGGGATGGCTCTCTTGTCGATGGAGCAGATCGGACCCGGGCAGCGCACCGGCAATGTCATTGCGGGGTTGTCGGGCGTGTTCTACGCCTTCACGGTGGTGCTGCTGCGCCGGGACGCGACCGCTGCCGGCGGCGCTGCCCACGGCGGCGCGCACGCATCGGCCATGCTCGGCAACCTCTTCGCCGCGGTGGCCGTGGCGCCGTTCGCGGTATCTGATCTGTCGGCCGCGCTGACGCCCCGGTCGGTGGCCGTGCTGCTCTACCTGGGCACCATTCAGGTTGGCCTCGGTTACGCGGTCTTCAACTGGGCCCTGCGCCACTTGCCAGCCGCGCGCGCCAGCCTGGTTCTCTTGATCGAGCCGGTCATGAACCCGATCTGGGTCGCGCTGTTCCTGGGCGAGCGGCCCGGCCCATGGGCCCTTGCCGGCGGCGGCATCGTGCTGTCCGCGGTGGTGTTGCGAACGTTGCTGCGACGCTGAGGCTGCCTATGGCCGGTAGACGTAAGCCGCGGTCGATCGACGCCGGCGCTCGCCGCGCAACAGGGGGCCGAGTGGCCGCCACGGCGCTTGCCTGGCATCTTCCAGCCGCGCCAGCAGAAAGTTCACGTCGTTCTGCAGACTGATATCGCTGCGTATGTCGTTGCCGTTGACCAGCGTGCGCCGCAGATCGCGCATGGTCACGATGCTGCCGTCATCGGGTTCGGGCGGCAGATGGGGTGCCGGATTGGTCAGCATGGCGGAAGCCCCTCCGCTATCGGACGGCCCGTCGGGCGGCTTGAGGGCCCGGGTTGAGATTTTTCGAGGACTTCGCCTCACCCGGCCGCGAGCCGCAGGCGCACGCAGAAGCGTCCGGGCTCGGGCAGAAAGGCCGCCGCGTCGGCGCCCATGAGCTTGGCGTAGGCCGCCACCAGGGTCAGGCCGAGGCCGCTGTGGTCGCGGTCGGTTCGCGCGGCGTCCTTGCGCCAGAACGGCTCGAACAGATGCGACAGGTCCGTCTGGTCCAGATCGCCCGCCGGGTTCGAGATGGCCAGTTCGGCTTTGTCGCCGTCGGTCCGCAGCTCGCAGGCGATGTCGCCCCCATCAGGGGCGTGGTCGACCGCGTTTGAGAACAGGTTGGTCAACATCGCCGCCAACAACGCCCGGTCGGTCTTGACGGTCACGGGTGCCAGCGAGAACGACGCGCGCAGGTGCCGCTCGGTCGCGCGTGCCTCGAACGGTCGCCACGCTTCGTGTACCGCCGCGCCGACATCGACCGGTTCCTCGACGATCTCCTGCCGGCCGGCTTCGCAACGTGCCAGCGCCAGCAGGTTGTTCACTACCCGCTCCATCAGCACCGCTACGTCCAGAGCGTCGCGCGCGGTGTCGCCGGCCGTGGCCGCGTCGGCGGCGTCGGGGAACTTCAGAGCCACCTCGGCCAGCGTGCGCAGCTCGGCTATCGGCGTGCGCAACTCGTGCGCGACGTCGGAGGAAAAGCGCCGTTCGCGCTCGAAACTGTTTTGCAAGCGCGCCAGCAGATCGTTCAGGCGCTGGCAGATGGCGGACAGCTCGTCGGGCAGACCCTCGATCGGGAAACGCGCGTTCAAGGATGATGCATCGATGCCGGTCGCGCGCTCGGCCACCCCGGCGAGTGGTTTGAGGCCCCGGCCCACGACTAGGCTGACGATCAGCGCGACGCCAAAGAACAGGGCACCGCCTGCACCCGCGAGCGCCGCCAGCACCTGCCACAGCACCTCGTCCAGCTCAGATCGGTCGAGCGTCGTCACCAGCTCGAGCGACTTGGTCGCCTGGGCAGTCGGGTGCTCGTCCGGGTGCTCCAGGCGAGGCACGAAACGCAGGATGACCGCCCGTCGCGGCCGCCCGTCAGACATTGCCACGTCGAAGAATGCCCGGTCGTTCCTGGCCTTGATCTTCTTGTCGCGTGGCAGCTGCTGGACACCCAACGACTTCGATCGCGCCAGCACCTCGCCGCCTGGGCCGAATAGCTGGAAGTACTCCGGCTTCTTCTTGCGCTCGAATTCTGGCATGGGCTCGTCGGTCATCTCAATTTCCAGATCGCCGTTGGGTTCCTGCTTGACCAGCGAGGCCAGCAGGCGCGCGCGGCTCTCGACGGTCTGGTCGAGCTGATTTTCCAGTAACTCGGCGATCAGGAAGTAGAGCCCTGTGCCCAGGCCCGCGAACAGCAGGGTCAGGCCCAACAGCAGTTGCCTGCGCAGCGTCCTGCGGATCGACTTCATGGCGGCGGCGCTCGCAGCACGTAGCCAAGCCCACGCCGCGTCTCGATGAGCGACGGCAACCCTGGCGGATCGATGCGTTTGCGTAACGCGCACACGGCGGCGTCGACCACATTGCTGGTCGGATCGGCGCGCCCGTCGAACAGGTGGTGCTCGATCTCGTCGCGCGACACCACGCGGCCGGCGCGCGAGGCCAGGAATTCGAGCAACGTGTACTCGCGCGCCGATAACACGAGATCCGCTCCCGCCAGCCACACGCGACGACCGGAGGTGTCGATCTCGAGCGGGCCGATGGCAAGCCGCGGGTTCTTGGCGCCGCTGCGCCGCCGTCCCAGCGCCTGCACGCGGGCCAGTAGCTCTTCGAAGGCGAACGGCTTGACCAGGAAGTCATCGGCGCCGGTGTTCAGCCCCGCCACCCGATCGCCCACCGTATCGCGCGCGGTCAGGATGAGGACGTGCTCGTCGTGGCCGCCGTCGCGCATGCGCTTGAGCACCGTCAGGCCGTCCACCTTGGGCAGCATCAGGTCCAGCACCACGACGTCATAGCTCTGGCTGTCCACCGCGCGCAGTCCCTCCTCGCCGTCACCGGCCACGTCGACCACGTACCCAGCGCGACGGAGGCCGGCGCCCAAAGACTTCTGGAGCCGCCGCGAGTCCTCTACCAGCAGCAACCGCACGCCGGCATCATAGCCGGGTCAACATGACGCCGGCATGACGGGGCAGGGGCTCGCGCAGTTCGGCGCCAAGACCCCCGGCCGCCGCGGCGCCCTCAAGACCTGAAGAGCTGTCCATCAATTGGGCAGGTCTTCAGCAGCCGAGCCAAGGGCTCGGCCGCAGGTGGGGTGAAGTCCGCGAATTCACTGCGCGGACGAGGGGCGGGCTGCGGCCTGCCCCTTTTCAAATGTTCAAGACGGGTCCATTTCTGGACACGTCTTGAGGGCGGGCGTCTACGCGACCTTGGGCGCCATCAGCGTGATCCGCGTGATCTCGGCGGTGGTTCCGAGCCGCATGGGTGGGCCCCAGTAGCCGGTGCCGTCGCTGACATAGATGAAGGTGTTGTCGTGACGATGCAGGCCCGCGATGTAGGGCTGCTGGAACTTCACGAACAGGCCCCACGGCCAGATCTGCCCGCCGTGCGTGTGCCCGGAAAGCTGCAAGCCCACCCCCAGCCTGGCGGCCTCATGGATCGAGCGCGGCTGGTGCGCCAGCAGCACCACCTCGCGCCCGGGCGCCACGCCGGCGAGCGCGCGAGGCAGATCATGGCTGTGGCCGGCGTCGCCGTTTCGGCCGGACGAATAGTCGTGGACGCCCGCGAGATCGAAGCCCTGATCGCCCTCGCCGCCGATGGCCACGCGCTCGTTGCGCAGGACCCGGATGCCGAGGCGCTGAAGCTCGCGCAGCCAGGGTTCGACGCCGGAGAAATACTCGTGGTTGCCGGTGACGAAGAAGACGCCGTGTCGTGCGCGAAGGTCGGCGAGCGGCGCCACCGCGTCTCGTAGCCGCTCGACGCTGCCATCGACCAGGTCGCCGGTGATCGCGATGATGTCAGGCTGAAGCGCGTTGGTTCGGCGCACCACTTCCTCGATGAACGCGCGCCCGATGGTGGGGCCAATGTGCACGTCGGTGATCTGCACGATGGTCGTGCCATGGCTCGATGCTGGCAGCCGCGGTAGCTCGACCACGATGTCCTTCACCTCAAGCGTGGACAGCGCGCGGAACACGCCGATGCCGCCAAGCGCACCGGCCGTCAGGCCCGCGAAGGATCCAAGCACGCGCGCCAGGAACATCCGCCGCTCTGGTGCGGCCGGGCCACGCGACGCGACCACGCCGACGATGTAGGTCGCAAGTCGCACCAGATCGGTCGCGGTCACCAGCAAGAACAGCAAGAACATGACGCCCAGCCAGATGTACGCCGGCCACGCCAGCAGCCGCGCATAGTCGACCGGCAGCCGCCGGCCGAGCGCCAGCGTCACAGGCATCGCCACGCACAGGCCCACCAGGGCCGCGCTGGCCCATGGCCGGTACGGAATCGGCAGCTGGGTGTCGCGCACCAGCCGAAGCCAGAAGTAGTAGTGAATCCCGCCCAGCAGCCCCACTGCGACGGTCAGGAACACGACAAAGCGCGGCATTGGCGCGTCAGTATACGAGCCCGTCCGCTGGCGGCTACCCGCGCACCTGAATCGCTTCGGCACTGCGGGCCCTGGTACACCGACGGCAGGTTGGGGGCGGGCTGCGGCCCGCCCCTTTTCAAATGTTCAAGACGGGGCCATTTCTGGACACGTCTTGAGATCTCGCGGCGCGAGCACTCCGGCACATCGTGCCGTGGCTCACAGGCCCAGGTGTGGCGTAGGCAACACAGTTGGGGGGTTAAGGCGGACCAGAGTCACGGTTTTCCGCGGTCGGAAGGTAGTGGGAACTGGCACCGGGGTTGCGTAGCCGGGCCCCGACAATCGGAATCAGACGGAACAACCCGAAAGGACGGAGGTATCCCATGCAAGCTCTAGCCTTTACTCGTCACGACGCAGCCTCGCAACCACGCGAGTTGCCCGCCAGCCCCGCGCTGACCGCCCTGCGAAACACCGCCTGGTTTTCGGCCTGGTCGCCGGCCTCGCTGTCGGCGCTGTCAGTGGTGGGCTCGTTGCGATCGTTCGGTGCCGGACAGGTCATCGCCACCGCGGGTAAGGCGGCCGACACGGTTGCGGTCGTGGTCAAGGGCCGTGTGCGCGTGGTTCACAGGGGCGAGGGCGGACGTGAGGTGACTCTGGAGGCGTTCCGCGCCGGCACGATCTGCCTGGATTCGCTGTTCGAGGCGCAGGGGACGCTGTCCAACGACTGGATCGCGGCCGAGACCAGCTTGCTCCTGTTCCTGCCGCGCGACGAGTTCATGTCGCACGTGCGCGCGAACGCCGAGGTCGCCCTGACGCTGGCGCGCGACTTTGAGCGGCGTCTAGCTCGTGCCAAGACGCTGACCGCGGAACTGGCCCTGTCGGACGTGCAGTCGCGCTTGTACCGCACGCTGGCCACCCTGGCCCAGGAGGAGGGTGAGGCTTCCCCCGACGGTCAGGTCATCCGCAAATGCCCGACCCAGCAGGAACTGGGCAACATGATCGGGGCTTGCCGCGAGACCGTGTCGCGCATCATCGCTGAGCTCGGCCGCCAGGGTCTGGTGATCTCACGCGGCCGCCGCCTGACCATCACGCCGCAGTTCCTGGCCATGAACACCGCTGCCGCCGGCGAGGCCTGAGCAGCTATTGCAGCGCCGGCGTCGCGCCTCCTGGCCTTGGTTGCTGGCCGATGGCGATGATGGGGGCTCGGCTCACAACCGGGTCGTCCGGGCGGATGGTTTGCGCTCGTGGTGGCGGGGTGTGAAAATCCGGCGCGCTTGAGCTCAAAAACGGCCGGCGCCGAGGTCGCAACACCTCCTCCTCCTCACCTCGCGGTTCGCGAGGTCGATCTGCGTACTTCGATCCGACCCACAGTGGCGGAGATCGATCTTGGGGCCTTGCGGCGCAACGTGGAGCGCTTGCGACGTACGCTGGGCGTGGGTGTTTCCATCTACGGGGTGGTCAAGGCGGATGCCTATGGTCACGGTGCAGTACGGGTCGCGCGCACGCTCGAGCCGCTGGTCGACGCACTCGCGGTGTCCCTGGCCGAGGAGGGACTAGAGCTGCGCGAAGCGGGCATTGCAGGGCCCATCATCGTCCTTGGCGCCTACCTTGATCGTTACCATTCCGAGATCGTCGAAGAGGCGCTCACTCCGGTGGTGTACGACCGTGACGATCTTGAGCGCTTCGGGGCAGCGCCGGTGCGCCGACGTTCGCGGCGGGGACGCGGGCCGGGCGGCATGGCCGATCCGGTCATTGACCTGCACGTGAAGATCGACACCGGCATGAACCGATTGGGTCTGGCCGAGGCTGCGCTACCCGGGTTCCTGGATCGTGCGGCGCAGTTGCCGCGGGTGCGCGTGCGCGGACTGTGCACGCATTTCGCGTCGGCCGATGCCGCAGATGAGGGCTCGGCGCGCGACCAGCTGCGGCGCTTCACCCACTGTCTGGCGGCGGCCCGCGCGCGCGGCGTGGGCCCGACGGTGGTCCACGCCGCCAACAGCGCGGCGGCGGTGCGATTTCCCGAGGCGCGATTCGACGCCGTCCGCCCCGGACTAGCGCTTTATGGCGCCATGCCATCGGCGGCGGTTGCGCAGCCCGATCTGGAACCGGTGCTGGCCCTGCGTACCCGCATCATGGCGCTGCACGATCTGGCGCCGGGCGCGGCGGTCAGTTACGGCGGCCTGTGGCGAGCCGCGCGGCCCTCGCGTGTCGCCACCTTGCCGCTGGGTTACGCGGATGGGTACCCGCGCCATGTGCGCGGTGCCGAGGTCCTGGTGCGGGGGCGGCGCGCGCCGATCGTGGGCGCGGTATGCATGGACATGCTGATGGCCGATATCACCGACGTGCCAGGGGCCGCCGTGGGCGACGCGGTGACGTTGATCGGCCGCGATGGGGCGCTGGGCATCTCGGTTGACGACGTCGCGCGCTGGGCCGGCACCGTCAATTACGAGATCCTGTGTGGCATCTCGAAACGTGTGCCGCGCCTCTACCGCGAATCCGCGCCGGGCGCGGCGCCATGAATCCGGCCTCGTCTTCGGGTGATCATGGCGCAGTAGCCGCCGCGCCGGCGGTGCCAGTGGCGGTCAGGATCCTCGACTGGGTGTTCGGCCCGCTCTTGGGGTTCCTGGCCAGCGTCGGCGGCCACATCATGTTGCTCGGCCGCGCTTTGGCGTGGCTGTTCCGGCCGCCGTTTCGGGCGCGGCTGTTCTTCGATCAGATGGAATTCATCGGTGTCGGATCGCTGCCCATCGTGATGCTGGTCGGGCTGTTCGCCGGCATGGTATCGGCGTTGCAAGCCGTGCTGGCGCTGGGCATGTTCCAGCAGGAACGCTGGGTCGGGTTCGGCGTCGGTGTGTCGTTGGCGCGGGAACTCGCGCCGGTGTTCACCGCGCTCATGATCACGGCGCGCGCCGGGTCAGCGATGGCGACCGAGATAGGCTCGATGCGCATCACCGAGCAGATCGACGCGCTGACCACCTTTGCCGTAAGTCCAGTGCAGTACCTGGTGACCCCGCGCATCGTCGCGGCCGTGATCATGTTGCCGATCATGACCATGGTGTTCAACTTCGTCGGGCTCCTGGGCGGCTACATCATCGCCATCGAGATGTACCACGTCGATTTCGGCCAGGCGGCGGCGCTGTACCGCTCGTGGATCAGTTCCAGCGACTACGTGCAGGGCCTCATCAAGGCGACGTTATTCGGCCTGACCATGGCGCTGACCGCGTGCTACCAGGGCTTCAATACGCGCGGTGGCGCCAAGGAGGTCGGGCTCTCCACCACCCGCGCTGTGGTCACGAGTTCCGTCCTGATCCTCATCCTCGACTACCCGATGATCCAGATTTTCAGCGTGATCTGGCCCTTCAAGAAATGACCGAGCCCGGGCACATGGCCGGTGATGCCGGTGCGCGCGACCAGCGCTGGCAGATCCGCGTGCGGGGTCTGAACAAGAGTTTCGGAGCCCAGCACGTGCTGCGTGATCTCGATCTCGACATCGAGCGCGGCAAGACCAACATCATCATTGGCGGCTCCGGGCAGGGGAAGTCGGTGTTCATGAAGCACCTCATGGGCCTGCTGGCGCCCGACAGTGGCCATATCTTCGTCGATGGCCAGGACATCGTCGGCCTGGGCGACGTGGCCATGGGCAAGCTGCGTCGCAAGTTCGGCATGGTGTTCCAGTACGCGGCGCTGTTCGACTCGATGAACGTGGTCGAGAACATCGCGTTTCCGTTGCTTGAGCGCTATCGGTTGCCGCGGGCGGAGGTGCTCGAGCGGGTGCGCGTACTCTTGCGCAAGCTCGACCTCGCCCAGGTTACGGGGATCGAGGACAAGTCGCCGGCCGAGCTTTCGGGTGGCATGCGCAAGCGCGTGGGCCTAGCCCGGGCGCTCATCGACCGGCCCGAGATTCTGCTCTACGATGAGCCCACAACTGGGCTCGACCCCATAGCAACCAAGAACGTGGACGAGATGATCCGCCGCACCGCCGATGAGTTCGGGGTCACCTCCGTGGTGATCTCGCACGATATGGCGTCGACCTTTCGCATCGGCGATCGCGTCTCCATGCTCTATGAAGGCGGCATCATCATGAGCGGCACCCCGCGCGAACTTCTGCACGCGCCTCACCCGGTGTTGCGCGAGTTTGTCGAGACCTCGGGCGCGGTGCACTTCGACCGGCCGTCGGCGGGAGTGCCCTGAGCCGGTCATGAGACGAAGCTGGGCGTCAATCACAGTCGGTCTGCTCGCCATCGTGGTGTTGGGCGGAGCCTACGCCATCTTCCAGTACACCAGCGGGCGCATGAAGTCCGGCGAGGGCTACGTCGTGTTCGCGCGTTTTACCGACGCCGGGGGCCTGTACGACAAGTCCGGCGTGCGCTCGGCCGGGCTCGACGTCGGGCAGATCGAGGGCCGCTCGCTCGACCAGAGTACTGGCAAGGCGAAGGTCACCATCCGACTCGACCCTAAGAAGATCATCATTTACGAGAACGCCATCGTGTCGAGGAAGGCCGCCTCATTGCTGGGCGAGATCTATCTGGACATCGATCCTGGGACCCCGGTGGACTCGCGCGACGGCAGGGCGCAGCGGCAGCTCAAGGACGGCGACGAAATCAAGTATGTCTTCGAGTCCACGTCCACCAGCGCCATCATTGATCAGGTCGGCGCCACGTTGCCCATCCTGCGCGACATCTTGAAGGATGTGCAGACGTTGACCTCGGGGCCGGTCAAGCAGATCGCCGACAACACCAACCAGCTCATCGCCAAGAACTCGGTCGTTCTCGATCGGTTGCTCGGCCGTATCGACGACATCGCGGGCACCATCCAGAAGCTGACCCGCGACGAGGCCGGTGACATCAAGCTCGCCATCCAGAACGCGCGCGAGATCACCGAGGGATTGAAGGGCCTGGTCGGCACCGCCAAGGGCGAGGTCACCGGCGCCAGCGGCGAGTTGCGGACGTCGTTGCAGAAGCTGCAACACGGCATCGACAGCCTGGACAAGTCGCTGAGCAACGTCGAGAAGGTGACCGGCAAGGTGGCCGACGGCGACGGCACACTTGGGCACCTGGTCAACGACGACACCATTGCCCGCAACATCGAGGACGTCAGCGAAGGGGCGAGCTCCCTCCTGGGTGGTGTCACGCGCATGCAGACGGTGGTCGGCCTGCGTACCGAGTACAACTACCTGGCCAGCACGCTCAAGAGCTATTTCGAGATCCGGCTGATGCCTCGGCCGGACAAGTTCTACCTGATCGAGATCGTCAACGATCCGCGCGGCTTTCGCGAGGCCAGCAGCACCATCACGCGCAGTTCCGAGCGCGGCTTCGTGGTCGAGGACACCGTCAAGACCTCGGAAAAACTGCGGTGGTCGTTCCAGTTCGGCAAGCGCATCGGGCCGTGGACCGGCCGCTTCGGCATCAAGGAGTCGACCGGCGGGCTGGGGACCGATATTCACTTCTTCGACGATCGCCTGTCGCTGTCGGCCGACCTGTTCGACGCGCGCTCGAACGTGCTGCCGCGCCTCACCGGCCGCGGCATGTTGGCGGTGTACAAGAAGAACATCTTCATCACCAGCGGAGTTGACGACGTCCTGAACTACACGCGGGTGCCGGGGCTGGGCGGCCAGTTCTTCGACTGGTTCTTTGGCGCCCAGTTGCAGTTCAACGACGAGGATCTCAAGTCGCTGTTGCTGGTCGGCGGCAGTGCCGCAGCCGGCTCCGCGGGCAAGTGACGGGCCGCGAGCCCCGCGAGGGTCGCCGGGACGGCTCGGCTTGACCCTCCTACGGGGGAGCCTATAGTACGACCTTTCCGGCCGCGGCCGGACTGTCGACTTGGCAAAATGCGCTATAAGATCAACAACATAGGTGACGAAGGCGTGCCGGTTTCGGTCTCGGTGACGGAGGCTTTTCTAGCCGCCGAATGTCCCGAACTGGGTGCTCGACCCGCCCCGAAGGGTCTGCGCCTGGTCGGCTACATCGCCAAAGCGGGCGACGACGATTACTTGTTGCAAGGCAATCTGCGGGGTGAACTTGCGACCACGTGCGTGCGTTGCCTGGAGCCGGCGGTGGTGGCGCTGGATGTCCCCATCGCCGTCGCGTTCGTCGAATCCGACGATGCGGGTCCCAAGGGCACCGACGACGACGAGGACGACGACAAGGACGGGGCCGGCGACGTCATGACTTTCTCCGGCGGAATCATCGACCTGACCGACGAGTTGCGCGACGAGATCCTGCTCGCAGTGCCGTTCGGGCCGCTGTGCCGAGAAGACTGTGCCGGCATCTGCCCCGTGTGCGGCGGAAATCGCAACACCAGCCCGTGCGATTGCGCCGCGGCGCAACGCCGCGCCGGCGGTAAGCTCGGCGACCTCGCCAAGATCAAGCTTTCCTGAAACCGAAGCAGCAACACCGAAAGAAGAAACCGAGGACACCATGGCCGTTCCCAAGCGAAAGCAGTCGAAGTCCCGTTCCGCCATTCGTCGCGCCCAGGTGATGAAGCAGCCGACCCCGCATGTGATCCCGTGCCCACGCTGCACCGAGCCGCGCATCTCGCACCGGGTGTGCCCGAGCTGTGGCTACTACAAGGATCGGCTGGTGATCGAGAAGGAGGAGGAGACCGCCTGAGACGGTTGCGGATCGCGGTCGACGCCATGGGAGCGGACGCCGCTCCGCGCGTCGAGGTCGAGGGCGTTCTTGACGCCGTTCTCGCCGTGGTCGACGACGAGGCCGGCCTGGACGTGGTGCTGGTCGGGGACGAGGCGCGGGTTCGCGCGGTGCTGGGCGATCGGCCCAGGGGCCGAGCTGCGGGCCGGGTTGAGGTTCGACACGCGCCCGAGGTCATCGCGGCCGACGACGCGCCCGCGGTGGCGGTTCGTCACAAGAAGCAGTCGTCGATGCGGATGTGTTTCGATCTGGCCAAGGCCGGAGAGGTCGACGCCATCGTGTCGGCAGGTAACTCGGGGGCCATGATGGCGTGCGGGCTGTTCGTGTGGGGACGCCTGCCGGGCGTCGAGCGCCCCGCCATCGTGACCACGTTTCCGACCATGAAGGGCCAGTGCGCGCTGCTCGATATGGGCGCCAACGTCGATGTGCGGTCGACCGTGCTGGCGCAGTTTGCGGTGCTGGGCTCGGTCTATGCGCGCATCCGCCACCGCAAGGCGCGGCCCAAGGTGGGCTTGCTGTCGAACGGCGCCGAGGAGCACAAGGGCACCGCGCTGACCCGCGACACCAACGCGCTGCTGGCGCGAGCAGGCGGGGCCGGCAGGCCGGCGGCCGAGTTCGACTACGTCGGTTACGTCGAGGGCCGCGACATATTTCGTGGCGACGTCGACGTCATCGTGACCGATGGGTTCACCGGCAACGTGCTTCTCAAGGGTCTGGAGGGTATGGTCGAAGCGGTTTTCCACATGGTTGGCGAAGAAGTCAGCAACTCGGGGCCGCTGGTCAAGGTGGGCGCAGCATTGATGCGCCCGGCGCTGCGGCGGTTCAAGCGGCGCACCGACTACACCGAGACCGGCGGCGCGCTGCTGCTTGGTGTCGAGGGCGTGGCGATGCTCTGCCACGGCGGCTCCGACACGCGCGCGATCAAGAACGCCGTGCTGGTGGCACGTGAGTTCGCGCAGGCGAAATTCTGGGGCGAGCTGACGTCGGCCATTGCCGCACACGCGTTCCTGTGGGACGGCGAGACATCTGGCAAGGGTCAGGTTGGCCACGCCGGAGGGCAAGGGTCGTGATTCGTAGCCGCATCGTGGGCACCGGGCGGGCAGTTCCCGACAAGGTCCTGACCAACGCCGATCTCGAGAAGATCGTCGACACCTCGGACGCGTGGATCCGCGATCGCACCGGCATCGGCGAGCGCCGCATCCTGGAGAGCTCGCGCACCACCAGCGATCTGGCCACCGAGGCGGGCTTGCGCGCGTGCCAGGCCGCCGGTGTGCCGCCGTCGGAGATCGACTGCATCGTGGTTGGCACGGTCACCCCGGATGTGGTTTTCCCGGCGACCGCGGTTTACATCCAACAAAAAATGGGCGCCAAACCCGGTGGCGCGGCGTTCGATCTGTCGGCGGCGTGCGCCGGCTTCCTGTATGGGCTGTCGGTGGCCGATGGGCTGGTCGGGCGCGGGCAGTTCAAGCGGGTGCTGGTGATCGGCGTCGAGGTGTTGTCGCGCATGGTGGACTGGTCCGATCGCAACACATGCGTGCTGTTCGGCGACGGCGCCGGTGCCGTGCTGCTGGTGCCCGAGACCGAGGGCAAGCGCGGCATCCTGTCCACCCACATCTATGCCGAGGGCAACCTGGCCGACCTGCTGTACATCCCGGCCGGCGGCATGCGCGAGCCCATCTCGCCGGAGGTGATCGCGCAGAAGCGGCAGTTCGTCAAGATGAACGGCCGCGAGGTGTTCAAGCACGCGATCCGGAACATGGCCTCGGCGTCGAAGACCGCGCTCGAGCACAACGGATACTCCGCGGCCGACGTCGACTGGGTGATTGCCCACCAGGCCAACCTGCGCATCATCGAGGGCGTGGCCGAGCGCATCGGCATCCCGATGGAGCGTTTCTTCGTCAACATCGAGCGCTACGGCAACACGTCGTCGGCATCGCTGCCCATCGCGCTCGACGAGGCGGTCGAGCAGGGCAAGATCAAGGACGGCCAACTGCTGGTGTTCTCGGCGCTAGGCGGCGGCCTCGCGTGGGGCTCGGCCGCGGTGAGATGGTGAGCTGGTGCGAAAAGTGGTGACGGTGGCGAAGGTGGTGATGGCGCGCAGGGGACGGTGACCGCATGGTAGCGTTCCTGTTCCCGGGCCAGGGGTCACAGAAAGTCGGCATGGGTAAGGCGCTGGCGCTGGCGTATCCCGCGGCGCGCGCGGTGTTTGGCGAGGCTGACGAGGCGCTGGGCTTTGCGCTGTCGAAGCTGTGCTTTGACGGACCCGAAGCCGAACTGACGCTTACCGCGCACGCGCAGCCGGCGATCCTGGCGACCAGCATCGCAGCGCTGCGGGTGCTGGAGCAAGAGACCGGACGCCGACCCGACGTGGTCGCCGGGCACTCGCTGGGCGAGTATTCGGCGCTGGTGGCGGCAGGGGCGTTGCAGATGGCGGATGCGGTGCGGGTGGTGCACCTGCGTGGCCGATTCATGCAGGAAGCGGTGCCGCCGGGGGTGGGCGGCATGGCCGCGATCCTGGGTCTGTCGCGCGCCGAGGTCGAGGCCGCGTGCGCGGATGCGAGCCGGGAACAGGGCGCGGTGGTGTCGCCGGCCAACCTGAATGGTGGCGGTCAGATCGTCATCGCTGGCGCCAAGGCGGCGGTCGCGCGCGCGTCGGAATTGTGCAAGGAACGCGGCGCCAAGCGTGTCTTGACCCTGACGGTGAGCGCTCCGTTTCACTGCGCCCTGATGCAGCCGGCGGCGGATCGACTGGCGGCCGAACTCGACAAGCTGCGCTTTGCCGCGCCCGTGTGTCCGGTGGTCACCAACGTCGAGGCGGCGCCCAATCAGGATGCGGAGCGCGCCCGCAAGCTGCTGGTAGCCCAGGTGACCGCGCCGGTGCGGTGGGAGGAATCGGTGGAGCGCCTGGCCTCGATGGGCGTCGGCGAGGCGATCGAGGTCGGTGCCGGCAGCGTGCTCGCGGGGCTTTGCAAGCGCATCGCCCCTTCCATCACCGTGCGGCCGGCGGGGGATCCGGCGGCGATCGAGGCCCTGAAAACTGGAGCGTGAACCGATGCTGAGACAGCTTGAAGGCAAGGTGGCGATTGTGACCGGCGCGTCGCGCGGCATCGGCCGTGCAATCGCCATCGCCTTGGGCGCGCGTGGCGCCAAGGTGATCGTCAACTACGTTACCAATGAGGCGGCGGCGGCAGAGGTGGTAGCGGCGATCACTGCGGCCGGTGGCCATGCGCTGGCACGTCGCTTCGACGTCGCCGACGCAACATCTGTCGACGCCGCCATCAAGGACATCGCGGCGACCGAGGGCGGTTTGCATATCTTGGTCAACAACGCGGGCATCGCGGTCAATGCGCTCACCCTGGGCGCCAAGGACGCCGACTGGAAGCGTGCCATCGACACCAACCTCGGCGGCACCTTCAACTGTACACGCGCGGCCTTGCGGTCGCTTCTGCGCGCCAAGGACGCCGGGCGCATCATCAACATCACGTCGATCACCGCCGAGATGGGCTCGGCCGGGCAGGGCATGTACACGGCAGCCAAGGCGGGCGTCATCGGTCTCACGCGCAGCTGGGCGCGCGAGTACGCGTCGCGTGGGGTGACCGTGAATGCTGTGTCACCCGGCTACATCGACACCGACATGACGGCAGGAGAGCTGCCGCCCGATCGGCGCGCGGACATCTTGAAGGCGATTCCGCTTGGCCGGGTGGGCAAGCCCGAGGACGTGGCGGCGGCGGTGGTGTATCTGGCCGGCCCGGACGCGGGCTACGTGACCGGCCAGGTTGTCAGGGTCAATGGCGGGCTCTTGATGTGACGGGACGGGATGCTAAGGTAGCGGCCCCCGCGCCGCCGGAGTGCCTACTGCCCGAGCGACGCAACGAATAAGGAACAAAGGACCAAATGGTGGACAACGTCGAAGAGAGAGTCAAAAAGATCATCGTCGAGCAGCTGGAGGTGGCGGTCGATAAGGTAGTGCCGGCGGCGGCGTTCACCGACGATCTCAAGGCCGACTCGCTGGCCATCGTCGAGCTGGTCCTGGCCCTGGAAGAGCAGTTCAAGATCGAGATCCCCGACGAGGACACCGAGAAGATCAAGACGGTCGGGGACGCCATCAACTACATCAAGGCAAGGGCAAAGTAGGCAACATCTGGGGAGGCGGGTAGCGGGGCCTTTGGCGCCGCGCCTGCGCTCGCAGCCCTCGTCGCACGGAGGCCGAGAGCACGCATGTCACGACGGGTCGTCATAACCGGGCTCGGACTGGTAACTCCGGTTGCCACCGGCACCGAGGACAGCTGGAAGGCGCTGCTGGCCGGCACGTCCGGCATTGCGCCCATCACGCTGTTCGATCACACCAACTTCGCGACTCACATTGCCGGTGAGATCAAGGCGTGGGATCCGACGGGCTGGATGACCGGCCGCGAGGCCAAGCAGGTCGACCGCTTCATCCAGTTCGCAATCGCGGCCGGCGCCATGGCGATGGCCGATTCGGGTCTGAAGATCGAGGGCGAGTTCGCCGAGCGCGTCGGTTGCTACGTGGGCTCGGGCCTGGGCGGCCTCAAGACCATCGAGGACACCCTGGGCACGCTGCAGCTCAAGGGGCCGCGCCACGGTGTGTCGCCGTTCTTCGTACCACAGCTGATCATCAACCTGGCGCCCGGCCAGCTATCGATCCGCTACGGCGCCAAGGGCCCCAACATGAGCCACGTGTCGGCGTGTTCGACAAGCGCGCACGCCATCGGCGAGGCGGTGCGCTGCATCCAGCGCGGCGACGCCGACGCCATGATCAGCGGCGGTTCCGAGGCCACGGTGACGCAACTGGGGGTCGGCGGCTTCAACTCGATGAGGGCGCTCAGCACGCACAACGCCGAGCCGCAGAAAGCGTCGCGGCCATTCGATCTGCGGCGCGACGGCTTCGTTATCGCCGAGGGCTCGGGCATCGTGATCCTGGAGGAGTTCGAGCACGCCAAGAAGCGCGGCGCGAACATCTATTGCGAGGTCAAGGGTTACGCCGCCAACGCCGACGCCCACCACATCACGGCTCCGGCGCCCGAGGGCGAGGGTGCGCAGCGGTGCATGAAGCTGGCGCTCAAGGACGCCGGCCTCTTGCCCGAGGCCATCGACTACATCAATGCCCACGGCACCTCGACCAAGATGAACGACGCCAACGAGACCCTGGCCATCAAGAAGGTGTTCGGCGATCACGCGCGCAAGGTCATGGTCAGCTCGACCAAGAGCATGACCGGGCACATGCTGGGCGCTGCCGGCGGGGTCGAGGCGGCGGTGTGCGCGCTGGCCATCTCGCGCGGGGTGCTGCCCCCGACCATCAACTACGAGACGCCTGATCCCGACTGCGATCTCGACTACATCCCCAATACCGCCCGTGAGGTTCGCATCAACACGGCGATGTCCAACAGCTTCGGCTTCGGTGGCACCAACGCGTGCCTGGTGCTGACGCGCGCCGAGTGAGGCGTGCGGGTCCGAGGTGGGGACCTGCGTTCGATCCGGCTGGCCGATGACGGCTGGTCGGTGAACATCATCGATCAGAGACGGCTGCCGTTCGAGTTGGTGATCGCACATCTGCGCAGCTTGGCCGACGCGGAGGCGGCTATCCGCGACATGGCGGTGCGGGGCGCGCCGCTCATCGGCGCAACCGCCGCGTACGGCCTGTGTCTGGCGGCGCGTGAGGATGCGGACGAGTCAGCGATCGCGCACGCGCACGCCATCTTGCTGGCGACGCGACCGACGGCGGTGAACCTGAAATGGGCGCTCGACCGGGTGCAAGCTGCCATGCGGGCGGCGCCTTTGGGCGCGCGCGCGGAAGTTGGCTACGTGTGCGCCGAGTTCATCTGCGACGAGGACGTGGCCGCCAACCGTGCCATCGGCGCGCACGGCTTGCCGCTGTTGCGCGCGGCCTTCGAAAAGCGGAGGGGCGAGCGCCTCAACGTACTCACCCATTGCAACGCTGGCTGGCTGGCCACTGTGGATCGGGGCACCGCTCTGTCGCCGGTGTACCTGGCGCACGAGCAGGGCCTGCCGGTGCACGTCTGGGTGGACGAGACCCGGCCACGCAACCAGGGCGCGGCGCTGACCGCGTGGGAACTTGGCCAGGCCGGCGTGCCCCACACCGTGATCGTCGACAACGCTGGCGGCCACCTGATGCAGCGGGGGCTGGTCGACGCGGTTGTGGTGGGCAGCGATCGCACCACGGCGCGCGGCGACGTCTGCAACAAGATCGGGACCTACCTGAAGGCGCTGGCGGCGCGCGACTGCGGCGTGCCGTTCTACGTGGCGGTGCCGTCGTCGAGCATCGACTTCACGATCCACGACGGGCTGACCGAGATCCCGATCGAGGAGCGCGATGCCGAGGAGGTCACCGGGATTGTCGGGCAGGCGCCCGACGGCAGCGAGGTGCGGGTGCGTCTGGTGCCAGCGGGCACTGCGGCGGCGAATTTCGCGTTCGACGTGACCCCGGCGGCCCTGGTCACAGCGCTCATCACCGAGCGCGGCGTGTGCCCTGCCAGCGCTGACGGTCTGCGCGCGTTGTATCCGGAGCGCGCATGAACCTGGTCGAGGAGCGTGAGCTCATCGTGGCGACGGGCCGCCGCCTGAATGACAGCGGCCTCAACCAGGGCACGTCGGGCAACCTGAGCGTGCGCGTGGTCGACGGTTTTCTGGTCACACCCACGGGCGTGCCCTGCGAGACGTTGCGGCCCGAGCAGGTGGTGCAGATGCGCGCGGACGGCAGCGTGTTGCCAGGGCAACTTGTGCCGTCGAGCGAGTGGGCCATTCATCGCGACGTGTACGCTGTGCGGCCCGAGGTCGGCGGCGTGCTGCATGCGCACTCGATGTTCGCGACCACGCTCGCGTGCTTGCGCCGTGGCATTCCGGCCGTGCACTACATGGTCGCCGCCGCGGGTGGCAGTGACATCCGCTGCGCGGACTACGCGACCTACGGTACGCCCGAGCTGTCGCGCCACGTCCTGGCGGCGCTTCGCGATCGCAAGGCCTGCCTGATGGCCAACCACGGCCTCGTCACAGTCGGCGAGTCATTGCCGGCGGCGTTCAAGCTGGCGGTCGAGGTCGAGACCCTGGCGGCGCAATACTGGCGTGCTCTGCAGGTGGGCGAGCCGGTGATCCTCGACGACGCCGAGATGGCGCGCGTGCTGGCGAGGTTCAAGAGCTACGGCCAGCAGAAGTAATCGCCTCCGTCATGTTCTGGTCATGCTCGCGCTCAAGCATGCGCGCATGGACTCAAGCCGCGCTCGTCCCGAACGTCGATCCGCGCTCGTTTCGCACCTGGCTCTCGCGGCCGCGCTCCTGGCCGTCGTAGGTGAAGCGGGCTGCGGCCGCTCCAGAGCCCTCGACACCGAGGGGCTCGGCAATCTGGACGGGTCGACGAGTGTTGCGCCCGGCGCACCCGGAAACCTGGGAGCCGAAAGCGCGGGCGTCGGGGGAGGCGCCGGGGGTGCAGACGCCGCGACCGCCACGATCGCGGGTGCGACCGGCGGACCTACCGACGGAGGTAGCCGGGGCGGCGCCGGAGGAGCAACGGGCAGCGGGTCGGTGGGTGCGGGCGGCGCGAGCGTGGGGGGCGGTCTTGCGGGAAACGCCGGCGGAACGAGACCTCCGGATGGCGGCCCCGGTGGCCTCAGCGGGGCGGCCGGCGGAACCGCGGGTGGACCTGCCGACGCGGGCGGCGGCCCGAGCGGTGGCCCGGACGGTGGCGCCGCTGCGGATGCCTCGGTGCCCGGCGCTGCTCCCTGCCCGGGACAGACCACCAGGTGCGGCCGTGCTTGCGTCGATCTGCGGGTCGAGGGTTACAACTGTGGAGCATGCGGTCGCGCATGCAGCAGCACCGAGCTTTGCATCAACGCCATGTGCGAGTGCCGGCCCGGCCTCACGCGGGTAGGCGGGGCGTGCGCCGACACGCGAGCAGATCCCGCCCATTGCGGCATGATCGGGTACAAGTGCCCGGGCACGCAGGTCTGTCAGGCGGGGACATGCGTCGATGCTTGCGGCGCTGGCTTGACCCCCTGTGGCGGGTCGTGCGTCAACACCGCCATCAGCCCCGTCCACTGCGGCTTGTGCGGCAAGGCGTGCGATCCCGACGAGCTGTGTTCGGCCGGTCGCTGCCTCGGCTACAACACGACGGCCTGCTCGAGCTGTCCGTGCCCGACTTGCCCCTTGGATCGGCCGGTCTGCTGCATGTACGGCCCACCGCAGATCCAGTTGGTGGTCTGCGTGGACCGCGGCGGCACGTGTCCCTGAGCATCCGCACGACCTGGATCGCTTGAAGCCGTAGCGGCGCTGCCGGCGGTTGGACCTGACTGGCCTCTGGTGTTCGGCAACGCCCTGGTTCATGTTCGTCAGAGGTGTTTTCCGCGAGTGGACCAGGAGCACGACGGGCCGCGGTCCGCGTCGCGTTGTTCGTCGTCGGCGTGACCGGCGCACTGGCTACGCGTCCGGCCCGCGCCCTCGATCCCGAAAAGCCGCTCGGGGCGTACACCGT
>JANPCZ010000032.1:0-18359 GCA_031431215.1 Myxococcales bacterium
GGGAGTCGTGGGCCCGCCCATCGGGATCACGAGGGTCGTGCTCACGCGGGATCCATCGGATCTGTGGGCGCTGCTCCTCGTGCCGGTCGGGGTGCTTTACGGCCTTCGGCGCCTGCGAGCGGCGGCTGGTGACCTGGGACGAAGTGGTCAACTCGACCGGGATGGGTGGCGGCGCCGGGCGGCGCACGCACCTAGCGGCCACGCGGTCGGGTAGCATGGCGGGCCAGTTCCCATGGATCGCCGCCTGTTGCTCACTGCCGCCGCCGTCACACTGGCGCGACCTCGCTGGGTTGCCGCCGCCGAAGCGGCCCCGCGGCTCAAGCTGAGCTGCAATCTCTGAAGCGGCGGCCTGTCGCTGGAGGCGGTGATCGAGCTGTGCGCCAAGCTGGGCTTCGACGCCGTCGATCCGACCGGCTACTACTTTCCCGACTACCCCGCCGTCCCCGACGACGCCTTCATCTACAAGATCCGGCGCCGCGCCTTTTTGCTGGGCCTCGACATCAGCGGCACCGGCGTCAGGAACGACTTCGCCGCGGCCGAGCAGCGAGCCGCCGACGTGGGCCTGGTCGGGTGCTGGGTCGACGTGGCGGCCAAGCTGGGTGCGCCCAACCTGCGCGTGTTCAGCGGCAAGGGCGTGCCGCAGCGGCGGCGTTTTCGGGCATCATCTGACGCCGATGACCGCCAAATTGACGGAACATTCATTCTCGGACACAAAGAAGTCCCGACGGGCGCCTGGGCGGAAAGGGCACTTGTCCTCACTAGGCCCACCCGGATATCGAGAGCGGTGCACTAGGGTCCACCGCGCCTTCTGTTGTTCCTGCTCTTTCGCAACGTCGGCGCCACGGCCCGAGTTCTCGGCCACACCGACCAACGAAGTCAAGCCGAGCGCCGACAGACGACGCCGTTGGTGCCGTCGACCATGCATGTGCCCCGGTGGACGATTAGAACGTGTAGCGCACCTACGCGCCGACAGCGCCGTCAACCCCACGGGGCGCGGTGACGTCGCCAGCGTGTTGTACTATCACGACGTATGGTCTTCCGTGCGATGACACCTGCCCCGGATGGTATGCCCACTCTCGGGCCGTCTGCGCGATCGCTCGGTGTGCGCGTGCCCATCGATATCGCACCAGACGAAGCCGGGTGGGTGGCGCCGCGGACCGGCGGCATGTCCGTTTCGCCTTCCTCGCAGTGGAATCTGCCGCACCACCGCCGACCCCGCGGGTTGGGACGCGGTTCCACTGGGCCAGGCGCGGATCATGTCTTCAGATTTGCCGACGAGCGGGCCCGCGCGTTCTCGCTTGCGGTCACTCCGGATGAGGCCAGCCCGGAGCTGCATGCGTTCATGGAACCGAACGAACGGATGCCTTTGCCTCGCTACGAGGACGGTCTCTCGCGGACGCGGGACTGCTGGGAACGGGTCTGGCCGTGACGTCGCGACTCTCCGCCTATCTGGCGATGGAGCGGGCGATGCTCCTGCTGGAAAGTGAATCGGAAGCGGCTGCGGAGGCGCTCCGCGACGCCATGGACCCCGTGTGGTACTCCCTGAGCACCGAGGAGCGTCGCCTCCTCGACTTACGCGAGACAGCCGTGATCACCTCGATCGAAGGTATCCGGAGCCCGGTTGCCGGCGCGGTCGTTCGGAGGCCGCCGGTGAAAGCAAATGCGGCGTTTCCCATGGGTCCGATCAGAAACTGGAGGAAGGCATCATGACGGTCGTGCTTGGTGGCAATCGCTTCGTCGACTGCCAGGTCATCGTGGCGCTCAACGAGCAGCCGGTGCTCAGGGTTGTCGAGGACCCGCTGGCCATCGAGCTCACGCTTCCCAATGGTGTGCTCTCCACGGTTCCGCTGACGCAGCTCAAAAGTGTGAGGTCGGAAAACGCTTTTGGAGTCTTTCTCGGAGACGATGCGCTCGTGCTGGCGACTCGGCTCGATCCCGGAACCGTACACCTCAAGGTCGACCTGCGACCGGGTGGTCTCGACATCTACGACGACGGCGAGGGGCTGCACATCGCGGGCAACACCTACGGCGGGAACGTGGTCAAGAGCGCCGGGACCGCGATCAACCTGGCCTGAAATCGTCCCGCCGGCGAGCAATATCAGAACTTGTAGCGCACGTACGAGGCCACCGACAACGCCCCGGGGGCGAAGATCTTCTGCAGCTTCACGAAGCTGCCGTGCAGGCTGAAGTGGACCCGTTTTTAGGACCAGGGGCTAGGGTAGGAATTGAGGGTGCCCGCAATCCCACTGGAGGCACCCATGGCACGCATCCCACGCAAGCAGCACGACTCGAATTTCAAGGCGAAGGTGGCGCTCGCGGCGCTGCGCGAGGAAGAGACCGTCCCCGATCTGGCGCGGCGGTTCGGTGTACACCCGCCCAGATCTTCAAGTGGAACCGCCGCGTGTGGCCAGATCGCGGGGGTTCTCCTGGTAGCCATCGATCTCAGCGGTGCTTGTACAGATACACCTCGTACCGGTCCGAAGGCAGCACGAACATCGTCACGCCGGACGTGGCGATCGGCGCAGCCAGGACGTGATGATTAACCTGTCCGTTCATGACCTCGCTTCGGGGCGCGGCGAAGTTCATGAACGGCGCATCGCCAAGCAGACGCCACGTCCGCGTGGTGGGGTCGTAACTGTGTAGCTGCATAAGCGTCGAGAGAAACAGGAGGTCGCCGCTGACTGGATCCGTCGTGAGCGTCGTCATCCCGACGTGGACGATATCGGGCGCGTCCGGCAGCGCCGTTACGCGCCGATCCTTGTCCATGGCGTGGAGCTTGCGCGAGCCGTTGCCGCCCCCGAAGAACAGGGTGCGGTGGACGTCGCTGTAGGCGGTGACGTTGCTGTAAGGACCCATCGGCAGCCCGGTGGCGATCGGAGTGACCACCTTCGTCTGCGGGTCGACGGTGACGATCGCTCCGCCGAGCACGATCGCAAGACCTAGCCCCGGAAAGAACTCGGACGCCGACGCATAGCCGGCTGGAACCGAATCCGGAAGGCGGGTCTCGGTCCACGTGGCGCGCGTCGTGTCGTATGCGAACAGGCGGCGATGCGAGTTGAAGTAGAGAGTGCCGCTCGCCACATCGAGCGCGGCGTTGTCGTAGCCGTGGTTGAAGCAGCCTTCGTAGTTGCCGAGATACATGCACGGCGGCAGACCCTTGTCCTGCCGAATCCACTGGTTGCTCTCGGCCTTGTATTGCAGGAATCCGTACGCCCGCAGGTGGCCCGCGCCAATGTAATAGACCGTCTTCGACCGAGGATCCCAGCTCAGCTCGTCGCTCCAGTCGGTGTGGGCGGTGGAGCCGTCCTTGCCATTCGCATCGATGTAGAGAAGGTCCCGGGTCAGGCCGCTGGTCTGGAACAGTCGCCAGCTGCCGGGGGCCATTTGGGCGGCGACCATCCCCAGCAGAGTGTTGCCCATACCTGCGTCTGCGCCACCGGCGACGGTGTCGATGCGGCCAGCGTCCGACGTGCTGCCGCCGGCGCCGCCCACGGACTCATCTCGGCTGCCACCGGCACCAGCGCCACCGCCAGCGCCGCCAGTTCTGGCACCCCCGCTTCCACAGATGTTGCGCCTGTTCGTCAATGGTGCC
Organism: Myxococcales bacterium; assembly: GCA_031431215.1. GTDB lineage: Bacteria > Myxococcota_A > Polyangia > Fen-1088 > Fen-1088 > JANPCZ01. The sequence continues at coordinate 3,593 of JANPCZ010000032.1, forward strand.
GAGGACGCCGCGACCACGACCACTGTTGTCCCCGCCGACGGCATCGGACGGGTGCGCATTGGGCGGGATCTCGGCATCAACGGATTCCAGGGCCAAATCGACGAGGCCCGCGTCTTCAATCGGGCTCTGGATGCCGGGGAGATCGCTGGGCTCGCGCGGGGTGGCGCCGGGCCACCCTAGAAGACCTAGACGGCGCTGAGGACGACGCCCGCGCCGCCTTGCGGGCCGAGGCTGCGACCCGACGTTGGCGGCCTGGCCGACGCCGCGAAGCAGGCAGATCGAGATCGAGCTTGATCGTCCCGGCCATGGCCTTCAGCTCGTCGATCCGACGGCGCCGAATGAGCTCCGTCAGGGCCATGACGATCGTGTCGGTCTTGGACTTGAAGCCGAGCAAGCGCCGCGCGTCTTCGACGAGGCCTTCGGGAAGGTCGAGCGTGGTGCGCATGCGAATCACCGTGAATCGTATGCTTTCAGATGTCAATCCGCGCACCCGTAGTCGCTCAGGGCGCCGTGAACAGGGCTGCGATTCCCGCAGTGGCCCACGGCGGCCAGCCGTGTCCCGTGCCGCTGTAGGCCGTCTCCTGATGGTGGCACCAAACCACCGGCGCACCGGCGCGGCACCCCTGATACATCACGCACGGGGCGGGCATGATCGGCATCGGATTCTGTGGCGAGCACGTGAAAGGCGAACACCAGGGGGTAAGGACGGTTCGTGTCGTAGGGCTTGGGCGGCCGGATGATGTAGGCGCGGCTCTTGCCGTTAACCATGGTGGTCTGCGGACCATCAGACGGCGCGGTCATCGAGCCGCAGCCTGAGCTCCTCATCGCGTCAGCGGATGGCCCGCCCGCAAATGCATCGCCCCCAGCGTCGTTGCGAGGCACGCTCGCGTCGCCCCCGGTACCGCCCCCGACGTCGTTGCGAGACACGCTCGCGTCGCCCCCGGTACCGCTGGCGTCGATCCCAACGACCCTGGCGTCCGGCCTCGTTGGTGCCGTGGGCGAAGCCGGCGCGTCCCTGTTGCTTCGGCTCGCGTCCACGGAGCCGCCCCCGCTTCCGCTGGACCCGGTCCCGACCGCGGCGCCGCTCTCTGGCGGGCTGGCCCCAGCGTCGGAATTCGGGTGCGAGCAGCTGGCCGTGGTGGCGGCGTAGAGCACCAGGGCGGTCAGGGTGAAGCGCATGGTGTGGGGCAAGCGGAGGCTCGCTAGATGTACGGCAGCTCTTTCTGGCCGTCGGCGATGTTGTACTGGTTGCTGACGTTGCCGCTGTAGTCGCCGAATCCGGGCTTCCCCGGGGTCTCGTATTCGTCTTGCGCGACGCCCATCGCCTTCATCAACGAGATCAGCAGCGAGTTGTACGGTCGTCCGCGGATCTCCATGCTCTTCGGGATCATGGTGGGCGTGCCGTTGTACAGGTACAGCGAGCGCGGCCCCTGATCCTCGCCGTTGACGGCCATGACCTCGCGGAAGTCGAGGTAGCGACCGGTCTTGAAACCGCCACCAGCGAGCATCACCGGATGGCCCCAGTGTGAGTGCGGCTCACCGTCGTTGCCGCCGTCCCCGTTGCCCCAATAGACGACGGTGTTGTCCAAGTAGGTCGCCCCCGTGACGGGATCTTCGACCTGGTTGAGCAGACCTAGAAAATAGGCGACCTGCTTGCCGTACCAGTTGTTGATCCGTCCCAGGCGGTCACGGGCGAAGGACTTGTCCCCGGCAGGGTTCGTGTAGACCATGTGCGACAGGTCGCGGTGGTCGCCCAGGCCACCCGGCTCTAGCCACTTGAAGGTGCGGGTGTCGGTCTGGTTGCAGAGCATGAACGTCGCCACCCGCGTCCGATCACATTTGATCGCGGCCGCGAGGACATCCATGTTCAGCTTGGTCAACATCGGGAGGTTCGCTTCGTCCTGGGCCAGGTTCATCGATCGCAGCGGCTGGGCGCAGCCGACCGGCTTGGTGCCCACCGTTCCCTGCATGAGGCGACCGTTGAGATCGTTCAGCGCCGTCATGTGCGCATCCAGGCGCTTGCGGTCCTCGGATCCCAGACGAGGGTGCTTCCTGAGGTTGTCGTACTCAGCGCGCACGCGATCCATCACGCTGCGCTGGACGATCCGTTTCTGCAGCGCCAGATCCACCTCCGGGCCCATCTGGCCCGGGTCGATGAAGCCCTTCCACAGGTTGTCCCAGGTCTTGGTCACGTCCAGCTCGTGCGGCACCGGCACTCCGGCGGCGGTGCTGGCCACCATCGCGCCCGGCGATTGGTTGCCCCGTGTGTACACGTGCACCGAACGCGGCTGGCCGATGGGCGGTGGCGTGGGATAGACGCCGCGCGAGTTGGCCATCACCTGATCGATGCTGACCCAGCGGGTGGTGTCCTCGGCGGACGAGCGCAGGAACCCCGACAACGTGCAGGGGCCGTCGTGCCCGCCCCCCTTCTTCATGATGAAGTCCAGGCCGCGGATGAGGAGGATTTTGCTCTTGAGCGGCGTGAAATCATCGCCAAAGACGGTGGAGATCGGGTCGGGACCGACCAGCGAGATCTCGCGCACGTTCGGCGCCACCACCTTCCAGGGCAGCGGCTCCTTCGGGTAGTAGTTCGCCGGTCGCTGTCCGTTGCCCGAGAAAAAGAAGACGAAGCGCTTCGGGGGGCGCGTGGCCCCGGCCGCGCGGCTTTGAGCTGGCAGCATGAGCGAGGGCAGCGAGGGCAGCGCCACTGCGGTCCCTCCCAGGCCGCGCAGGAACCGCCGTCGAGCCGAGCCGAGCGGCTATCTTTGAAAGATCCGCGTTCGAGTGGAGACTAAGGGGTGATGCCCCATGCGCCCAGCGCGTCGCCCGAGGAGCTGGACCTCCTGGCCGCTCGTGCGCAGCGCGGCGACACCGCGGCGTTCGATCAGATCGTCCTGTCCCTGCACTCGGATGTATCCCGGGCGCTGGTCGGGTTCCAGGTGGCAGAGGGCCTGGTCGAGGAGGTCCTGCAGGCCACGTTCGTGACCGCGTACCAGAAACTGTCGACGTACGAGGTGGGACGGCTGACCCTGCGAAGTTGGCTGAAGGCCATCGCGCGCAATCACCTGCTCAAGGAGCTGCGCGAGCAGCGACGCTATGCCAAACAGAGCGGCGCGAATCTGACGTTGGCGGTCATCGACACGGCGCTCGAGGACGCGGCCCGGTTCGAGGCAGTGGAGGCCGCGCATGAGCGGCTCCGCGATTGTCTGGACAAGTTGGCCGAGCCGTCACGTCGGCTGATCGAGGATCGCTATTTGCGCGGGACGCCGGTCCCCGAGTTGGCCGTGCGCGAGCGGCGCCCCGAGGGTTGGGTCAGCGTGAAGCTTTTCCGCATCCGTCAGGCGCTCCGCCGATGCATGGAAACGGGGCTGGCACCGGAAGCAGGCACAGCATGAAAGAGGAGCGGCTCGGCCTTCTCTTGGAGGGCTATCTCGACGGCACGCTGGGTGCCGAGGATAAGGCAGAACTCGAACGCGCGATCGATGGCGACGAGGCCCTGCGGGGCGAGATCGTGGGCCAGGTTCGTATGGCGGGTGCGTTGCAAGCCATGCTCACCGTGCCTTCCGCGCATGAACGGGTCGAGAGCATCCGGCGTGCGCTCAACGCCGCCGAAGGGCCTGCACAACAGCGTTTAGTGGCGAATGTTCGCGCGCGGCTCAAGAAGACCGAGCCGCGTCCGCCCTGGTGGCGCACCTGGACACCGGCCTTTCTGGGCGCTGCGCTGGCGGCGGTCGCCCTGGTGCTGGTGGTGTGGGGACGCGCTCCGTCCGCCCGACTCGCGGTCGAACCGCCAGCCACCGCCCCTGAAGCCTCTGCCCCTGTCGTGGCTGGGCCGCGGGACACCTCCACGACGCCTTCTCCAGCGGCCGTCACGCTGTTGCGGATGACGGGCACGGTGTACCTCCTCGATGGCGCCCGGCGCACCGCCGTCACGGCCGGCGCCGCGATCGGGGCGCGGCAGGGGATCGCGACCGTGGGCGCAACCAGCGCGGCCCGCCTGGAATTCCGGGATCGGAGCGCGCTCGACCTCGCGGGCGACACATTGCTGACGTCGGTGGAGGGCGGGGAAGCAGGGGCCCCGATGCGCGCCCTGCTTGGCACGGGCACGGTGCAGGCCGCGGCTGCGGCACCCTTCGTGCTGGTGACGCCGCACGGACAGGCGACCAGCAGCGCGGCACGCTGGTCCACCGCCGTCAGTGCGACCGGCACGCGCGTGCGCGTCGAGGAGGGGCAGGTGCGGGTCGCGAGCGTGGTGGGCGGCGGGGTCGAGGTGCAGCAGGGCCATCAGGCGCTGGTCGTGGCTGGCGGCACGCCAATGGTGAGCGCGACCGACAGGCCCGACGGAGAAGTGGCCGTGTTCTTGGTCGGCAACGTACCGCTCACCCCCGCGGACGAGCTCTTGGCCGCACGGCTGGCCGGGCTCGGGTACGCGGTCGTGCTTCGCGGCGCCGATCAGCCGCCGGACGCCAAAGTGCGTGGTGCGCGCTTGATTGTGTTCTCCGCGACGGTCGAATCGGTCGGAGTCGCACGCGAGTATCGCGACCTCAAGGTGCCCATGCTGGTCAACGAGTCCGCGCTGTTCGACGACCTGGGGATGTCGGCCCCGACCTTCCGTGACCTCAACGGGCAGATGGAAAAATCGACGACCTTCCGGCCGGCTGTGCCCGCAATTCTGATCCGGGAGCCGGGCCATCCGTTGGCCGCGGGTCTGAGCGGTTGGATCCGGGTGGCAGACACGCAGGCCACGCTGCGCAGGGGCGCGCCGGGCCCCTATGCCGCGTGGGTCGCGACCCCCGGACCTCGGACACAAGACTTCGCCTGGCTGTTCGGCTACGAAAGGGGCGCGCCCATGATCGACGGCCGGGCACCGGCGCGGCGCGTGGGCTTCTTCCTGCACAACGACACCGCTATCGTCCTCAACCAGCAGGGTTGGCGGCTCTTCGACGCTGCCGTGCGCTGGTGCGCCGAAGACAGCGGGCCCCGCCCGCAGTGAAGAAACGCGCCTCGCGGGGCGCTGACTCCAAGGTCCGGCTGAAAGAAGTCGGACCGTCTGGATAATAGCTTCGTGGCCGGTTCGACGACTTGTGACGACCTGTCGCGGCAACGGGAAATCGTCTGTCTGGCTTCGTTGCCGCTCGCATTGGACGGCGACAAACGCTTTTGCACCGGCCCCCTGATGGGCTTGTAAGGAACTGATGCGGAAGTACATGGCCCTGCTCACCTTGCTCGCCGGCGCGTGCGCCGGTGCCGAAAGAACCGGGGCCGCCCTGGACGCCGCTGTCCCGGGCATGATGGCTGGTCCGCCGCCGACCGCCGGCGATCCCTCGTCCAGCGCGGACGCAAGAGCTGCCACAGTCATGGTGGCCGACACGCTGCCGACCGCCGACGATGCCTCGTCCACTTCAGGCGCAAAGGACGGCCCGGGTTCGCCGATTTCGAAAGACGGCCCGGATTCGAAGGACGGCCCCGACATGGCGAGCCGCGACGCCCCGGCCGCGTCGGGAGACGCCCCGGCCGGCGGGGGCGGCGGTCCACCCGCTGCGGGCTACTGCCGCCCGGCCACGTCGTGCGGAGATCCGGCCGTGGCCTTCTGCGACGGATTCGACGACGCCGCGGGTTTCGGTGCGTGGACCCCAACCCGGAGGTATTCACCCTCCAATCCCGGCAAGGTGCACGTCATCGAGCTGGACACGAACATGAAGTGCCGCGGCGCCAGCGCGCTCCATGTGCGGGTGTTCCCCGGCGCGAACAGTATCGGCAACGACCCCAGCGAAGCCTTGGTCGGTATCCCGTATCCGACGGCGAAGCTCTCGGCGAGCCGATTCTACGGGCGCATGTTCTTCTATATGAGCAGCCAAACGATAGCTCACCATATGACCGTGATGCTGGCAGCGACCCCGCCGGGCGGTGGCATACCGTGGATGATCAATTTCCAGGGAGACACCATGGCCGTGCGCATTAAGGAGGCCGGGCACGGCGCCAATTCGTACGACAACGTAGCCAACCGGGGCACGTTGGTGCCGTCCAGGCGCTGGAACTGCATCGAGTGGCTGTGGGACGGAGCGCAGGGAGCGACGTCCTTCTTCCTCAATGGCAGCGCCACCTCGACCGTCAACACCACCGGCTGGGCCCACGCCGTCTTCAACAAGATCCAGCTTGGTTATCAATCCCCGCACGGCGATTCCCTCTACAAGGACACCGGCATCGACTTGTGGTTCGACGACTTAGCTATGAGCGATAAACGCATCGGTTGCCAGTAGCGCGTGGCTAAGCCGAACGCTGCCGTCCAAAGTGGCGGCTACTGGGACGGCTTCGCCGGCTCGGACAACACCGAGGACGGCGTCGGCGGCGATGCGTTGGGCGGCGGGCTCGGCCGACCGCCCTATCACCACGGCTACCATCGACCACGACGGCACGATCATCGAGGCCCACAAGCACGACGCCTTGGTCGCTTACGAAGGCACGCGGGGCTATCAGCCCCTGGTCGCGGTTTGGGCCGAACAACAGCTCGTCGTCGCAGACGAATTTCGCGACGGTAACGCGGCTGGTGGCCGGGCACCGGCGCGGCGCGTGGGCTTCTTCCTGCACAACGACACCGCTATCGTCCTCAACAAGCAGGGTTGGCGGCTCTTCGATGCTGCCGTGCGCTGGTGCGCCGAAGACAGCGGGCCCCGCCCGCAGTGAAGAAACGCGCCTCGCGGGGCGCTGACTCCAAGGTCCGGCTGAAAGAAGTCGGACCGTCTGGATAGTAGCTTCGTGGCCGGTTCGACGACTTGTGACGACCTGTCGCGGCAACGGGAAGTCGTCTGTCTGGCTTCGTTGCCGCTCGCATTGGACCCACTTCACGGCCGCTGACCTTCCCCGCCCATCACATCTGGAGGCCCCATCATGAGAGGACTCGGTCTAGTAGCCGTCGTTTTGCTGACCGCATCTGCTTGCACGGGCTCCATCGGGGGTTCGTCGGGCGGTCCCGGATCGTCTGGCCCGGGAAACCCGCTGGCGAACGGCCCGCGAGGAGCGGGTGCTGGGCCGACTGGTGCTGGGCCGACTGGTGCTGGGGGTCCATTGGGGACGACCAATCCGGGGCAGCCGAAACCACCGGATCCGGGAGCGGTCGTCATCGCGCCGCCCTCCGGGTACGTGCCCCCCGTCGCTGCCGCCTGCGCAACCGTGGGCCGCCAGCCGATGCGCAGGCTCAACCGCATCGAATACAACAACACAGTCGCCGACCTGTTGGGCGACACGACAAAGGCAGCCAATCAGTTTCCGCCCGACGCCGAGCAGTTCGGCTTCGACAACATCGCTCAGGCGTTGACGGTGACCTCGACCCACGTCGAGCAGTTCATGAAGGCGGCCGAGACGTTGGCAACCACCGCCACGGCCCCCACCAACATCGCCAAGCTCCTTCCGTGCGATCCGAAGGCGGTAGGCGAGGAAGCCTGTGCCCGCACGTTCGTCGGGTCGTTCGGACAGCGCGCCTTCCGTCGGGCGCTTCCAACCGAGGACGTCGACAGGTACGTCGCGCTCTACAAGAGTGTCCGCCAGACCTCTGATTTTGCGTCCGGAATCAAGGCGGTCGTCTACACGATGCTGCAGTCGCCTCAGTTTCTCTACCGGATCGAGGAGGCTCCGGCGTCGGGAACGGGGCCAGTGACCCCGTACGAGCTCGCCAGCCGCCTCTCCTACTTCTTCTGGTCCTCGGCTCCGGACGACGAGCTCTATCAAGCCGCAGCCTCCGGGAGCTTGGCCCGCATCGAGGAGGTCGAGAAGCAGGCTCGCCGGCTCCTCGGCAGCTCCCGCTCGCGCGCGGTGGTGGAGCACTTCCATGAAAAGTGGCTAAAGCTGGGCGAAATCACTCAAAGCACCAAGAGCAAGAAGACCTTCGCCGACTTCAACAGCACCCCCTTGGTCGCCGCCAACATGGTGCAGGAGACCCAAACCTTTCTGAACGATCTCATCTACAACGGCGACGCCCGCTTCGAGAACCTCTTCAAGGCCAAGCACTCTTTCGTCAACAACCGCTTGGGAAAGATCATCTACGGCCTCGCTCAACCCCCGCCGGGCGAGCCCCTGGTGCGAGTCGACCTCGACCCAGCGCAGCGTTCGGGAATTCTCACCAATCCCGGCATCCTCACCGCCCAGTCTGGCGACGACGAAGGAGCCGCCGCCACCCCCATCGCTCGTGGCGTCTTCGTGCGTGAGCAACTCCTCTGTCAGGAGCTGCCCCCGGCGCCCGCTGACGTCCCGCCGCCGCCGGCGCCAAAACCCGGGGCCAGCACCCGCGACACGCTGACCCTGCACCGCCAGCCTGCCTGTGCCGGCTGCCACAGGCTCATCGATATGGTCGGCTTCGGCCTCGACCGCTACGACCCCGTCGGGAAATACCGCACCACGGTGGGGACCAAGACGGTCGACTCCAGCGGGGAGCTCGTCGGGACCGCGGATATCGACGGTACCTTCGACGGCGCGATCCAATTGGCCGATCGCCTGGTCCGCAGCAAGGAAGCCCGCGCCTGTATCGCCAAGAACTGGTTTCGCTTCTCCCTCGGCCGACACGAGGTTGACGCCGACACTTGCGCACTCGACTGGGTCCAGGAGGCCTTCGCTCAGTCCGGCGGCAACATCCGCGAGCTGTTGGTGAACCTGGCTCGCTCGCATGCCTTTCGCTTCAAGTCCGCCAGCGTTCAGTAAGGAGAGTGCACCATGCTGACCATCACTCGTCGCTCGGTTCTCCGCGGTCTCGGCATCACCCCCGCGCTGCTCCCATTCCTCCCGCGCGGCATGGCCGCTGCGGGTCCAGCTCCCAAGAGGTTCATCCTCCTCTATTCGCCGAATGGGAGGCCGCCTGGAACGTGGTTCCCTGATGCGGGCGGCGACATCACCAGCAAAGAGATCACGAAACCGTTGGCCCCCTTCCGAGACAACATGGTCATGTTGAAGGGGATCTTCAACGCCGCCTCCAAAGAAGGCCCCGACAACCAGCACCCGCGCGGCATGGCTTCTTGGGCGACGGGGACTATCTATAGGACCGGCACGTCCAGCTGGGCCGGGGGCCCTTCGGTGGATCAGGTCATTGCCAAACAAATCGCAGCGGGCAGCGGCCGGACCCCGCGCTCATCGATCGAGCTGGGCGTGACCGTTGAAAAGCCGGACTTCCGGGGCCGGTGCATTTACGATGCAGCGGGCACGGTACGGGAGCCATTGGGGATCCGCAGGCGGCGGCGAACACGCTGTTCGCGGGCATCCCCAGGGGCGGCGGCGCCCCGACGGGTAGTCCCGCGATCAGCCCGCTTCAGGCCAGCGCGCTCGACTTCCTGGCCAACCAGCAGAACGGCGAGTTCACCCGCATCATGAGCCGGGTCGGCGCCGACGACCGCCCGCGCATCGATCAGCACCTGACGGCGCTGCGCGAGCTGGAGTTCTCCTTGAGGGCCACACCGACGGGCGGTGCCGGCTGCGCGGCCCCGACGCTCGCGGGCGCCGACGTGCCCGCGCTCAGCCGCAACATGATCAAGGTGCTGGTCGCCGCACTCTCATGCGGGATCACCCGCGTGGGATCGATCCAGTGGCAAAGGGCTACGGGCTACAGGAACTTCCCCTGGCTGGGCATCACAGAAATCTTCCACGCGCTCTCGCATCAAGAGAGCAATCCCGCTGTCGTCCAACAGTTGGTGAAGATCAACAATTGGTTTGCGGGGGAGGTGGCTGAGCTCCTGCGGGAGCTCCAGTCTCGCTCGGAGAACAACGGGACCTTGCTCGACAACTCGCTCATCCTTTGGGGCAGCGAGATCGCCACCGGCAATCACACGGAGGACAACGTCCCCTTCGCGTTGTTTGGAAAGGCGGGCGGTGCGCTCAAAGGCGGGCGTCTCGTGGACGCCACCGCCGGGACCCATCACAACCGGATGATGGTTTCGATATGCAATCTGATGGATGTGCCGGTACAGACGTTCGGCGATCCGAAGTTCCAGCAGGGTCCGTTGCCCGGGCTGGTCTGAACCGACAGCTCTCGAAATCGGAGGACCAAGTGGAGGTCAAACGACACCGTCGCGGCGAACGTTCAATGGCAGGCCCAGCGCTTCTTGCATTGTCGCGCCTGGCAGCGTCGGTGCCTCCGCCTCGCAGCCCACCGCACAGCCCGACCTGTTCGACGCTTAGCCACCTCCTCGGCCTCGCGGGCGAGAAGTCCGCTCGCCGACGGAAAACGTCAGCCTCCCTACCACCGCTTGCGATCGAGATCGCTCAAGGCCCGCCGCCTTTCGCTGCCACCAGCGCCGCGTTCCCGTCGCTCGGCCATTCCCCGCGGCCTTCCCGCGGCCTTCAAGGCCACCCGCCCCCGTTTGTTTCACTTACGAGCCGGCAGTTAGCGTGATGATCACGGGCCGTCCTGAACCTTGAATCTGGGATGTCGCATAACCGGTTTGGCCAACCCCGAACTTGTCGTGCCACGCGCGGAATAGTAATTTGCGATTGCTTGCGACGGTGAGCGACCAAGTGCCCCCTGAGGCAGACGTCGTAGTCGCCATGACGCCTCGGCCGGCCTGAACGTCTTCCTCCTCGACTGAGACTTGCGAACCTTCCACAGGCTGGCCGTCGCCGTTGAGGACTCGGCCCTGAACAATCGCGCCCGGTGCATGTTGGGGTCCGAACCGTTCGGGCGCGTCCGCCGGCCGCGTTGCTTCCAGGTGGCGATCGTCGATCGCGGGATGTCGAGGCGGTGCAGGGCCGCTCGCGATCCGGTTTGGCAGACGTGCTCGCGGATGGGACAGGGCAGAATCGCAGAGCTGCTTTCAAGCGGGGGCTTGACATGTGTAATAATTTTGGTACATCTCATCGGAGGTGGTGAGTGCAGCGACGCCGGTTCTTCGCGTTCGGTTCTATCGAACGCCCGCGGGGACGCGGCCGGTGCGCGATTGGCTGCGATCACTATCGAGAGACGCGCGACGTGTGATCGGTGCGGACATAGGGAGGGTGCAGTGGCGGTGGCCGGTCGGCAGGCCGCTCGTCGATGGCTTTGGGGACCGTCTTTACGAGGTGCGAACGTCGCACAGTGGCGAACAGTACCGTGTGCTGTTCTATGTCGAAGGGGAGGCCGTGGTGTTGGTGCATGGCGAGACGCAGAAGACGGCCATGGTGCTGGTTCACGGGATTCACAAGAAGACGCAGCGAACGCCGCCGGCGGTGATCGCGCTTGCACGGCAGCGGAAGAAGGAGGGCACATGAAGAAGCAGGCCAGAGACGAGTTGGAGGAGCTGTTCGAGGAACTCGGCGAACTCGAGGAGGTCCGGGCGCTCACCCGCAAGAAGATTCTGGCGGATGACCTACGGAAGGCCATGAAGGCGCAGAAGATCACGCCGTCGGAGATGGCGAGAAAGATGAAGACCAGTCGTCCAACGGTCTACCGGCTCCTCGATCCCGCCGAGCCTGGCGCCACGCTGGAAACGTTGGAACGCGCCTCGATGGCACTTGGTCTCGATCTGCAGATCCGCTTGATCCCTCGGGGCCGGCCGAAGCGCCATCACCGAATCACGAAGAAGGTGGCGGCATAGGAACCGAGAGTGTCTGGCTGCGGCTCGTCTGTTCACGCAAATTCATGGCCGCAGTCGCGCCAATGCCACCACTGCCGTCAGGGCGTCCTCCAGGACTCGAATGTCCCGGTGGGCTTTCCACTGTTCGAGTGCCAGCGTCAATGAGCCGCCGACTTGGTCCAAGGCGGCGGGGCGAGTGACAGTGTGACACTCCGGGTGGCGTGGACTGGCACTCCAGGGAGATCGCGCGCGGCCCGGATACCAAGATCACGGGTGAACTCAAGGTCGGCGCGAAGGTGACCATCGACTACCGCATGACAGCCGCGGCGGTCGACGTGAAGGCCGGGACCGACGCCAAGCCCAAGAAGTAGCACTTGCCAGACGCAAACATCCGCAGCGTGGTGCTGGCGACCGGCTTGCTCGTCGCGGCTGCGCCGTTGCTCGGTGGCTGTGGCGAGGGTGTTTCCCCGCGGTGCAGCTTTAGCCGCGTGATGTCCGTGGTGATAGCCGGCGCGCCTGCGGTCGCGCGCCTCAGGTGCCAGGGCGAAGAGCGATCATTGCTGGTCCAGATCGAAACCGGGCCCTCGACCAACGGCTGGACGGAGTACGGGTGGGTCGATGGCTCTTCAATCGAAGAATCGCGCGGGGGCCTTCTTCAGTTCTTGGTCTGGCGCCAGATGTTCGCATCGCCCGGTGTTGCCGAGGCGACCGCCAACCCGCCCGGCGATCCCAACCGGGCGACGCTTACGCTGACCCTGAAGATCGCCAGGGACGTTCCGGATGGAACGCACACGTTCGCGGATCGTTGCCTGGATGCCGGTCCATGTCCACCCGGCCCGCCGTCGGCTGTCAGCGCCACCTTTGCGCCGGTGGGCCTCGGCGCGCCGACGCGCCTCGCGGTCCGGTCGGGCAAGGTGACCCTGGCAAGAAGCCGCGACGTGCCCTTCGTGGACGTGGGGCCGGGGGCTCTGGTCAATGGGCGCACGTACAAATCAACGCTGACCCTCACCGATCTCGAACTTGACGGCGAGGTCGAGACCAGCGCCTGCGGGGCGACCGCGCTGCACATCGGGCCCTTGTCCATGACGGTGTTCACGCAGGCCACGCCCAACAGTTGCATAAGTCACAAGGGCAACCTGGCGCACTGACCGATGAGGCGACGTGAAGCAGACAGGCGACGGCGGCAGGGACAAGCCGGGCCGATTCGCGGGATCCGTGCAGCGACAGCCGTGGCCGCGCACATGAACCGGGGTGAGGCCCGGTAGTATCGATTCGTTGCCCTGGCCTGCGCCTGAGACTTCTTCCCCGGGGTCCAAAATCAGATAGAATCTGATTTATGGCTAAGACCCAAAGAATCTCGGCTACGGAGGCGGCTCGTTCGTTCTCGGATGTGGTGTCGCGGGTGCGCTACAGCGAGGGAGCGTGGCCCCGAAGGCCGCGGGGAAGACCGAGAAGCGCGCCGACGAAGAGCAAATGTACGCCGACGCGCTGGGGCGCCCGGGCTAATATGGACCAGTCGCGGGCAACGACATCCCGGGAGACGAGGACCACCGTGAAAGCGGCCAGCATCAAGCACCTACGGTTCGGTTTGATCGTCGCCCTGGTCTCGGCAGGCTGTGGCGATTCGGGGGCCAATACCCAGCCACGCCTCGCGATCGATGCGGCGCCAATCTCCGAGGGTGGTGGCGCGATAGCGATAGATGGATCGCCGAGGGGAGGCGAGGACGGGCCGACACCGGACAGCCTGGCGTTACCAGGCACCGATAAGGGCACCGGCGCGGCGATGGATGCTTCCGGCGACCGCGTGATCGACGCGACCGTGGGTAAGGACACAATCACCGTTGCGGGCACTGACACGTGCGAGATGTTCCTGCTCGCCGGCCAGTCGAACATGGAGGGCAACGTGGACCCCGCGCTGTTCGCATCGTTGCTCACCGAGCTAGCTACACCACCAGCTGCCACGCGCCAGACGCGCTTGGCCAATAGCCTGAACAACTGGTACGACACGTGGAACGCGGGCTACGCAAAGTATGCCGCATCGCCAGCCGTTGCCAGCTACCAGGCCGGCGAGCTTGTCCGAATGCAGGCCGCGGGGCTCGTCGGAGACCAGCTCGCCGCGCCGCGAGACGACGTGTGGTGCTCGTCGGAAAAAAAGGGAGGAGCCGCAACCGCCACCGCTCTGCAGCCAGGCAAATGCGGCAACGGATTTGGGCCGGAGCTGGCCCTGGGCCACTACCTGGGCGCCAAAACCACCGCGCCCATCTCCCTCGTGAAGGTCGCCCAGGGCGGATCCACGCTGGAAATCGACTGGCTGAGCCCGAGCGCTGCGCTGGCGAACGGTGCTCAAGTTGGTCCTCTCTACAAGCAGCTCGCGACGCGCATCAAGTCCCTGTCGACCGACGCCACCGTATTACACCCGGCCTGCGCCAAGCGAACGCGAGCTTGGTCGGCCTTCGTCTGGTTCCAAGGTGAGAACGACACCTTCTCGTCGACCGGAGGTGCGACCGCGTACGAGGCGAATCTCCGCCATTTCATCGCCGACGTGCGCGCTGAGATGAGCGCGCCGAGCCTGCCGGTGGTCATCGTGCAAGTCGGATTCTGGGCGCGCACAGCCGGTAAAGGAGGCCCCGCCGTCCACGCAGCCCAGGCCAAGGTCGCGAGCACGACACCCGGCGCCAGCCTGATCGTCACCGACGACCTCAGCCACTTCTATCACTACGACCCGGCCGGTCAGCTGATCATCGGCGAGCGCATCGGTCGCGTGCTGCGATAGGGTCCGCCCCGGTGGTCCAACCGGTGTCTCGCTATCTGGGCGGGGTGGTGGCTCTTCATCGGACGTCTTATACTGGGCTCATGAAAACGGTTTCATTCGCGGCCGAGCGCGGCTTCGATGGCGGCTCGCGCCCGAGCTACAAAGCCTCCGCCTGGCCGCGCGTGGCGGCCCACCGGAGGAAGAAGATGCGCGCAGCTCCTCTCGCTCGGATACTGGTGGTGGCCGCAACCCTGACCGTTGCATGCACGCAGAGTGAATCGGCACCTGGATCTGGAGAAGGCGGCAATGGCTCGGGGGCCGGCGCGGGGGCGGGGGCGCCCGGAAGCGCCGGCGGTCGTGCCGGTGGCGCCGCGGGCCCGGGCACGAGTGGCGCCGGTGGCCAGGCTGGCGCAGCGGTCGCCACAGGTGGATCGGGCGGCGATCCCAGCAGCGGCCGCGGCGGAGGTGCGGGGGGCGGGCGTCGGGG
>JANPCZ010000033.1:0-2448 GCA_031431215.1 Myxococcales bacterium
GGCCGGCACGTTCGACGGCAGCCAAATTCGCCTTTACCGCGACGGCGTCAAGGTGGCCCAGTCCGCGCCGGTGGCGGCGCTGCCGCAGGGGACGTCGGGCTGGCAAATCGGTGCGGCGACCGCCTTTGGGCAGTCATGGAAAGGGTTCATCGACGACGTGGCGATCTACGATCGGGCGCTGACGGACACGGAGGTAGCGCAGCACCGAAGCGGCGGCGACGGACTGGGCGACGCGTGCGACTCGTGCGCGAACAACCCGGACCCGGCGTGCCACGCGGCGACGTGCACGGACGCGGATGGCGACGGCTTTGGGCCGCGGGGGGCGGACAACTGCGGCGGGAACGCGGGGAAGTTCGACTGCGATGACGGCAACGCGGCGGTGCGGCCGGGGGCGGCGGAGGTGATGGGCGATAGCCTCGACAACAACTGCGACGGGGTGGTGGACGGTGGGGTGGGCGCGGCGACGCTGTTTAGCTGGGATGGCAACGGCAACCAGACGAAGAAGGCGGAGCCGATGGGGGCGACGACGTTCACATCGGACGCGCGGGACCGGCTGGCGGCGGTGGCGGGGCCGGGAGGGAGCGCGACGTACGGTTACGACACGGGGAATTTGCGGGTACGGATGAACGAAGCAGACGGGGACAGGCGGATCTTGCTGGATGGAATCGAGGAGATGGCCGAGTACAACGTGGGCGGCGGGTCGCGGGCGGCGCGGTGGGAGCATGATGTGACGAGGGTGGATGCGTTGCTCGCGCATGTCGCTGGGAGCAAGACGCATTTCATGACGGACGCCCTGGGGAGCGTTTACGGGTTGACCGACACAGCCGGGGCGGCGGTCACTCGATATAGCTACGACGGCTTTGGGGCGAGGAGCGCGGCGGTCGAAGCGGTGGCGACGAGCTGGGGGTTTACGGGGAGGAGGATGGAAACGGATGCTACGGATCGCTTGTACCTTCGCCATAGGTACTATGATTCTGGTTTTGCGCGGTTTGGATCGGAGGACCCCGTTACGTGGAGTCAAATCGAGGCCGGCGATCCGGTAGTGGCGCCCTACGTCTTCAATCATGGCTACGTTGATTCAAGAGTTCTTGCGCAGGTGCTTCTGGAGAATCGTTACAACTACGTGGGTGGAAAGCCCGTCAACTTGGTGGATCCTCTCGGCCTCTATTGGATGGAATTTGTCGACGATCATATCGGGCGTCACCCCTATACGCTCTGGGTCTATGGCAACAACAAGGGCCAGTATCCGGTGGGCGTGCGTGGAGGCGGTGTGGCGTATGGGTTTTCCGGGACATCAGGTGTCACTAGTTCCACGACATCTCAGCAGTGCACTACAGGTTTGGGACCGATACCGGAAGGACTATACCTTGTCGATCCAACGGAAATATCGCGGGCGGGCATGTTCCGTCGGCTTGCGAATGCCTTTGGGTACGCTGACTGGGGGACCGCTCGGGTGACGTTGCATCCGCAGTCGAATGCCTGCCCAGCACGCGGTGGCTTCTTCATTCATGGTGGTACTACGCCAGGTAGCGCGGGCTGTAGCGACCTGGGTGATCTTGGAGTCGATACTCTTTTCGCGATTGTGGCTGGTTTTCCAGGCTATATCCCGTTGTGGGTCCATTATGCGAAATAGCAATTCCATGCTCAGTCACAATGGGTTCCGAATCGCCGAAGCGGTGAGCGCAGCGCTTCTGGTGGGACTATCGATTGTTGTGTTCTCCTGGACTGCACGCCATCTGGGGGCATTCAAAATGCTTCCGCTGGCCGTCCCGCCAGCGATGGCGATCACCAATACTTTCCGCAACGGTCTGAAGGCCCGTCGGCTGTCATCACTCGTTGTCCATGCAGCAATATTCTGGGGCGGGGTCGCCCTGGCAGTCTCGCTGTTGTCGATTGGCCGTGTTGCGGGGCTCGGTCACGACAGTACGCTTGCAGGTATCGCGACGGGATCGGGGGCATTGTTTGTACTTGGAACATCCATGGGGTCTGCTGGCGCAATGTTCGTGGCGTGGCTGCGAAAGGCGTGAACAGGCGAGCGACAATTGCCCGGCAGCCTTCAACCCCGGGCAAGAGGACTCCGATCGCGTGACGCTTGACCAGACAAGCCCCGCGGGGCTGTGGCGCTTCGAGGATGCCCCGGGCGCTACGACGGTCGCCGACAGCACTGGCCGCAACGCGGGGACGTTGGTGGGCGGGGCGACGTTGGTCCCTGGGCGAAACGGCAAGGCGCTGTCGCTCAACGGTTTCAGCGGATCCGTGGACCTTCCGGGGACGGTGACGTCCAACACGAACAGCGGCATCTCGGTGGAGGCGTGGGTGAATTCGCAGGCGACGACGTCGAGCAACTACCGGTCGATAGTGAGCGAGGTGTACGGGGCGGACGGGAATATCGAGTTTGGGCTGTTCACGCAGGGGGCGACGCACCAGCTTTCGGGAACGTTCCTGGCC
>JANPCZ010000034.1:0-3853 GCA_031431215.1 Myxococcales bacterium
CGTCGAGTTTGCGCCCCAGCCTGTGCACCGCGGTCCGCTGCGGACAACCCGTGAGGGTGGCCGTCAAGATGGAAGACGGCACCGCGCCGCACGCGGGGCGGGTGACGACCAGGGCAGGCTTCTCGCACTTGGCGTCGCCGAAGCGCACGGGCAAGCTCTCGACCACGGCGACCGCGGGCAAGCAGCGCGTCCGGCCATCGGCCGCCGTGCCCCAACGGCATTCCATCTCCAGAGCAGCGTCGTGCCACCTGGGCAAGCCGGCCGCGCCATCGCTGCCCTGATAGTTCACCGCCCGGATGCGGAAGCCGCCGCTCGGCTGCGGCAAGGTGACGGCTGGCGTGATCGGCGGTAACGGCTCGGCTGGCCTTGGCACAAACGGTAGCGGGTCGACGGCGGCCGGCACGTCCAGCGACGCCGCCGTCGCATCCGGCGCCCCCCTTGGCCCCGCGTCCCGCCCCGCATCCCGGCCCGGCGCATGCGGCGAGGTCCCGGTGTCCGCCCCGCTTGAGCACGCCCCAGACGACAGAACCGCCGCCAGGGCAACCCCCAGCACCCACCTGCAAGCCTGCGTGCGAAGAGCCACTCCCCTTTTTTGTACCACGCTCGTGAGCCGCCCGCCCTCGCAGAGCCTGGGTGGCGCCCGCAAACTTCCCAAGACGGCGGGCCCGCTTGCGGCTATTCTTCATCCCGCCGCATGACCTGGGAAACCATCCGGAACCTGATCCGCGACGACTGGGTGATTCTCTCGCTGTTGCTCGCCTGGTCGCTGGCTGGGCTGACCATCATCAGCGAGCGGGTGTACTCGCTGTGGAATGTGGCGCCCAGGTCCGAGGCGTTCAAGAACCGTGTGCTCGCGGCCATCGAGGCCGGTGACCTGCCCAAGGCTTCCGCGCTGGTCGAGACCTCGCACGAGCCGCTGGGCGAGATATTCGAGCGCGGCCTCAAGGTGTACGCCAAGACTCCGGCCAAGATCGCCGAGGCGGTCACGTCCCAGCGACTCGCGGTGGTGTCGACCTTCAAGCGCTATCTGTGGGCGCTGGGCACCGTGGGATCGTCCGCGCCGTTCGTCGGCTTGTTCGGCACCGTGGTCGGCATCTTGAAGGCGTTCCAGTCGATGTCGGTCGCTGGCCCGGGTCAGTTCAAGGTGGTCGCACAGGGCATCGCCGCCGCGCTGGTGGCCACTGCCGCTGGCCTGCTGGTCGCGATCTACGCGATCGTCGCTTACAACTATTTCGTCGCGAGGGTGAACGGCCTGGGCGTCCAGTACAAGTTGTATTGCGAGGAGTTCCTGTTCGCGATGGGCGAGTACAGCAGCAAGGGCAAGTCCGCAGCCCCTGCGCCGGCCGCCAGTGCCGCCGAGGCCACCGGGCCGGCCGCCACCTGAGAAGGAAAGGCCAGAGACGACGCCATGGGGATGAGTGTGCAGACCGGTGGTGGCGGCGCCGGTGACGCCGACGATGGTGACAGCGGCGAGTCCGTGGTCGCGGAGATCAACATCACGCCGCTCACCGACGTGTTCCTGGTGCTGCTGATCATCTTCATGGTGACGTCCACCGCCATGGTGGAATCGGAGGTCGCGTCGCGCACGGGTGTCAAGGTGGCGCTGCCGCGCGCGAACGCGGCCGGCCAGGTTTCGAAGAAGAAGACCGACCCGATCGTCACCGTGAGCAAGAACAACGAGATCTACCTGTTCAACAAGAAGGTCGATCCCGCCAACCTCGAGGCTGAGATCAAGAAGGCGCTCGAAGATCTTCAGTCCGAAACCTTACTTCTGCGGGTGGACAAGGCCGTGCTCACCGGCGCCACGGTCGACGTCATGTCCATCGGCAAGAAGGCCGGCGCGAAGAACATCGCGCTTCTGACCCAGACCGCCGATCAGAAGTAGTGCACGCGCCGATTGGCGCCGTAAGGTGGCGTACAGCGCATCCAATCGACTCTCGCGGGCGCTCGACAAGGCCGTGAGGCAGTCCGCTACACCCGCCCCCCTGGATATTGCAAGACCGCCCCACAGCGACAGCAACCCGGGCTCGCCGCGGCTTCCAAGTTACTGGAATCACGTCGCAAGAAGCAGCCTGCGAGGCCAGTCAACGATGGCACATGCACTGCAGTAGTTCCCGTCAACGGGGCCTGACCCCGGAACCAACCGAAGGAGAATCCTATGAACCTGACCCGCGCAATGTTCCTGGCCCTCGCTTTCCTGCTCCCGACCGTCACCACGACCCTGGTGCGCGCCGAAGACAAGGCGCCCGCCGCCGAGGGCGAGGCAAAGGCCAAGAAGGGCAAGAAGGCCAAGAAGGCCGAGGGCGAGGCCGCTCCCGCAGGCGAGAAGAAAGCCGAAGAGAAGCCCGCCAAGTAACACGTTCTTCCGAACGTTCGAGAGACCCTCGGGGGGATTTCCTCCCGGGGGTTTTTCATTTTTGGGCGAGGAATCATAGGATGGACCAGCTCGGCCCATGACGATCCGCACGAAGGTTTGGCTGCTGGTGGTCCTGAGTGTGGCCGTCACAGCCGGCGCCACTTTCTGGCTGCGCACGTTCGCCATGCGGCGGCAGCTGACCTTGCAGGCGCAGCAGGCGGCGCAGGAGGTTGCCCAGGATGTCGCGCGCGCGGCCGAGGGCCTGGAAATCGATGATCTCGAGCGCGATCTCGCCCTGCTGGTCGACTCGAACCTGCGAACCCACGCGCGCATCTACCGCCTCGAGATAGGAGTCGAGCGCGATCCCCAGTCGCCGTCTTTCCGGGTGACCACCCAGCGCGGCGAAGATCCCCAGATCACGCGTGAGCCGATCTCGTCAATCGCAGCCAAGAAAAGTGAGCGCCAGGGCGATACGTACACGGTGCGTGAGCCAGTGCGGCTCAAGGGTGGTGGTGGCTGGAAGGGAACGCTGACGCTGGAATGGATGCTGGGCCCGATCGAGAACATGATCCGGGTGACCGAGCGGTGGTCGTTGATTCTGGGTGCGGTGCAGTTGGTGCTGCTGGTGCTGCTGGTGGGTTTCATCATCGACCGCGTGGTGGTGGCGCGCCTCGCCAATCTGGGGCGCGCCATGCGTGACGTCGAACAGGGCGGCCTGGATAGGCGCGCGACGGTTGACGCGAGCGACGAAGTGGGCCGATTGTCGCAGGGCTTCAACCGCATGCTCGACCAGCTATCCAGCGCCGACAAGGAGATCCGTGCCTTCTCGCAGCGACTGGCGGAGGAGATCGAAGCTGCCACGCAGGATCTGTCGAAAAAGAACCTGGCGCTCGCGCAGCTGAACCGCTTGCTCAACGATCTGCGACGCGAGAACGCCTCGAAGGTGCGCCTGGCGACTCTGGGCCAGCTGGCGGCGCAGCTGGCGCACGAAATCGGCACGCCGCTGTCGTCGGTGTCAGGGCACCTGCAGCTGGCACTCTTGCAGCGCGACCTACCGGCAGGGCTGCGCGAGCGTCTCGAGGTGAGCTCGCGCGAGACCGCCCGTATCGGGCGCATCGTGCGCGACTACCTGGATTCGACGCGCTCGCTTGAGCCTGAAATGAAACCGACCTCGCTCGCGCAGGTGCTCGGGGAGGCCATCGAGGTCACGCGCGGCACCGAGCCGCCGGGCCACCGCCCCATCGAGGTCAACATCACCAGCGAGCCCGACGGCTTCGTCACCGACCCGGGCCTGCTGCGACAGATCGTACTCAACCTCTTGACCAACGCGCTCGATGTGGTCGATCGCGACGGCCGCGTGACCCTGTCAGCCCATTGCGACGGAGACCACGTGCAAATCGCAGTGAGTGACACCGGCGGCGGCATTACCCCCGACGATCTCAGCCGCATTTTCGAGCCGTTCTACACCACCAAGGGTCGCGGCAAAGGCACCGGCCT
>JANPCZ010000035.1:0-6148 GCA_031431215.1 Myxococcales bacterium
CCGTCCACCACCGGCAGGTGGCGGATGCGCGCTCGCTCGATCAAGTGGCGCGCCAGATCCAGCGAATCCCCGATCTGCAGCGTCTCGACAACGTCGGTCATGATCTCGGATACTGTGGTGGTGGGCATCGGCTTGCCGACCCAGCAATCAGCGTGCCGCTGCGGCTCAGACCCGCGGAATCCGCGGCACGCGCTCGAAGTGTCGATCGCGTGTTCAGGTGGGTGGCGCACGACCTACGCGAGCGCGAATTGGCGACGCAGCGTTTGCGCGAGTTGGTGGCCTCACCGAGTCCTGGCGCTTGGCCTAGCTCGTGCAATACCCGGGAGCTCACCTCAAACCGGGAGCCCAGCACGCATGAAATCGCAACGCCTGTTTGTTCTTGCCTTCGCCTCCGTCCTCGCACTTGGCACCGGCATCGTGCTGGCGCAAACCACCGGTAAGCCGCCCGCCGAGGCGCAGAAAGGCCCCGAAGGCCACCACGACAGCTCCGGCACCAAGGGCCCGGGCATGATGGGCCACCAGGGCATGATGGGCATGTGTCCCCTCATGGGTATGGGCGGGGCAACGACCAAGATCGAAGTGAAGAAGCTGCCCAAGGGCGTCTCCATCAGCGCCACTTCCGACGACGCAAAGACCGTGGCAAAGCTGCAGAAGATGGGCGAGGCCATGCGCCTCATGCACGAAGCGTCGAGCGAGTAGCGCGGTGGATCTCCCGCAGCGCCGCGAACGCATGGTCGATCAGCAGATAGCTGCGCGCGGCGTGCGCGACGAGCGCGTGTTGGCGGCCATGCGGCGGATTCCACGCGAAGCCTTCCTGCCGCTCGAGCAGGCCGAGTTCGCTTACGAAGACGCGCCGCTCGGCATCGGCCAGGGGCAGACCATCTCGCAGCCGTACATCGTGGCGCTGATGGCCGAAAGCCTCCGTCTGACGGGTGGTGAGAAGGTGCTGGAGATTGGCACCGGCTCGGGCTATGGCGCCGCGGTGCTGGCGTCGCTGGCGTCGACCGTGTTCAGCATCGAGCGCCACGAGGAACTGGCTCGCTCGTCGTCCCGGCATCTTGCCGCCGCCGGCATTAGCAACGTGAAGGTGATCCACGGCGACGGCACCCTCGGCCTTGTGGACCAGGCGCCGTTCGATGCCATCGTCGTCACCGCGGGTGGGCCGCGCCTGCCGCAGGTGTTGCTCGATCAGCTGGCGATAGGCGGCCGACTGGTCATGCCGGTAGGGTCCGGGCGCGAGTTGCAGACTCTGGTGCGCGTACGCCGCGTGTCGGAGCGCGAGTACGAGCAGGACGATCTCACGCCCGTGCGTTTCGTGCCGCTCATCGGCGCCGCTGGGTGGACCGCGCGCGCGACCGAGTAGGCCCACGCGCCAGCACCCACCACAGTGGAACGGACGCTCGCACATCTGGTCGCCGAGTGCAGCGAGCCAATCGAGTCGGTCAACGACAGCCACATCGACGCCTTGATCGAACGCTTCGGCGACGCCCGGGTCGTTCTTCTGGGTGAGGCCACCCACGGCACCTCCGAGTTCTACGCCCTGAGCGCCGCGATCACGCGTCGCCTGGTCGAACGCAGGGGATTCCAGATCGTTGCCGCCGAGGCGGACTGGCCCGACGCCGCCGCGGTGAACCGGTACGTCGCCGGCGCCGCCAACGGGCACGCCCTGCCCGGCGAGGCGTTCCGGCGCTTCCCGCAATGTCGGCGCCGCAGCTGGAGCGCGCCATCGGGGTGGTCTACCGTCCCGACACCGAGCTGCAGAGCCACTACTTCCAGGCGGTGCTGCCGCTGCAGTTCGACGAATACATCTGGTTCGACCGCACCCACGCGGTCACGCCGATCAGTAGCGCTGCGGCGAGGGACCTCCCCGCGTCGCATCCGTTCGCGTCGAGCTAGCGATGCCAGCGGCCGCGGCAGCGAAACGCCGGCGAGACCGCACTCCTGTCGCCCGTGCTGTTCGACGGCTGATTACAAGCTGCGCCAGACCATCGAGCGCCCACGCACGCACGAACTGCTGCGGGTGCTTCACGCCGCGCAATAGGATCTCAAGCCGAAAAGTCTCAGAGCCCTAACCACTTGCAACCGAATCTCCCGCGGGCCGGCATCTGCAAGCGGCCCGATGAACAGCTTTTTGTAGGGTTGATCCCAATCGCTGTGCTCGCGCGCCAGCTTCTCCAAAAGATCGACAGCGCGCATCGCGACAAGAAGATAGGGCCGCGAGGCGCGCGGCCGCGACTGCTACAATACGCTACGATGGTGCGACGTGAACGAAACGTCCGGGCTGCCGCGCGAGCGGAGGTGCGGGCAATTCGGGGTCGCTTTTCTCCAGCGGGTGGAAGTCCCGTCCCGGCAGGCGCCCAAGCACCGGGTAGCAGACCCCGGGCACGCGGGGAGACCCGCGTGACCCAAGCGGGGTGTCAAGAGGGTCTACGGACCGAGCGGTATCCGGAGGCTGCGTAATGCCGCCCTTCGAGACACCACTGGTAAGCCGTGTGCGGGAAATCCGCATGCACGGTTTGAACGGGGGCTTTGCCCTCTCGCCGCTGACCAAACACTGGCGAAAGGGCAGAATCTAACAATGGCCGTCATCGCCGGAGTTGCCGCCCGCCCACCGGGCGCCGAGGCGCCCTCCTCCCCCTCTGCGCAGGAGGCGCGCGCAGCGCTTGCACGCCTGGTTGCAAGCGCGACCTTCGCCCCTGTCCCGCGCCTTAGATCGTTCCTGGAGTTTGTCTCGCACCGGACGCTCGATGGCAAAGGCGCCGATCTGAACGAGTACCTCATCGGTGTCGAGGTATTTGGCAAAGGGGATGGGTACGCACCGAACGACGATCCGGTCGTACGCCGGGCCGCCTACAACCTGCGGAAGAAACTGGAGAAGTACTACGCGGAGGAAGGACGGGACGACCTCGTCCGCGTGGACCTACCGGTCGGGGGCTACGCCGCCGTGTTCTCGGCGGCTCGGACCAGTTCACAAGAAGCGCCCCTACCGGCGGAAGCGCCCCCACCCGCGGCGGAGGAGCCGCCAGCCGATCCGGCGGCACTCACAGCCGTCGTGGCACCGGCAGAGGCACCGCTGTCGAGGCGACTGCTGATCGCCGCCGTGGGCACGGGCATGCTCTTGGGAGGAGGCGCGGTCGCTCTCGTGGGCCGAGGCCGCGCTCGCGCACCGTCCGCGGCGCTTCCGAAGCCCGAACCCGCGCTCGAAGCCTTTTGGCGGGGCTGGCTCGACCAACGCGAGGGGGTCACGATCTGCTTCAGCAATCCAATGACGGCGGCCATCTACCACCGGCCCGCCGGCGCCTTGCCCAAGGCCGATGAGTTTCGCCTCGTGCCCGGAGGACCCGAGGACGAATTCTCGCGCCGGCAGCTCAAGCTTGGCCCCGGAGGCGAGCTGCGGCTCGCCCCCTCCGCCAAGTCGCAGGGCAAGCTGTCGGAGGCCTATGCAGCCGTCCGGTTGTCCACTTTCCTTGGGCGGTGGGGGGTGCCCGTAAGCATCACGCAAAGCCACTTCCTCAACTGGGAGGTCCTGCGCCGGCAGAACGTGATCGTCCTCGGCCACAACGGAATCAACGCGTGGGTCGACCCGCTCCTGGCGACCGCGCCGCTGCGGATGGCCTTCGACGACACGACCTGGAAGCGTCGGATCGAGGGGATCGGCGAAAGGGGAGAGGCGGTTTCATTTTCGATCCAGGGCGAGGATGCGGGCCTGGTGCAATACGCTCTGGTCAGCATGCTGCCGGGTGTGCGCCCCGGGCGGCGGCTCCTCCTGCTGAGCGGCATCAACTCGCAGGCCACGGACATCGCCGCCGAGTACGTCACCACCGCCGCTCTGGCGGGCGACGTCGTGAGGGCCATCGAGAAGGCTGCGGGGGGCGCGGCGACGGCCCACTTCCAAATGGTCATCAGGGCCGAGATGCGCGAGGGTGTCCCGACGAGCGGGTCGATCGAGTTCGTCCGGCCCCTCCGAGCGCCGTCCACACGCCCGGCCTAAGGCAAAGAGCTGCCTGACGACCAGGAGGGTCCCGGGCTATCCGCGGCTCAGCCAGCGAGCAGCTTCGTGACGACGTCCCGGACGGTCGCGAACGGCTGCGAGGCCGAAGGAAATCCTCGCACCCTCCGGCATGACCAAGCGGTCGGGGACTCCTCCCCGTGCCGGCAACGAGCGCAGGGCGTTGAGGTCGTCATGAACGTGCAGATCGTCGGCAACCAAGAGACCGCAGCCTTCGGCACCCCTTCGTAGGACGCCGGCACCGCCCGCACCGCGTGGGCGACCGTCCGGGACCGTCTTGTACGTTGTCGGGCGCGCCCGGCGGCGGTACCAGTCGATTGCGGTGACTAACAGGAAAAATGCAAACAGTGCCGCGGTGCTTCTGACCGTCGGGTGCTGCGGGCAGATCGGGCCTGGTCGCCTCACGGACACCCAACGGCACTCTCAGGAGGTTCTTACATGAGACACTTGACGTTCTGGACAAGCGCCGCGGCTACTTTGGTTGCGGCGGGGTGCGTTGGCGACATAGGTGCCCCGGGGCCCAGCGGTGGGGGCACCTTCCCTCCGCCGGGCGGCCCGGGCAGCACGGGCAGCGCGGGCGCGGGGGCCGGCATTGTCACCCTGAGTCCGCCGGATAGCCCAACGGGGTGCACCGCCGACTCCTACAGTGCGCCGCTGCAGATGCTCAATCAGTTCGAGCTGAGGAACTCGATCAGGGATCTGCTCGGTCCCGTCACGACCGAGGTGTTGATGCCGCGGGGCGCGCGCGGTCACTATCGAGGCGCGCTGCTGGTCGATCAAGTCCCTCGGCGCTGGCAGGACACGGCGTGGGGTATCGCGGGCGAGGCCGGCAAGAACGCCGCCGGGTTGACCGGCTGCCCCGCCGCGAACCAGACGGACGCCTGCACGAGGTCGTTCATCAGCAAGTTCGCCGCAAAGGCGTACCGCCGACCGCTTACCGCCAGCGAAACCGATTCTCTGTTTGCGCTGTACGCGAATGGCAAGGCAGAGGGCTTCGCGTCGGGAATCGAGGTGGTGGTCGCCGCGGTGTTGCAGGATCCCTCGTTCCTGTACCGTATCGAGGCGGGTATCCCCAACAGCGTGAAGAACCATCCGGAGCTGCGACGCCTCACGGCTGCTGAGGTGGCGCAGCGCCTGTCGTTCAGCCTCTGGGGCACGATCCCCGACGACGCGTTGACCGCGGCGGCGCAGAGCGGTGGGCTGGACACGCCGCCCGGGATCCGCGCGCAGGCGGAACGGATGCTGAAGGACCCGCACGCGAGTGCGATGTTCGAGGACTTCGTCGGGCAGTGGTTGCTGACCGATCACCTCGGCGAAAATCCCAAGGATGCCGGCAAGTTTCCGGCCTTCGCCGCCGCGGTACCGCTGCTGCGCGAAGAGATCAATCTCTTCGTTCGCGACCTGGTTCAAAACGGCGGTGACGTGAGGACGCTGTTGACGGCCGACTACGGCTTCCTGAACGCGAAGCTGGCCGCCTTCTACCGCGCGCCCCCCGTCGCCGGCGTCGCATTCGTCAAGACGAAAATGCCGGCCAGCGCGCAGCGTTCAGGGTTGTTGACCTTCGCCGGGCTGCTGTCGATCGAGGGCAGCGATCAGGGCGTGAGCCTCGCCAAGTCCAAGGCCACCTTCCCCATCGGGCGCGCGCGCTTCATCCGCGAGCGGTTGGGCTGCGAGGACTTGCCGCAACCCATCGACAACGCGACCAACCTGCCGGGCGTCAAAGACCTAATCGACGCGCAGAACGCTCGTTTCGGCGGTCCAGAGAACGTGCCGCCGCGGGCATTCTTCCAGGAGGTCACCTCGCAGAACCCGACGTGCAAATCCTGTCATGCGTTCCTCGAGCCGCTCGGGTTCATCTTCGAGCGCTTCGGGTCGGACGGCCTCGTGCGCACGAACGACATCGACGGCATGCCCGTTATCCAGAGTGGTCGCTACAGCTTGGTCGGAAAGAACGCCGATCTCGTGGGCGACTACGCGTCACCCGCCGCGCTCGCGACGGCGATGGGCAAGAGCGCTTCGGTCAAGGACTGCTTAACCCGAAACCTCGTGCAGTACGCGTTCGGCCAGCCTACCGAGGTTCGCCCGGGCTGCTTCGGCGCGGCCGCGCCGAAGCTCAAGCGAACGCGATCGAGGACGCGC
>JANPCZ010000036.1:0-8740 GCA_031431215.1 Myxococcales bacterium
CCGCTGGTCGTGCCGCAGTTGATGCATTTGTGGCACGAGCCGTTGGGGATCATGATCGACCCGCACTCGGAGCAGGTCGGCGCATCGCTGCGGGCGATGAAGTTGTAGGTCGCGTGCCCGTTGCCGTTGCCGTTGCCGTTGCCGTTGGTCTTGGGCTTGTGCCCGTTGGCGGGTAGCGGCTGGCTGACGTCGACCACCACCACCGCCGGCGAGGACGCCGCGATGGTCGTTGCCGACGCAGCCGGAGCTGCCTGCTTCAGATCACCGCTGGTGTCGACATCGGAGCCGCCCTCGACCGGCACCTCCTTCACGAACTTCGCGCCCAGCCAGCGGAACAGGTAGTCCATGATCGACGAGGCGCGCGGCAGTTCGGGGTTGCCGGTGAAGCCGGCCGGCTCGAAGCGCGTACGCGAGAACTTGTCGACCAGCAGCTTGAGCGGCACCCCATGCTGCAACGACAGCGAGATCGCCGTCGCGAAGCTGTCCATCAGGCCCGAGATGGTCGAGCCCTCCTTGGCCATGCGCACGAAGATCTCGCCCGGCTCGCCGGTGTCGTAGAGGCCGACGTGGATGTAGCCCTCATGGCCCGCCACCGAGAACTTGTGGGTGACCGAGCGGCGCTCGTCGGACAGCTTGCGTCGCACCACCGGGGGCGGCCCCGCCATGGGCACGACCGACAGCGCCGTGGTCGTCGCCGACCGGCCCAGACCCGGATCGGTCTTGCTGGTCGACAAAGGCTGCGTGCGCTTGCAGCCATCGCGGTAGACCGCGACCGCCTTCAGGCCCTGCTTCCACGATTCCATGTACGCGTTCTCGAAGTCCTCGACGGTCGCATCAGCGGGCAGGTTGACTGTCTTCGAGATCGCGCCCGAGATGAACGGCTGCGCTGCGGCCATCATGCGGATGTGGCCCAGGTAGTGGATCGATCGTGTGCCGTTCGCGGCACGGAAGGCGCAGTCGAACACCGGCAAGTGCTGGTCGTCGAGGCCAGGCGCGCCCTCGATGGTCTCCTCGCGATCGATGTACTCGACGATGGCCTTGCGGCGGCCGTCGTCGTAACCCAAGCGCAGCAGCGCCTCTTCGGTCGTGTGGTTCACGATCTTGATCATGCCGCCACCGACCAGGCGCTTGTACTTGATGAGCGCGATGTCCGGCTCGATGCCGGTGGTGTCACAGTCCATCATGAAGCCGATGGTGCCGGTAGGCGCCAGCACCGTGGCCTGGCCGTTGCGAAAGCCGTGCTCGCCACCGATGCGGATGGCATCGTCCCACGCGGTACGAGCGGCGCTCATGAGGTCGACCGGGACGTACGCGGCGTCGATCCGGTCGACATGGTGGCGATGCTTCTTCATCACGCCCAGGAACGGCTGCTCATTCTCGGGGTAGCCGTCGAACGGCCCAGTCACGTCGCGCGCGATCGTGGCCGACGTCCGATACGCCCAGCCGGTCATAAGCGCGGTCAAGGCACCGCACCACGCCCGCGCCGGCGCCGAGTCGTACGGCAGTCCCATCGTCATCAGCAATGATCCCAGGTTCGCGTAGCCCAGGCCGAGCGGCCTGAACCGGTGCGAGTTGGCCTCGATGGCCTTGCTCGGATACTTGGCGTTGCCGACGATGATCTCCTGGCCAAGGATGGTGATCTCGACCGCGCGCTTGTACGCCTCGACATCGAAGCCGACGCCGTCCTCCGTGCTGAACTTGCGCAGGTTCAACGACGCGAGATTGCACGCCGAGTCGTCGAGGTACATGTACTCGCTGCACGGGTTCGAGGCGTTGATGCGCGCCGTGTTCGACGACGTGTGCCAGGCGTTGACCGTGGTGTCGTATTGCAGCCCCGGATCACCGCACTCCCACGCCGCCTGGGCGATGTCACGCCACAGCTTGCGTGCCTTCCAGGTGTCGACGGCACGGTTGTCGAGGATGGCGCGGGTGGAGAAGTCGCGGTCCTTCTGCACGGCCTCCATGAACTCGTCGGTGACGCGCACCGAGTTGTTCGAGTTCTGGAAGAACACCGATTTGTACGCCTCGCCGTCGAAGCTGCCGTCGTAACCGGCGTCGATCAGCGACCAGGCCTTCTTCTCTTCCTTGGCCTTGCACCAGATGAACTCCTGGATGTCGGGGTGATCGACATTCAGGATGACCATCTTGGCCGCACGCCGGGTCTTGCCGCCCGACTTGATGACGCCCGCGAAGGCGTCGAAGCCCTTCATGAAGCTGACCGGTCCCGAAGCCGTGCCGCCGCCGTTCAGGAACTCGCGCGACGATCGGATGGGCGACAGGTTGGTGCCGGTGCCCGAGCCGTACTTGAACAGCATGCCCTCGGTGCGCGCCAGCGTGAGGATCGAATCCATGGTGTCCTGCACGCTGTTGATGAAGCACGCCGAGCACTGCGGCTCGGGCTCGATGCCAACGTTGAACCACACCGGCGAGTTGAACGACATCTTCTGCTGCACGAGCAAGTGCTTGAGCTCGGCGCGGTAGGTCTCGGCCGAGGCGTCGTCGGCGAAGTAGCCGTCCTTCTTGCCCCAGTTGGTGATGGTATCGGCGACGCGGTCGATGAGCTGCCGCACCGACCGCTCGCGCCCGGGTGTGCCCGGCTGGCCGCGGAAGTATTTCTGGACCACCACGTTGGTCGCGGTCTGGCTCCAGAACTTCGGGATCTCGACGTCCTTCTGTTCGAACACCGACTTGCCGCCCTCGGCGGTGATGCTGGCGGTGCGGCGCTCCCACTCGATGCCGCCGTAACCGTCGTCGCCAGCTCGGGTGAAGTAGCGTCCGATCGAAAGACCGGTGCCGCCCTTCCTGGTGCCGGTGCTACTGCGCTTCTGTGCAGTCCCATTGGTCCCGGACCTGGTGCCTGCCTCGGTTGCGGGGCGGCCGTTTCGGTTGCGTCGGATCTCTTGCTTTTCAAACATTGGCACTCCCTCCACTTCGCGAAAATTCTGTTGCCTCGCTGCTGCACCCCCCGTCCCCCCACATGGACGCTGCTAGGTGTTCATGAGCGTGGCAGTCGGTAACCGTGGGGCCCATATAGCTCGCCATTTTCGAGTCATCTGTCAACAAAAAACACTGTATCTGGTGTTTGGTTACAGTGTCACACACTACATATAGTGGGTATACCCTGCTCAGGCGAGCATGTAGATAACCTTGTGGATGAACCTCGAAATCGCAAATCCCTACGCCCCTTTGCCAATCTCCACTGGCTGTGGATTGCTATGTGTGACCATACGTTACAACGAGTTGCGTCTCATGGCCACGCAAGCTGGCTTACACCCCGACCCGCGCCTTCGCGGGCGACATTCTTGCCGAAAGTCCGGCTCGCGCTCAGCCGGATCTGGCCCTCCGCCGATGCTCCAGCACGTCCATGCGCGCGCCGCTTGTTGTTCTGGCTACAGTCGGGCTCGCCGTCGGGCTCGGGCTCGGGTCCACCAGCACCGACGCAGTCGCCGCCGACGCCCGCGACTCGCGCGAGCGCGAT
The DNA here is from genome assembly GCA_031431215.1 of Myxococcales bacterium. Classification (GTDB taxonomy): domain Bacteria; phylum Myxococcota_A; class Polyangia; order Fen-1088; family Fen-1088; genus JANPCZ01. Next base: position 3,479 of record JANPCZ010000036.1, read on the forward strand.
CAATGTGACGGCTCGCCCGAGGGCGCGCTGTGCGACGACGACAACACCTGCACGGTGAACGACATCTGCCGCGCCGGTCGCTGCGCCGGCCTGCGCGTCCCCGACGGCACCGAGTGCACCGACGGCAACGTATGCACGCAGATAGATCGCTGCAGCGCCGGCCTGTGCACGGGCCAGCGCGCGCCCGACGGCACCGCCTGCGATGATCAGGATCTGTGCAGCATGGGCGAGACCTGCCAGGCCGCCGTATGCGTCGCGCGCGCCGCCGTGGTGTGCGATGACGGCGTGGCCTGCACCGCCGATATCTGCGTGCCCGAGCGCGGCTGCGTGTTCGCGCCGCAAGGTGACTGCAGTGCGGCTCGCGGGGACGCGCCCCGGCCCGAAGACGGGCCCGCGCCCGAGGACGGGCCCCGGAGCGGCGGCGGCTCTGGTGTCGCGATGGGAGCCGGCGGCGTTGGCGATGGCGATGGCCCAGGGGCGGGCGGCGCGGCCGGCGGCGCGGCCGGCGGCGAAGGTGACGCCGGCTTGCCCGACGGCCCGCCGTCGATTGCTACCGCTTACGAGGTGGAAGGCGGCGCGTGCTTCTGCGCGCTGGCGGGGCGGGGCCAGAGATCCGGGGTGGCAGCGCTCCCGGTGTTGCTGATGCTGGCCACCCTGGGCCTGGCGCTGCGACGCCAGTGACGCCAACGGCCGCTGACCGTGATCTCCTCAGTCGCTTGAAGGGCCCGATCCCGACCGCCCGTCGGACGATCGCGCGTCAGCCGTGACGGCTGCTCCCCCGTCATTTCCGCTAGCGAGACACGCCGACTCATTTCGACAGTCTGGGCAAAATTTCTGCTTGAAGTCCTTCCAGCATTTCTGAAACTGAGGGCAAGATCCGTCATCAGCGCATGGCTCTGGCGAGCTGCTGCAGATTCCAGATTCTCCATCCCAGAAACAGACGAATTGATGTCCAGGCGGGCAATCAGCCGTAACTCGGCACCTCGGGATTGAAAATACTGAAACCCCACCAACATTCACCCCGTCCCCGGTGGCCATCCTGGCATCTGCCCCAGATTGCGGATCCTTCTTCTGAGCAGTACATCCCAGCCATCCGAGAGCCACTATTGTGATAGCTAACACTTGTCTATTTGCCATTGGTTTCTTTCGCGTTCGCCAATATTTATCTGGCTTCGCCGCGTTTGCCATGCGCTTCTGCCGGAGGTGAAGAGGCGACCGGGCTGACCCGCCGCCTGCCTTGTCCCCCAATCCCGTGAGTCGGAGCCGGCCTTTGAGAGACCGATCTAACAAGCTTCCCAGAGTCAGGCTCGGCGTCAGCGGCGCAGTTCTTTTTGCCGCCCAAACGAATGGCGCGTACCAGTTCCCCGATCTTCTGGGCCGACCGCGCCCCCGCTATGAACAACTGGCCATTCGAGAATCCCCCATGCGTCTGTCTCCGGAAAACACCGAGGCTGTCCAGGTGGTAAAAATTGCGATTGTCCACAGTGGGTACTTCCAGGAGAAGTCCAACGAGTTCGCCCTGGTCAAGCTCGACCAACCCAAATGCCGGAAGTCGTACGACCGGGTTGGCGGGATTTGCAATCCCCCAGTCTTCGATCAAGGTCAGCTCAACATACGTCACCATTTCGTATTCCCCGGGTCGCCCGACGGCGTCCTCGGTGACGCCGATAAGATGCTCGACCCGGAAAATACCGGCTGGCCCGTCCATCCATCGGACCAAACGGCACAGGTTCACGGGAAGCTGGAACACTTCTTGGCCTGCTCGGATGAATTGATGCTCCTTGATGTTCTTGGCTCCCCGGTAGTCCCGATTGGTCGCCGCGCGCACGCCCTTTTGAGCAGCGGCCGGAACGTCGTCGCTGTCAGGTGTGGCGGCGGCTGCCACGCCCTGCTCCGCGACAGATCCCAAACAGACGGGGGCCAATATTGCAGACACCAATAAGAAACTCTTCATCTGTTTCATGGTGAAACTTCCTTCAACGAACATAGAGCAGAAAGATGTCGCTTCTGGGGGCACTTGAGGCAAGTGCCGGTCGGTGGATTGACGTGATGCCGGCTTCGGTCCAGTCCGACCCAGACCAAACGAACGGAACTGATGGCTTGTGCAGCGTATCAGCGTCGTAGGTGCCGTTCATCGCAGCGTTCATCGAAGTCGCACCTATCCAGTTGTCGGCCAAAACCCAACTCATCGCGCCGTTCCGCGTTCTGACGCCCGCAGACATGGTCTTGAAGTAGGTATCACTACTAGTGCTCCAACTGACCGACGTCAGGAGACCAGTTGATGCGTCCACCGTGTATGTGGTGCTTTTGTGTTTGGGTGGCTTCTGGGTATCCGCGGTCAGATACGTCAGCACGCATTGGTTCGATAAACCCCCGCAGGCCAGCGATGGCGCGTCAATCGTTGTGAACCCGAGGTTTTGTGCAGACGTCCATTTATGACCGCAGTCACCGAAACAAGAGTTGATATCCGCTGAGCTTGCAGTTCTTGCGAATACGACGTGGTTTTGAGTCAGCGTTTGGGAGTCTCTGACATAAACAAGTATGAAGCGATCCGAAATCGGATCGTAGGCCACGGCGACATCGTGAACCGTACAATGAGGTGAGCCAAGGGAAAAGTTGTCGTAGGTAGCGAACGAGTCATTGCTGATATTGAGAAAAATTTCTGGGCACGAGCCCCAGTTGGCACGCTTGAGCGGCCAGGCCCCCACCCAGAGTTCGTTTCCATCCGCTCTTCCAGCGATCCCCGGCGGGCGCATTGATGACGAACCCGGGATAAAGCGGCTGTCCTCCAGCGTTGAAGTCATCGGATAGGGCCATCGGTCGTACACGACGGCACCGTTGTCGGTGGCACCCACGATCACCTTATGCCCGCCCGCATTGGAACTCCCAATGGTGCCGTTCACGTGCGAGTCAAGCGCCAAACCGGTACTATTCTCGCTTCCCCACGCCGTCGAACCTGTGGTCATCGCCTTCCAGTAATACGACTGGCTGCGAACGCCGTACATGGTCGCGCTTCGCACACCGTCGAAATCGTCTCCCCAGGGGTAACGCATGTGCATGGTGGCTTGGGCGCCCCCGGAGCCGTCTTGCATCACCGTACCCGGGTTGTGGTCGAAACCGAGTACGTGACCAAATTCGTGGGTAAGGAGACCTTTCAAGTCCAAAAGTCCATCCTGAAATCCTTGCGCTTGAACAGTCCAGGGCGCAGTGAAGAATGACCCGACGGGCGCCTGGCCGTAAATGCAAAGATCTTGTTCGACCAACGCCCCTGGCTTGGTATGCACCGCACCCATCGTGGTACAGTTGGGCGGCGTTTGACCAGGGAAACAGCCGTTGACGACCGCAATCTCGTTCTTGCCGTTCCAGCGGTTTGTGCTCGTAAGCGACGTACAACTGACCGGGACCGTCGTGGTGTCGCCCCCACTGATGAAATTCAGGGACGCCCCCGTCCTCTCCTTCCAAACGTTCATCGCCGATGTAATAATCTGCCTCGCTTCAGTCTTCGTGAGATTCAGGCCCGGCAGGTTGGTCCCGGTGAACGAAGTGACGTTTAGCGATACCGTAATATTCCCGCCTGGCCAGGGCCCGTGGACAAACTGCGGTTCTGCAATCGCAGACAGGGGCAAGCATAGCAAGGCTACTCCGAACCCCGCTCCAGCCTTATGAAACCGCATGTGGTCCCTCCCGAGAGTTGGTCCCTCCCGAGAGTTGGTGACGATGACAGCGAGCGCAACGCTACGCCGGTAAAAAGGCCTGTCAATAAGAAAAATCCGGTGGATGTCGATTCTTTGCGAGGGCGGTCCCGGCTTCGCGGTCATGACACTAGATCGCCTGGTAGCCGGGTGCTTGTCGGGCTGGGCCACCTCGCTGCGGATGCTGCCCGAGGCGCCCGCGTCGCGACAGACACTGTCTCACCGTCCCTCGTCGTTCAGAAATAGGCTTCGCAACGCTTTTTGCCACGGGAGGATTTCGATGCGTCCGAGCTTGCGCGTCCGTTCCTCTTTGCAGGCAACGATCAATCTCGCGTCGGGGAAATCATTGGAAAATCGCATCAGGTGGCGAAAATGCCGTTCCTCCACTCGTTCCGCGGACTTGATTTCGACCAGGGCCACCACCGTACGTCCGCTCTGGACGACGACGTCAATTTCGGCGCCGTCCTTGGTCCGAAGGTAACTGAGGCGTAGTCCGGTTTCGAGGGCATCGTTGAGCCGTATCATCTCGAGGACGACGTGACTTTCGAACAGGCGCCCATAGGGGCCGGTTTGAGGCTGGACCCCTTCGCCGAGTTGGTCTTCCAGGGCTCGCTGCACACCGAGGTCGAACAGGAAGAACTTCGGTGCCTGCCGTTGCTGCTTTCTCACCGACAGGTGAAACGCTTCCAGACGAAATCCGAGCAGTGTGTCTTCCAGGATTTCATAGAAGCGCTGGGCGCTCTTGATCTGGATGGCGGCCTCGCTCGCAATTTTCGAATAGTTGAGGATCTCACCGCCATTCTGGGCTGCCACGGGCAGGAATCGGCGAAAGGGCTCAATGCCCCTGACCAGCTGTTCCTGCGTGATTTCCTCCCTGAGATAGGTATTTGCGTACGCATCGAGGATGCGTTTCTTCTCTCGCGTGTCCGGTTCAAGAGCGACCATCGGCAGGGTCCCCCAGCGGAGGGCCTCGTCGAGGACGAATCCCCGCTCGTACTCGGCGAACGAGAACGGGTGAAGGCGGAACACGCTGGCACGCCCCGCCAGGAGATTGGCACCGCCCCGTTTCAGCTTGCGGGCGCTCGATCCCGTAAGCGCGAAACGGACAGATCGGTTTCGTTCGATGATCAGGTGAACCATGTCCAGCAGGCGGGGCGCACGCTGTACCTCGTCGATGACCACCCACCTGGCACCCGAGCCTTCGACCTGCTCCGCCAGCAACGACGGGCGCAGCAGGAACCGCTTTTCGACCTCGGGATCGAGAAGGTCGAGCCAAAGGACGTCCTTGGCGGGGAAGGTCTGCCGCAGCAGGGTCGACTTGCCCGTACTGCGGGCGCCAAACAGGAAGAAGCTCCGTGCCAGCGATGGCTTCAAGAGCCGAAGTACCATGAGTCCAATTTATCGGGTATTTGGGACACGTAGTAAAGGAAAGAAACTGGCGGCGCGGCCCGGGCGGGGCGAGCATCGCGGGCGTGTTGCGTCTTACCGACGTGGGCCTGCGGCGGGCGGGGCGCATGGTGCTCGACCAGGTGTCGCTGTCAGTCGATGCGGGCGAGCTGTTGTTGGTGGT